>DATNAC010000163.1:0-45359 GCA_035573035.1 Terriglobales bacterium
CCATTCATGCCGCCTCCAATGGAGTTCGACTCGGCGACGAAGCGGCCTGGGTTCACCTGCGCCAGAAGCTGTTCCCGGTGACCTCGGTGTTGACCCCGAATTTGCCCGAGGCCGAGTTGCTGACCGGAATGACGATTACCAAACCCGGGGACATGGAGGCGGCGGCGCAGGTGCTGCACGCGCTTGGGCCGAAGTTTGTGGTCATCAAGGGCGGCCACCTGGAGCGCCCGGTGGACGTGCTCTACGACGGCCAGCGCTGCATTACGCTGGCGGCGGACCGGGTGCGTACCACCAACCTGCACGGCACCGGCTGCACCTTTTCGGCGGCACTGGCGGCCAACTTGGCGAACGGCAAGCAAGTGCACGATGCGGTGGTCATGGCGAAAGCCTACCTGACCGCCGCGCTGAAACAGTCCTATGCGATCTCCGACGGCCCCGGCCCGCTCAACCACCTCTACCGGCTTCAGGAGTCGCCCTCGTCGCGGAACGTGGATCCGGCGCCGCAGCCGGAGTTCACCACGCGTTAGTTAGCATTTGCGCAAGACGCCGAGGACGCGCCCCTGGATCTGCACGCGCTCGGCGGGGACGCGGATCGGAGGCATCGCGGCGTTAGCCGGCTGCAGGCGGATGATGCCGCCCTTTTCCCGGTAAATGCGTTTGAGGGTGGCTTCCACCCCATCCACCAGCGCCACCACGATTTGACCGTCTTCGGCTTGCTCGCGGCGCTCCACCATGACGTAATCGCCGTCGAGGATGTGGTCGTCAATCATGCTGTTGCCCCGCACCTCGAGCACGAAGGCGGCGCGGTTGCCGGTGATATCGGCGAGTGAAACCTCGTCGTGGCCCTCGATGGCTTCCACCGGCAGGCCGGCGGCAATCCGGCCCAGTAGCGGCAGCGCGGCGGGCGAGGACGCGGGCGGGCGCGGCTCGCCGCGCTTGACCGCGGGCTTGCGCAGCTCGATGGAGCGGCTCTGATTAAAGCCGCGCCGAAGGTAGCCCTTCTTCTCCAGCATCGCGAGATGGGCGTGGACCGTGGCCAGGGAGGAAAGGTGCAGCCCCGCGGCGATTTCCTCGTAGCTCGGGCAGTAGCCCTCTTTTTCGATGAAGCTTTGAAGAAAACTGAAAACTTGATGCTGGCGCTTGGTCAGGACCACGGCGGTATGCCCTCCGCCGCCATCCTATGCGAACAAAAAGCGAAATGTCAAGCGGATTAGCGGGCGGTGGGGAGCGCGCTGGCGGCGCTGGCCAGGAAGAAGTGTTCCTGGTCGAGCGCTTTGTAGATTTCACCCGCCACCTGGGCGGCGCGCGGCCCAAACACCGACCGGTCGCCGCGCAGCACCACAACCACGACCAACTGGGGATGAGCGATGCCCAGGTAGGAGGCGAACAACCCGTAGCGGGTTCCATCGCGGCTGCACGTTCCGGTCTTGCCGAGGATCTGCTCGTCGCGCAGATGGGCGAGTTTGGCCGTACCGTACTGGACCGCCGCCAGCATGCCGTCCTTGACCTCGGGAGTGAAGTCGGCAATCGGGAGCTGACGCTTCACCCGAGGCTGGAAATCCGCGACCTCGGCCTGATTGACCGGGTGCTGCAGGTAATACAGGGTGCCGCCATTGGCGATTGCGGTGGTGATGGCGGCCAGCTGCAAGGGCGAAATGTGGACGCCTTCGCCGAAACTGCTGAGCTTGGCAACGCCCCCCGGCCCCGGCTCGGCAGGCACCACGCCGGGATCCTCGCCGGGAATATTCCAGCCCGCCTTCTCCCCGAGGCCCATGCGGCGTTCATACCCGGTCACCGTGGCAAACCCCATCTTTTCGCCTAGGGCTTCGAAATAGGCATTGATGGAGTAGGCGAGGGCTTGCGTCAAGTTGACCGACCAGTGAGCGGCGATCTGGATGGGAGTGTTCTCGTTGACGACGCCGTGATCGAGGGCGGCGAGCGCGACCGCCATCTTGGTCGTGGAGCAGGGCTGATAGTCGGCCGAAAGAGCCAGCGACTGGTTCACCATGGTCAGCACGCGTCCGGTGTTGGGATCAACCACTACGGCGGTACCGTTCAGGTCGCCAATCGCCCGGACCGCCGCGGCCCGGATGACCGGGTCGTCGCCCCCGGTGACATCGTCGGCGCCCAGTCCCTGGGCGGTCGAGCGAGCCGTCCAGGTCTGTCCAACCACGCGGCGCACGCGCGCCCTCTTGTGGGCCGCGGTCTGGGCGCCCAGCGGCAATCCTAGAACCACGGCGAGAACGAAAACGGGTTTCCCGCGCCAATAGGGCCGGGAAGCGGAGCGCAACGGTGAGGATTCCAATGACATCGGCAGTCTACGACTTGCGGTGCAATGCAGCGGGGGTGCCCAACGCTCGTGCCATTGTACTCACATAAGACGCGGTTTGCGGCCATTGCGTTTAGCATTTTATGTTTACAAAATTGACACCGCCCCATCCCGGGAATGGCGCAACCCGTGGGCGGAGTAGAATAAACTACTAGCTGGGACCGTCTCTTTGCGCGCCTGTAGCTCAGATGGATAGAGCGTTCGCCTCCGAAGCGAGAGGTCGTAGGTTCGAATCCTACCAGGCGCACCACCCCTGGCTGGCAAGGTCAGGCCCCGCTCTCCCACGATGAAGATCGCGCTCACCGGCATCAAACCCAGCGGTATCCCCCATCTGGGCAATTATTTGGGTATGATTCGGCCGGCGTTGGCGCTGGCCAAGTCGTACCACTGCCTCTATTTCATCGCCGACTACCACGCCCTCACCACCTTGCACGACGGGGCTGAATTACGCCGCAACACCGCCGCCGTGGCGGCGACCTGGTTGGCCTTGGGTCTCGATCCACTACAGGCCATCTTGTATCGCCAGTCGGATGTTCCCGAGGTCATGGAGCTGGCTTGGATTCTGAGCTGCTTCACCGGCAAGGGCCAGTTGGACCGGGCGCACGCATACAAAGACGCCGTGGCGCAGGGTCGCGAAATCAGCGCCGGTTTGTACACCTACCCCGTCCTGATGGCGGCCGATATTCTGGCCTTTGGCGCCAACGCCGTCCCGGTGGGCCGCGACCAAAAGCAGCACGTCGAGATGTGTCGCGACATCGCCATCCGCTTCAACCATGCGTACGGCGAGTTGCTGGTCGTGCCGGAGCCCCTCATTCAGGAAGAGGTGGAAACCATTCCGGGGCTGGATGGGCGGAAAATGAGCAAAAGCTACGGCAATACGCTGCCGCTGTTCCAGCCGGCAAGCGCGATGCGCAAGCAAGTGATGCGCATCCAGACCGATTCGACCCCGGTCGCCGAACCCAAAGTGCCGGAGACGGCGCCGGTGTATCAGCTCTATCGCCACATCGCGCCCGCCGGAGCGGAAGCGTTGGCCGAGCGCCTGCGCGCCGGCGGCACCGGATGGGCCGTAGCCAAGGAGGCGCTGGCCGACGCCCTGGAGCGCGAGTTGGGCGAGGCGCGCGCACGCTATGAGGCGCTGTTGCGCGACGAGGCGGGATTGGCCGCCACGCTGCGCGCGGGAGCGGAGCGGGCGCGCGATCTCGCGACCCCGCGCATGGCGAAAATCCGCCGCGCGGTGGGAGTGCGCTAGCGTAGTGCGTCACAAATAGCAGGCATTATGCCAATGCCCCGTATGCGACTTTTCCCATCGCACGCTTTCGCCCGAAATGAAACGTCATTCTGTGTGACGCACTACACTAGCAGCCCGCGCGAGGTGGCCGTGCCACCTCAGGCGTGTGCCTTACTAATCAACCCAGGCGTGGGTTTTTGGTTGCTCCCGCCCGGGGGCATCGCTCACAATCGAAGCACGTTGACGCTGCCGCGCCCATTCCGATGCTTGGCATGGCTGCCGGTCGCCGCGGTGCTGTGCTCGCCGCTATGGGGTAGAGGCCAGGCAGCCGATCCGCTGAGCGAAGCGCACGCCATGCACCGGCGCTTGCTGGAGACACCCGCGGCCGAACGCTCCGCCGCCGACTACGAAGCGATCGTGGCGGTCCTGGCTCCGCTCAAGACCAAGGCGGCATCCCCGGACTCCGACAGCGCGCGTTTTGAAACCGCCAGCCTGTATGTGGCCATGGCGCGCGATCTGGACGCCGCCGCCGGCTACACGCAGGCGGCGCGCGCCTTTCTCGACCTGCTGCACGTGTCGCCCTACACCGCCTACCGGCGCAATGCGGAGTGGGCCCTGGCCCAAATTCAGATCTATCACCTGCGCCAGCCGGCGGCGGCGGCGGTGTGGCTGCGCGATTTCGTGCGCCGCTATCCCGCGGACCCGCGCGTGGATACCGCCCAACGCGAGATCCGCGGGCAGCGCCTCCCCGAGCCCGATTATCTGGAGACGCCGGCGGTGTTGCCGCCGGTGCCGGCGAGCACGCCGCCCCCGGCCGCCGCGGCTGCCGCCACGGCCGCCGCGGCAGGCAAGGCTGAGGCGGCCGGTGCGGGGCCCGCGCCGGCGCCCGGCATACGGGTGCACAGCTTGACGGTGAACAGCGGCAACGTGAGCCGCATTCAAGTGCTCACCAACGCGCACAGCACCAGCGTGGTCGTGTCGCTGCGGCATGAGGTGACCTTCAGCCGCGGGCCGTTGCCCGGCGGCGCGCCCAGCATTTATTTCGACGTCAGCAATGCCGGCGCGCCGGCGCGCAAGGGCACCGCGGCGGCATGGAATCTGGTGGTGGGTGACGGCCGGGTCCAGCGCGTGCGGGTGACGCGCCAGCGCCTGTGGACCCGGATCGTGATCGAACCCGCCGGCCAGAGCCGCATTGACCGCGGGCGCATTTTTCCCAACCCGTCGCGCTTGATCGTGGGCGTGAGCGAGGCTCCGCATGCCGCCGCCGGCGCCGACGGGGTCCACCGCCCCGATACCGCGCCCGCACCGGCCGCGGCGGCCCAACTGGCCGAGGGCGGTTCGACGTTGACGCGGGCGCTGGGATTGAAAATCGGCACGGTGGTCATCGATGCCGGTCACGGCGGTCACGATACCGGCACCATCGCCGCCAATGGACTGGAGGAGAAGACGGTCGTGCTCGACGTGGCGCAGCGGCTGGGACGTTTACTGCGTACCCGCTTGGGCGTGGCAGTGGTCTATACCCGCGACTCCGATGTCTTCGTGCCGCTCGACCAGCGGACGGCGATTGCCAATCACGCCCGCGCCGACTTGTTTCTTTCCATTCACGCCAATTCGAGTCCGGACACGAGTGCGCGCGGCATGGAGACCTACTATTTGGACCTCACCGACAACCGCCAGGCGCTCGCGGTGGCGGCGCGCGAAAACGCCGGCAGCGATCGCGATGTCCACGACCTCAGCGACATGGTGCGGACGATTGCCCTCAAGGACAAAATGCAGGAATCGCATGAGCTGGCGCGCGACCTGCAGCGCAGCCTGTCGCGGGCCAGCGGCGAGGAGGACCGGGGCGTCAAGTCGGCGCCTTTTGTCGTGCTGATTGGGGCGCAAATGCCTTCGGTGCTGGCGGAGATTTCCTTCCTGAGCAACGCCGCCGATGCCCATCGCCTGAGTCAAGCCGCCTACCGCGCGCGGCTGGCGGAGGCGCTGTACCAGGGAGTGCGGGACTATGTGCACTCCTTGAGCCGGGCCACGGCGAGCGTGGCGGCTCTGAGCGGCCCGCGGTAGGCCGGCTTTCGTCGGGACCGCGCCGCCATTGTAAAATGGTGAGGTGAAGTTGCTGCGCGCCCGCGGCGGGTTTCTGGCCGCCTTCCTTCTGTTTCTGCCGTTGACCGTCAACGCTCGGGCGTGGGGCTCCCCCCCTTCCCCCGCGCTTCCCGAGTTTGCGGGCTGGCAAAAGGTGCAGTCCGCCACGCTCGACCGCTCCGGCTGGGGGCTGCCGGCGACCGACGTGCCGGTGATGACGGAGTTCGGATTGCAGTCCCTTGAGCGCGACACCTATCAGCGCCAGGACCGCAAGATTCAGGTGGAAGGGTACCGCTTTGCGGATGCCGGCGGCGCCTACGGGGCCTTCACCTATTACCGCCCCGACAACTATTCCGTCTTCGATCTCGCGCAGCCACACGACCAGGCCGCATCAGGCGACACCCACATCCTGTTTACGCGCGGTGATTGGCTGATCCGGGTGACCATGGATGAGCTTACCGCCATGACGGCGAGCGAAATGCGCGAATTGGCGGCGCGGCTGAGTCCGACCGCGGGGACGAGCCAACTGCCCTCGCTCCCCTACTACCTGCCGCGGCACGATCTTGACGTCAACTCGATTCATTATGCCGAAGGCCCGGCGGGTTTCGCGACCGCCTGTTCCTGGCTGCCGGCCCCGGCGTTGGGATTCAACATGGGCGCGGAAGCGATCGTCGGAACCTATGGGGCGGCGGAGGCGAACGAGGCGGTTCCGGCCCAGATGGTGGTGCTGGCCTATCCGACGCCGCAGATCGCCCGCAGCCACCTCGCGGCGCTACAGCAGACGCCCGGCGTGGAGTCGCGGCGCACCGGACCAATTCTTGTGGCGGTGCACGGGGTGAGTGGGGCAGCCGCCGATCAACTGCTGCAGTCGGTGAACTACGACGCCGATGTCACGACCGTGCCGCCGACACCGATGGGCATCGAAGGCCTGCCCTCGATGATCTTGGCGATTTTCGTGCTCTGTGGCTTCATCATCCTGGTCTCGGTTGTGGTGGGGTTGCTGACCGGAGGGTTGCGCGTGCTGCTGCAGCGCGTGCTGCCGCGCCGGTTCCACAAATTGGAGCCCAAAGGGTTGATTCAATTGCACTTAGATTGATTTTGCCCGCTCCCGCCGGCCCCCGCGCCGTCTAAGGGATTTTCGCGAGAAGACTCCGGCGTATACCGTAAATGACTGAAAATAAAAGAGTTAAATTCGCGCTTGGAAGTCGCTTTCGCGCTTGACACCCTTTCCCGTCCCCTCGTAAGATGCTTCCCATTGATGGTTTTCGGGGCTAATCCGGGCTGAGATGGATTCGCAGCCTTCTTGCCGGGGTTCTTCGGATACTATTCTCCAATCGAAAATGCCCGCCTCGCAAGAGGCGGGCATTTTTTTGCCCGCGTGGCGCGCAACAAACATTGCGGTGGTGCGTTCCTACTCGTGGGGCGTACCAGGCGAGTCGCTACAAGTTGCCGTCCGGGCCGAATGCTAAAATCAAATCACGCGTGATGCGATTGCCGATTCGCCCGGCGACGGAGTCCATGAAAGAGCAGATCTCGGTTGAGTCGCCGCTGGCGCGCCTGGAGCAGGAATTGCGCCAAGTGGTGCGGACTTCGAGCGATGCCGTCCGCATGGCTCTGGTCGCGGTCCTGGCGGAAGGACACCTCCTGATCGAGGACGTGCCGGGCGTGGGCAAGACCACGCTGGCGCAAGCCGTGGCCCGCGGGTTGGAGTGCCGTTTTCGCCGCATTCAGTTCACCAGCGACCTGCTGCCCAGCGACGTGATCGGGGTCAGCGTCTACAGCCAGACGCAAGAGCGTTTCGAGTTCAACCCGGGACCGATTTTCACCAACATTCTGCTGGCGGATGAGATCAATCGCACTACGCCCAAGACGCAATCGGCGTTGTTGGAGGCAATGAACGAGCGCCAGATCACGGTGGACAGCCAAACCTATCCGCTGCCCCAGCCGTTCTGGGTGATCGCGACGCAGAATCCCGCTGAGCATCACGGTACCTACCCCTTGCCGGAATCGCAGTTGGACCGCTTTTTGCTCCGCATTCGGATGGGATATCCCAGCCCCGAAGACCAGCGCGCGATCGTGCGCGGAGAAGCCGGACTCCGCCGTTTGGAACGGCTCGAACCGCTGCTGTCTCTCTCGGAAGTGACGGAATTGCAGCGCGACGCGCGCGCGGTAGAGGTCACGGAGGCGGTGGTGGATTACGAGATGGCGCTGGTGGAAGCCACCCGCCGCCATGCCGGCCTCGAACTTGGGGTCAGTCCGCGCGGCATGCTGATGCTGCACCGCGCCGCGCAGGCCTGGGCCCTGCTCGAAGGGCGCGGCTTCTGTGTGCCCCACGATGTAAAGCGGCTGTTCGTGGCGGTGTGCGCCCACCGCGTGCTGGTCCGGTCGCGCACCACGGAGCGGCCCACCGAGCAAGCCGAGGCTTTACTGGACGAAATTCGTCAAGGCGTGCCGGTTCCCGAGTAAAAAAAAGCCGGCAGCGACCGCGGGCGCCGCTGCCGACATCATGGGCGATCCGGTTAGCTGCCGCTCTGGCAGCTGCTGCTGACCATTTTGACGTTGGTCACGCTCAACTGCGGATTCTGGCTCTGACTGGGACTCGCGGGGTTGGATGCCGGATTGGTGGACTGATCCGGATTCGCCGGCATCGTGGTCGCCGCCGACGGCGTCCCGGTAACCGTCACCGTGTGGCCGACATGGGCGCTGAGGTCCACATCGCTGCTCGAGGCGGTCAAGTCGTAAGTTTTCATGGAAGATGAATCGGTCAATTGATAGCCGCTTCCCGAAGCCGCCTTTTGCAGGCAGCCGGTGGCGGTAATCGCCTTTTGACTCTGGTCCTGGGTTTGCGTCGGGGACGAAGTGTCCTGCGCATTGGCCAACGGAGTCATGGCCAGACCGACCATGGCCGCCAGCATCACCGTCAGATAAACCCACATTGAATTTTTCTTAGCCATCGTTTTCCTCCTGGTTTGGTACGCGCGTCCCGCATCAGCCCGGAAGAAGTGGCTTGGAGCACCCGGTACGGAGTGGAAATCACTCCAGCTACGGGCGTTTCGGGCTTTCTGCTGAGTTGCCTTCTTCAACAGGAAGGGATGCCGCCGTCTCCCAGAAGGTTGGGGGGCGAACACCCGATGCTATTGTAGTGGGAGGGTGACACGCCAATGGCTGATGATCTTCAATCGCGTTCGTGTAAGCCGTGTGAAGGCGGCGCGCCGCTGCGTGGCGCCTCGCTGACATCGCTTGCCGCGGCAGTTCCCGACTGGAACGTAATCGAGGAGCACCATCTCCGGCGTGCCTTCAAGTTCCCGGATTTTGCCAGCGCATTGCAGTTTGTGAACGAAGTGGGCGCTGTGGCGGAAAAAGAACAACACCACCCGGATATAATCCTGAGCTGGGGCAAAGTCGAGATTACTCTGTTCACGCACTCGGTGCGCGGCCTCAGCGAGAACGACTTCATTCTCGCGGCCAAAATCGACCACCTGCCGCGCGCGGTCTAGTGTAGTACGTCACAAATAGCAGGCATTATGCCAATGCCCCGTATGCGACTTTTCCCCAAAAGTCGCACGCTTTCGCCCGAAATTAAACGTCATTCTGTGTGACGCACTACACTAGTTGGTGGTGGCGATCTTCTGGTCCTGCTCCAGAACACGGTGAAAGAACTCCGCCGTGGCGGCATAGGCTCGCACCCAACTGCCCCAGCGCAAGAATCCGTGGATCTCGTCGGGTAGGACCATTTGCTCAAAGGGAACCTGCTGTGCGCGCAATCGGCCGACCAGATCGATCATTTGGCTAAAGTCGACGTTGCGATCATCGTCGCCCTGGATGAGCAGCACCGGCGAGCGCCAATCTTCCACATAGGCATCGGGGGAGGAATCGAAGGCGAGTTTGGCCGCCTGGGCCGCGTTGCCGCCGGCGCCGCCGCGTCCCGCGCCATTGCCGGCGCCGCCACGCCCGCCCGCTCGAGCCGCCGGCGGCGGACCGCCCCCGGCATAGATCGTGCTCCAGTCATGCACGCCGTGAAAGTCGACGCCCGCGGAAAAAATGTCGGAATTATGCGAGAGCGCCATGGCAGTCAGGTAGCCGCCGTAGGAACCGCCCCAAATGCCGATCTTATGCGGGTCCACTTCCGGTAGCGTTTGCAGGTATCTCGCCGCCGCCACGACGTCGTCGTACTCTTTACCGCCGGCACGACCGGTGTGCGGCGCCATCCGGAAGGCGTGGCCATACATGGTGCCGGTGCGATAGTTGATCGAGAGCACGTTGAAGCCCCGGCTGGTCAGGTATTGGTTCTCGGCGTAGGCGTTGTGATAGTAATCCATGTAATGGAACCCGAGCATCATCTGCCGGCGCGAGCCGCCATGGACAAAGATCAAGGTGGGCCGCGGTCCGGGCGCGGCATGCGCCGGCTCGAAGAGCTGGCCGTGAATCTGCAGGCCATCGGTGCTGGGGAAAATGACCTGCCGGGGGGTCACCAATTGTGCGCTCGGAAAGTCCGCCGGCAGGGCGCCCAGCATGCTGCGCTGCCCGGAAGCCGAGATTTTATAGGGCATGGCCGGTGAGGTGGCCGTCGAGCCCAGGCAGAGAATCTGTTTGCCGTCGGCGGTGATGACCGGGGTCCACTCCATGGTGGCGCCACTCGTGACAGCCACCGGGGCGTTCCCCCCGGCCAAATTGACACGCCAAATGTGGCGGCGGTCGATGTCGTCCTGGTTCGAGGTAAACAAGGCGGACTGGCCACCGGGTTCGAGCACCACGTTTTCGGTCTCGAAGTCTCCCGGCGTCAGCAACGCCGCCTGGTTGACGCTGTCACCGGCGGCCTGATCGGAGACCGAGTACAGATGGTTCCAGCCGTCCATTTCGGAGCTGAATAGGACGCGATGGCCGGCGCCCACTTGGAACGCTTCGTCGAAGTTGGTACGGTACAAGGCGTCTTCGGGGCGGGTGCCGCTCTGCCAAAACCGGTGCGCTTGCAGGGTATGCGTGTCGGCCACCCACAACTCCCAGCGCGGCAGTTGGACATGCGGCGCCGGGGCGGCTGGCGCTGCGTCGGCGGGTTCGGGTCCGTCCGGGGGGGCCGTATTACGCACCAAGCCGCGTTCGCGCACAAAGGCCAGTTCGCTGCCGTCCGGCGACCAGCGCGGATAGGAATCACGGTCCACGCTGGGCGCCACATACTGCAAATATTCGCCGCCCACGGTATATATGGCGATCAGGGCGTGGCCCACGCGCTGGCTGACGAAGGCAACCCGTTTGCTGTCGGGCGACCACTGCGGCTGCACGTTGTTGCCCTGCGACCAGGTCATTGCCTTGGCTTGCGCCGAGCCGTCGGTAGGGGCGATCCACAAAGTCTGCCGTGCCGGCCACACCACCCACTGCCCGTCGGGAGACATCTGAATGTCCTCACAGCCCTCACCGCTGCAGCCCATCTCGCCCAGGAGTTTGGGCGTGCCGCCGTCGCGCACCGACCAGACATCCTGCTCCGGCTTCTCGACACTGC
The DNA here is from genome assembly GCA_035573035.1 of Terriglobales bacterium. Classification (GTDB taxonomy): domain Bacteria; phylum Acidobacteriota; class Terriglobia; order Terriglobales; family SCQP01; genus SCQP01. Next base: position 11,134 of record DATNAC010000163.1, read on the forward strand.
TGTCGGGATCGGCGGTGTCGCCCAGCGAGTTATGTTCGCTGCCGCGCGCAAAGACGACCGTCTTCCCGTCGGGACTGAGGCGCAGCGCGACCAGGGGCTGACCGTCGTCGAGGCTGTAGTGGGTCACCTGGCGCGGGGCAAAAGCGGGTCCATCCGCCACGAACACGTTGTGCACGCCTCGTAAATCGGTGATCCAGGCTACGTGCGCCCCGCGGCTGGAGGCGGTGAGAAAGGTCGGAAACGGTGAATCCATCACCTGCTCGATGCTGAAGCCGCCCGGACTCTGGGCTGCCCCCCCTAGGGCAAACGGAGCAAGTACGGCGGCACCGGCCAGCAGTGCGGGAAGCAGGCGGCGGAACGGGATCATGTTGGCAAGCCTAATCCACTCCGCCGCCGCTGGCAAGGTGCGGAGCCGGGTGCGGAGCCCGGGTGCGGAGCCCGGGTTAGTTGAGCCAGGTCACCCGTGTGGCGGCGGTATTCTGGCAGCCCAAGGTTCCGGTCACGCCCGACGTGATCTGCGAGCAGGCATTATCGTGGGCGGCGCGCAGCGCCTCGGCTTGGGTGCGGCCATCGGCGGTCCGGCAGGCGCCGCGGCCCTGGTAGGTCAGGCAAACCTCCACCCGGTAACGGGCCGTGTGCAGGCTGGCATAGAACAAATACAGGAGCGCCGCGGCCACCAGCAGTCCGAGCGCGATGCGAAGCGGTGTGGGCATGGGGTTAGGAGACTCCCGCGACGGCGGATCGCGCCGCGGCGCCGGGGGCGGCGAGGGCCGCGAGCCGCGCCGCCAGCGCCGGCTCCAGGGAGGAGACCATGACGGTTGTCAGGGCGGCATCGAGCGGCGCGTCTTCGCTCCAGAAAATAAGCTGACCGAGATCGCCGGTTTGGCCGAGCGGGAGATGGCAGGTCCAGCCGCGGAATCCCGCCTCCACGGGCGTGCCGGCGGCGGTTTCTCGCCGGTTCCAGGCGGTCAGGCCGGCAGCTCCGGCGCGCAACTCGACGCCCGTGAACCCCAGCGCGTCGGCGGCCGCAACCACTCCGGCCCAGGCCTCGGCGAAGTCGCGGGACTGGGAGATCGCCTGGCTCGCCCGCCGCAATTCCGCGCGCATGCGCACGGCATCGCGCGTGGGCAAACCGCGGCGGCGCAGGGCATGATCGGCGTCGTAGAACTGCACATAGCCCAACTGCTGCGCGCCCAGTCCGCCGAGAGCCACCATTAACAGGATGACCAGCTCGAACGTATGGCGTTGCTGCAAATCAGCCAGCAGCAACGATGCCACGGCTCCCAGCCCGGCCGCGCCGTAGAGCACCAGCAAGGCGCCCCGCACGCTCCATCCCCGTCGCAACAAACGGTGGTGAATATGACCCTGGTCACCGCCGAAAAGCGGTTTCCGCGCCAGTCCGCGTCGCACGAGCGAGGATATCGTGTCGAGCACCGGCACCATCACCGCGAACAACGGCGCCGACAGCCCGACCATCGTGGTGGCCTTGTTGGCCCAGGCCAGGGCCATGCATCCCAGAAGGAACCCGATGGACAAACTACCGGCGTCTCCCAAATAGATCGTCGCGGGGGGAAAGTTGAAGAGCAGGAAGCCGGCCAGCGCGCCCGAGAGCACGCCCATGATCAACGCCAGACCCGGTTCTCCGATGAGTACGGCGTGCGCGAGTACGGTGCCGGTGGCGAACAGCGCCAGTCCCGTGGCCAGCCCATCCAAGCCGTCAATTAAATTGAAGGCGTTCGAGCAGCCCACCAGCCACACGACCGTGATGACCAGACTCAGCAGCAATGGCAGGGGATGATGGAAGACAGCATCGACGCGGATGCCTTTCGCCGCCACCCAGAGAGCCGCGGCGAATTGTCCCAGCAGCTTCCACGTGGGGCGCAAGTTCCAGCAGTCGTCGGCCGCGCCGAGAAGCAGGACCAGGAGAACCGGTGCCGCGAGTTCCAGCAGCAGCGCCGAATCCGCCTGGCCGGCAATGCCCCAACCCATCCAACGTTGAATGCCCAGCGCGGCGGCGGTGGCGGCGAGCACCGCCAGTCCGCCGAGCCGCGGGATGCCCGGCTCGGCGGCAACGAGCGCATCGCCACGCTGGTCGGGCCTCCGCCATTGCGGCAGCCGGCGCAATAGGGCGCGCAGCAGCGGCGTGAAGGCGAGACACAACCCGAACGCCAGCAAACCGGTGGTAAGCAGCGTGGGCATGGGGGGAGATGCCACGATACTCATTTTGCGCGACTAGGTCAATTGCCGGTGGCGGAGTGCGGGCGAGTATGAGGAGGAACGGGGGAACGCCGGCCAATGCCGCGATACTCGAAACCGAACTGTTCGAGTTCACCCGGCTCAAAGAGATTGCGGCCGTCCAGAACGAGAGGCCGTGTCATTCGGCGTGCCATTTCTGTCCACTTGGCGGCGCGAAAATCCGGCCATTCCGTCAGAATGAGCACCGCTTCCGCCCCTTCCGCTACGTCTTCGGCGCGTTCGCAGTAGTGGACTCCCGCTGGCAGTTCGTCGTGCGCGCGCGGCATTGCTTGGGGATCATAGGCCCGGAGCCGCGCGCCCAAGCGGAGCAGCTCCCGCACTACCGCATAGGCCGGCGATAAGCGGGTGTCGTCGGTCCCGGCCTTGAAAGCCAACCCCAACACCCCGATGGTCTTTCCCTGCAACACCCAAAGTTCCTCGCGCACTTTCCGCATGAATTGCTCGATGCGGCGGGCATTGATCGCTTGGACTTCCCGCAGCAGCTGGAAGTCGTAGCCCAACTCGGTGCTCATCTCAATGAAGGCGCTCAGGTCCTTGGGAAAACAGAACCCGCCGAACCCTATGCCGGGACGCAGGAAATCGGCGCCAATGCGCCGATCGAGACCGAGACCGCGCAGCACCTCGGCGGAGTCGGCGCCGGCCAGTTCGCAGATGTCGGCGATGGCGTTGGCGTAGGAAATCTTCATGGAGAGGAAGGAGTTGGAGGCGTGTTTGATCAACTCGGCGCTGGCAACGCTGGTGGCTACCCAGGCTGGCGGCTTCCAGCCGCACTGTGCCGCGGCTTTCGCGTGCCATCCGCAGGAGAACTTGCCTTCCAGCACCGGAGAGTAGATCTGGTGGAGCCGCGACGTCGCCCGCTCGCTGTCGCAACCGACGACGATGCGGTCGGGATGGAAAAAATCATAGACGCCGGTACCCTCGCGCAGGAACTCGGGATTGGAGGCCACGTCAAACTCTAATTGGCCGCGGCTGTGCGTGGTGAGCACGCGGCGAATCTGTTCGCCGGTATGCACCGGGACCGTGCTCTTGCCGACAACCAAACGATAGCCGCGCGCCTGGTGGGCGACTTGACGGGCCACCGCCTCGACCGCGGCCAGATTGGCCTTGCCGTCGGCGTCGGGCGGGGTGCCGACGCAAATGAAGATGACCTCCGCGGCTTGTATGGCCGCGTTGCCGTCGTGCGAGAAGGTCAGCCGGCCGCTGCCGGCGGCCGCGGCGATCACCTCCGGCAGCCGCTCCTCGTAAATCGGAAGGCGGCCGTGTTGCAATCCCTCAATCTTCGACGAGTCGGAATCCGTACAGATCACCTCGTGCCCAATGGAGGCCAAGCACGCACCCGTGGTGAGTCCAACGTAGCCGGTACCGATGACGCAGAGCTTCATAGCTGTTTCAGTATAAGCGGGCGAGCCTCATGATTTCGATTTGGTGCCGAATGACAGGCGTGGTCCGCCCGTCTGGGTAGATTGACCCTGAGTGTGCGGTTGCCGCCTCCTAGCACCATGTCTTCTTGCGCCGCCGATTCCCACCCCCGGGGGCACGCGCGCGCCGCAGCGTTCCTGTTGCTGTGTGCCGCTACCGGTGCCCTTGCCCAAGTTCCGGCGCCCGTACCCGTTGTTCCCGCGCCAGCCCTACAGCGGCTGGCCCCCGGGGACTTGGTGCAGGTCACCGTCTTGGGGGTTCCTGATCTCAACGCGGAGGCCCGGCTCGATGCCGCCGGGGAGGTGACGCTGCCGGTCGTGGGTACCGTCGCCCTCGCTGGGCGGACCGTGGCGGCGGCAGAACAGATTCTGGATGCCAATCTGGCGGCCACCTACCTGCGGTCTCCCCAGGTTCATGTGGTGGTGAAGGAATTTGCCGCGGAACCGGTCACGGTGTTGGGGGCGGTGAAGTCGCCCGGCATCTACTCCGCGCGTCTGTATCCCACTCTCCCGGCGATGGTGGCGGCGGCCGGGGGCGTGCTCAGCGACTCCGGCGACCATCTTACGGTGACCCATGCCAATGGGATGGCGATGGCGCTGAGCGTGGAAGCCCTGGTGCGGGGCGCCGGAGCTGCCGATATGCCGATGGCCGCGGGCGATGTGGTGCGGGTGCTGCCCGCCGCCACGGTTTATATCGGGGGCGACGTCAATCGCCCGGGAACCTACCCGATTCCGCCCTCGGGACTGACCGTGCTGGAGGCCTTGACGCTGGCGGGCGGTCTTCGGCCCAATGCGCGGGCGCGGGAATCACGCATCGTGCACGCGGGCGCGGCCGGCCCCGGCGGCCAATGGTTGGATCTGGACCGCCTGCAGCAGGGCCGGATCGCCGACCCGGTTTTGCGGCCGTTTGATTTGCTCTACGTACCCCATAGCCCGCAGCGCGCCCTGGCGGCGCGCGGCCTGGAGACGGCGGTCAATGTCGGGACCACGATTCTCAGCGGGCTGATCATTTTCCACTGATAGGTCGGCAGCCATGCGATATCCGCCCGTGCAGCGCGAACTCTTTGCCCGCCGGCCACCGCGCCCGGCTCCGTCCCAAGCCACGCCGCCATCCGCGCCCTGGCAATTGGGCGTGGGCATGGTGCGGCGTCGCCTGGGTCTCATGCTGCTCGTAGCCTCCGCCGGCGTGGCGGGGGGACTGGTATCGCACTATGCGCTGGCGGCCAAGTACGAGGCGGTGGCCAGCGTGGAAGTCCAGCAGCCGCCTTCGCCCGTCCGCTTTGGCGGCACGCCGCCGCCGTCCAGCTTTGATAGCGATCCCAGCACCCTGCTCCAGACCGTCGCCGAAGAGTTGGCGAATCGCCAGCGTATGGGCCAAGTGGCGGGAGCCCTGGGAGCGGCGTTAATCGTTCACACGTGGCGGCGCCCGTCCCGCTGGCCTCGGCCGCGCCCGCAGGCCGGCCAAGTGGCCATGGCGGCGGAGCGGCAGCTGCAAGTGGCGGTCATCCCGCATAGCCGGCTGGTGGAACTGCGCTTTACCGCGCCGCGGCCGGAACTGGCCGCGGAATACTTGCGCCGCTTGCTCGGTCAATACTTCGCCGCCACGCAGGCGCGGCAGCGCGAGGAGGCAGTGGTACGGGTGGCGGCATTGAGGTCGGAAGTCGATGCGGAACGGGCGGAGGTCGAGGCCGCGCAGCACGACCTGCTATTGGTGGCAAAACGCTATGGGCTGGCAAATCCGGCGAGTGAGCTGGCGTTGGCGACGCAGAGATGGCAGCAATTGGCGAGTGCCGCGACCGCGGCCAAGATCGCGGGGGTCCAGCAAGCGAGCGAGTTGCACCACGGGTTGGCGCAAGCCCCGGCAGCCACGGCGGATTCTGTGGCAAGCGCTACTCCGGCCCTTCTGGAAGCCAAGCGGGCCGACCTGGCGGCGGAAATCGGGCGCTTGGCGGCTCAGTACCGGCCCGAGGCGGCCCCGCTGCGGCAAGCGCAGCAGCAGTTGGCGGCGCTGGATGCCAGCTTGGCGGCCTACCAGCGCCAGAATCTGGATCTTGCTCGCCAGTGGTTGGCCGCGGAACAGGAACAGACGCAGAATCTCGACGCCGCGTTAGGCGGCCAAGGCCGCCGGCAGTTGGCCCTGCAAGGCGCTTTGAACGAATACGATTTGGCCGATCGGCGCCTGCTCGCCGATCAGGCCACCTACTCCGATTTGCTGACCTTATGGCAGCAGGCCAGCACGGAGGCGTCCGTGACAACCCCCACCCTGCGCGTGGACGATCCGCCGGCGGCGTCGGCTCAGCCCATGGGAGCGGGCTGGGGAACCGCGTTGGCGTACTCGATGTTGTTGGGTGTGGGCCTGGCTGGCCTGGCGGCCTGGATTCGAGAACAAACGAACGACGCCTTGTTCCCCTATCACGCGCCCGCGTTGGGGGTGGAGTTACTGGGGTTGTTGCCCACGGACTCGCTTGCACGCGGGCCGGCGTTCGAACGGGCACTGGACGGTTGCACGGCGGCGCTGCTGCTGGCGCAGGCCGATGCCGGAATTCGCGTGGTGCAGGTGACCAGCGTGGCGGAAGGCGAGGGCAAGACCAACGTGTCTTTACAGCTGGCGCGCACCTTGTCCGGAATTGCGGGAGCGGTATTGGTCCTGGATGCCAACTCGGATCATCCCGGCTTGTGCAGGCAAGACCGGGACGATCCCTCACCCGGCCTCGCCGAGTTGCTGGCGGGAACGGCCACGGTCGAGCAGGCCTTGCGGCGCTGGCCCGGCGATCCTGCCCCCTGGTTTTTGGGCGCAGGGGAGAGTGCCGGCGGCGAGGGCGCCGGCTATGCCACGCGCTTGGCTTCCGGGGCCATGGCCGACCTGTTGGCCGCGGCGCGCCTGCGTTTCGATTGGGTGATCGTCGACGGCGGCGCGCTCTCGGCCGGTCCGGAAACGGCCATTTGGGCCAGTCTGGCGGACTGCACGCTGGTCGTCGCCGAGCACGGCCGCAGTTCGCGCCGGCGGCTGCGGCGCGGGCTAGCGCACCTTGGGGGCGCCGGCGCCTCCCGGGTTGGGCTGCTGCTCAACCGTGCCCCGGTGGCTCGTTCGCTGTCTCCCGAATTCCCCTGGCTCGCCGCACCCGCGCGTTTGGATTCGGAGGTGGCGCCGCTGCGCCAACTGGCATGAACCGGAGGTTCTCACAAGTCCCCTTGAGCCTCCTCATGTGGACCGCGGTGGCGCGGGGGTGCAGCGCGCTCAAAGAAGTGCTGCTGGCCGCGGTGCTGGGCACGGGCGTATGGAAGGACGCGCTGGTGGCCGCCTGGACCGCCCCCGCCTGGATTGCGTCGTTCGGCAGCGAAACCGTGCCGGCGCTGCTCACGCCGCGCTGGGTGGCGGAGGGTCCGGGGCGTCTGCGCGGGTTGATGGGGAGTGTGACGGGTGCGCTGCTGGTCCTGAGCGTGGCGGGTGTGGTGTGGCCGCGTCAGTTGGTGCATTGCCTGCTGCCCATGCTGCCATCGGGTACGCTGATGGCGGCCGCCGCCTTGGAGCGCTGGCTGGCGCTCAACATCGCCCTGTTGGGACTCCAGGCCATGTTGGCCGCCGGCTGCAATGCGTCGCGGCAGTTTGCTTGGCCGCCCGCGGGCACCGCCTTGGCCGCGGCAGTCGTCGCGGTGGTGGTGCTGGTCACGCGCAACATTCCGTTGCAGCAACGAACGCCGGAGATCGCCGCCGCCATCACGGCGGGCAATGCGCTGGGGCTCGGCATTCAGGCCGCCGGGTTCTGGCGCGGCCGCCGTCGGCGGCCCCACCCCGTGGCGGCGCCCAGTCAGGTTCCGGTGGCCCGGCCACTGGCGGGCTTGTTGCTGGCGATGTTGCTGCTGAACAGCGTGCCCTTGGCGGAGCGCATGATCGCGGGCGGGCTGAGCGCCGGTTCCTTGGCGGCATGGGACTATGGGCACCGCCTGGTGCAGTTCGTATTTACCCTGGCGGTGGGACCGCTCACCGCCGTAAGCTTCACCCGCCTCGCGGAGGCCGCGGGCGCGACGGCTGGCGGCGCCATCTTTGCCCGGCAGTGTGAGCAGTCGTTGACCGAAGTATTGCAAGTCGCGCTGCCGCTGGCGGCGGTTCTCGCCACCTTCGCGCCTCTGTTGACCCGCGCCACGCTGGGTTGGGGCCGGTTCCAGGCGGGCAGCGTCGCTCTTACCGCTCCGGTGGTCAGCGTTCTCGGGGGTGGGATTGGACTCGAGGCGGCGATGTACTTCCTGCTCTGCGCCGTCTATGCGTGCGGCCGCCCGGGAGTCAAGTTGCCCTTGGTGCTGTCCCTGGCGGCGGTGAATGTTCCGCTCGCGTTTTGGTGGGGAGAGCGCTGGGGTGTCGCCGGCTTGGCGGCGGCGCATTTGATGGGGTTGGCTGCGGCCTTAGGTTGGCTGGCCGTCCGGGCCGCGCGCTACCTTCCCGGGGTGCGCCTCCGCTTGTCCGTGTTGCCGGGAGCGCTGACGGGCGGATTTGCCCTGGCGTCGGCCGCTCTCGCCCGGGGACTGCTTCCGGCCGCCGCGGTGAAGGGAACGCTCGGACCGGGCTCAAGCTGTGCCTGGGCCGCGGTCGCACTCCTCCTGACCGCGGGCGGAGCGAGGGGTTTGGCTAAGTGGCTGGCTCCGGTGTTGATTCCGAGCCATGCCCGTCCGCGGCTCACGACGCCCGAGGCGGAGCTGGCATGAGTGTCGCCTGGCTTACGGCTGGGGATGAGGGTGGGCTGGCATTGTGCCGCGGCAGCATGTTTACCGCGGGTGCGATAGCCGCGGCCTTGGCGCTTGGGGCGCTGGGAGCGATCGCGGCACCCTACGAACTCGGGGCCGTCCTGGTCATCGCCCTGGTGCTGTTGGGAACGCGGCTCTCACTCACCGTGATTCGCGGCCTGCTCCTCGCCGCTTTGTTACTGGTCCCGGATGTGCCCTCGGGCGAGAGCTGGGGCTTCATGGTGCACTGGTCGCAAGGGCTGACCTGGTCCAACTTCGTGATCCCCGCTTTGGCGCTGCCCTTGCTCCTCGGTGTGGCACTCACGGGGCGCCGTCTCACGCCACGCCGCTGGCCGGGACTGGCCCGGGGCTGCTTGATGCTGCTGGGGTGGTGCTTGGTGTCGCTGCTCATCGCCAGTCCGGATTCGGGGCTGTCGCCATCCGCGCGCGCCACCTTGTGGGCGCACTGGGTGAAGCTGGCGTTGTTTTTATGGCTGGGGGTCGTGGTTGCGGGCGGCTGCCGCGCGGAGGCGCGCGGATTGCGTCGTGTGCTCTGGGCCGCCTTGGCGGTCAATGCCGTAGTCGGATTGGCGCAGGCCGTGCGCTGGTTGCCGGTTTTCAGCCCGCTGGGAGACAGTGTCGCGGGCTTGGGCGTGCGGGCCAGCGGCTTGTTCTACGACGCCAACATGTACGGGGTATTGTCGGCATGGGCGCTCTTGTGGCTCTTGCACCAGGAAGCCGGCCAGCACGGCGCCCGGCGAATGGGATATTGGCTGCTGGCGCTGGCGGCCGCGGGCAATTTGGCGTCGGCAGCGTCGCGCGCCGGGTTTTTGGCTTTGGCAGCGGGAACCGTGTTGCTGCTGTGGTGCCGCGAGTGGCGCACGGCGACGTGGGTCGGATTGATCATCGCGGCGCTCGTTGTCCTGGCCCCGGCCCGCGGTTGGCAACGGATGCTCTCCGCTGCACAGACTGTGCGGGCGGATGTGGATGGGGCGGCGCACGATTCCCTAACCGGAGGTGACGCGACCACTTCGGAACGCCTCGCCAGCATGAGCCAGGCGTGGCGGCAGATTCGGCAACATCCTTTTTGGGGCTTGGGCTTTGGACGCGCGCTGTATCTTGGTGTCCCCGCGATCGAACCCGGGCCGGTGCGCCCGATGGAGACGTCACCCTTTGAAGGTGCGCAGGACATGCCGCTCACTGTGCTGGCGGAGACGGGTCCCGTGGGATTGCTGCTATTCCTGGCGGCCGTTGCCAGCTCGCTGCGCGGTCTGGCGCGGCATCGGGCTATGGGTACGGCATCGTTCGACGCGCTGCCCTTGCTTGCCGGCTATGCCGGCTTGCTGGCGGCTTGTTTCACGATCGAGGCGCTGTGGAACGCGCGCTTGCTGATGTTAGTGGTCGTGCTCACCACGCTGGCCGTCCCGCCTGAGCCGGAGGCGGCGGTATGAGCGCTCCGCGCTACTTGATCGTGCGACTGGCGGCGGCGGGAGACGTGTTGTTGACGACGGGGCTGGCCCGGGCGCTGCGCCTGGCGGTGCCGCAGTGCCGGATCGGTTGGTTGGTGTCGCCGTATGCCGCCCCGATGTTGCACGGCAATCCCGACGTGGACGAGATCCTCGAGGTGCCCGTGCCCCCGGGAGCCGGGGCGCGCCAGCGTTTGGCGGCCGCGGTCCGCTGGTGTGCCCGGCTGCGGCGTTGGACGCACGGGGCCGCGTCCGTCACCGCGCTGCTGGCGCACCGCTCACCCTGGCTGCCCGTGGTTTTGCGCGCCGGTGGCGTTGGCGCGATCGTGCAGCAGGCCCCGGACGACCCCGCCCGACACCGGTTGGAGCAATTAAGCGGGCTGCTGCGCGGCGCGGGTATCACCGCCCCGGCCGACGGATTGCAGCCCCGTCTCCACCTCAGCGCCGAGGAGCAACTGCGGGGCGAGGCGTGGTGGTTGGGTGCCCCGCGCCCGCGCTGGATCCTGGCTCCGGGTGGCGGCGCGAATCCCTGGGCCGCCATGCCGACTCGGCGTTGGCCGCCCGGACGGTTTGCCGAACTGGCCCTGCGCGCCGCCACCGCCGGCGTCAGTCTGCGCTGGTTGGGCGGAGCGGAAGATGCGGCGCTGGTCGCCGGGATTACACGCGAGCTCCCCGCGGCGGCGGCGCGCAGTCTGGCCGGTCGGCTTTCGCTGCGGGACGCGGCCGCGGCATGTGCCGCCGCCGACCTTGTCATCGGCAACGACTCGCTGCCGTTGGTGTTGGCCCATGCGTTAGGCAGACCGGGCTTGGGACTCTACGGTCCGACCTCAGGCGCCGCCATCCACGCTCCCGGGCAGGCCTGGTTGCAGGGACAGGCCGGTTGCGGCCCCTGTTACGACTCCCGGCGGGGATTGTCGGGAACCGCCTATACCTGTCCGCGGCCGCGTTGCATGGAGGCCATCCCGGTGGGCGCGGTGTGGGCGGCGGCATGCGGAGCGCGGGAGGCAGCCTATGGTTAAGTGGATTTACTGGCATGGCGGCAAGCGGCTGTGGGACATAGCCGGGGCCTTTCTCTGTCTGTTGCTGGCGCTGCTGCCGCTCGGGGTGTGCATGCTGCTCATCCGTTGGGAAACACCGGGACCGGCGCTGCTCGGGCAGGTGCGGGTCGGGCTTCATGGCCGGGTCTTCCGCCTGTGGAAACTACGCACCATGCGGCATGACGCCGAAGGTGACGGCCGACCGCGTTTCGCCCTTGAGTCCGACCCGCGCGCCACGCGTGTGGGTGCCTGGCTGCGCGCGTGGCACGGCGACGAACTCCCGCAGTTGTGGAACGTGCTGTGCGGCGACATGAGCCTGGTGGGACCACGCCCGGAGCGGCCCTGCTTCGTGGAGCGCTTCCGGGACGAGATTCCGGACTACGATCGGCGCCATTGCATCCGGCCGGGGATTACCGGCTGGGCGCAGGTCAATACCGGTTACGCCGGCGACTGCGCCGCCACCCGGATCAAGACGCGCTTCGACCTCGCCTATTTGCAGACGGCTGGCTGGAACCGCGACTGGCGGATCTGGTGCCTGACTTGGCGGGTGGCGGGCGCTTCGCTGCGGCGTCATCGCGCCCACCGCGCGGCCAGCCCGGTTCCAGCCCCGGGAAGGGCCGCCCCGGCCAAGCGCCGGACCGCCTCCGCGCGGTCCTGAGGCGGCAGTATGCCGGCGGTAGCTCACATCAACAAATTCTGGGGGCGGGACCGGGGGGGCGTGGAAGCCGTGCTGGCGGCCACTGTCGCCGACCTGCGGCGCCGCGCCTGGCGGGTTTCGGTGCTGGCCTGCCGGCCCTGGTACTCGCTCCCCCGCATGTTTCCCGCCGGCGTCGCCGGCATCGAGTTGGCGTCTCCGGTGCTGGCGCGCATGCCGGTTCACCCCGGGTTTCCCCGGGCGCTCGCCCGCACCGCGGCCGGAGCCGACCTGGTGCACTTTCACCTGCCCTTCCCGCTGGCCGAGGCCGCGGCGCTGGCCCTGCCCAAGCGCGCGCCCTGGGTGGCCACGGTGCATGCCGAGGTGTGGGGACGGTCGCCGGCGCTGACCTGGTGCCAGCGCTCCGTCACGGCGCGCTTCTTGCAGCGCGTGGACGCGATTATTGTGAGCACGGATAGCGCGGCGCGGACGGCGACGTTGCGCCCGCACGCGGACAAGACTCACACCATCCCCTTTGGTTTCGATCTGGCGCCGTTTGCGCGCGCCGCGGAGCGCCGGCCGCGCTCACAGATTCCGGTGGTGCTGTTCTTGGGAAGGCTGGTGGCCTACAAAGGTGTGGATGTGCTGTTGCACGCGGCGCGGGATCTGCCGGCGGAGGTGCATGTCGTGGGCGCGGGACCGGAGCGCGAGCGCCTGGAGCGAATGGCGCGCCAACTCGGCATCGCGGCGCGTGTCCGCTTCTGGGGGCACCTCGCCGACGAGGAACTGCCCGTGCGCTTCGCCGCCGCCGACCTGCTGGTTCTGCCCTCGCGCACCCGGGCGGAGACCTTCGGGGTGGTCCAAGTCGAAGCCATGGCGGCGGGCCTGCCTGTGGTCAACACCGCCTTGCAGACCGGCACGGATTGGGTCAGCGAGCACGGGATCACCGGCTTGACCGTGGCTCCGGACGACGCGGCCGCGCTGGCGGCGGCGCTGCGCCGCCTGATCGAGGATCGTAGCTTCCGTCTGGAATGCGGGTGGCGCGCCCAGCGCCGGGCACGGGAGTTTTTTAGCATTGAGCGTCGGGGCGGAGAGCTGGAGGCGCTCTACCGGGATTTGCTGTGCAGGCGGACAAATACGCAGTAACGCGACCGTGGCGGCAGGTGCTGCTGACCGGAGTGGACGCGGCGGGAGCGCGGCTCGTTCCGGCGCGGCGGCAGATTCGCCCCTGCCAGGTGCGGCGCCTGCTGCTTATCCGGCGCGAGCGCTTTGGCGACGCGATTACCATGCTGCCCGCCATTGCCCGCGCACGCGAGTTGTTCCCGCAAGCCCGGATCACCTGGATGCTGGATGCGGCCTACGCCCGGTTTTTCCGCTGCCTCGCGGTCGTGGACGAAATCTGGACTGTGCCGCATTGGAGAGCGTTCCTGCCGCGCTGGCCGCGTTTCGATCTCGCGCTCGATTTTCATGCCGACCTCCGCACCCTGGTGGTGGGGCGGGTACAAGCGCGGCGGCTGGCGGGGTTTGGCATCCGCGGTGGCGATTTTCTGCTGGACGTGTTCCCGCAATTTCCCTGGCGCGACGATGCCGCCACCCGCCACGTGCGTCTGGTCGAGTCGGCGGCGGGCGCGGACCCGGCTCCGGTGCCGCCGCCCCGCATGCCCCGAAGTATCTGGGAACCGCCCCGCTATGCCCCGTCTCCGGGGTACGTCCTGGTCCATCCCGGAGCGGGTCAGCCGGGCAAGCAGTGGCCGCGGCGGAATTGGGTGGCGCTCTTGCGGCGATTGCGGCAAGACAATCTTCGCGTTCTGTTGACCGGGAGCGTGGCGGAGACCGTGCTATGCCGGAGTCTCGCGCCGGCGGCGGCTGGGAGCGTGGAGGACTGGTCGGGCCGGACCGGTTGGGAGTCGCTCGCGGCGCTGGTCGCCGGCGCCGCGGCCGTGGTCGCCGCCGACACCGGCATCGCCCACCTCGCGCAAGCGCTGGGCACGCCCGCGGTGGTTCTCTTTGGTCCGAACGATCCCGCGGTGTGGGGCTACCGGCACGCGCCGTATCGCGCCCTGGCGCAACCGCTGGCATGCAGCCACTGCGCGCGCGCACGCTGCCCCCGTGTGCCGGCGGGTTGGGTGAGCCCGTGCATGGACGCGATCACGGTGGAGAGCGTCGTCGCGGCGTTGCTGGGCGCGCTACGCGCGCGCAGCGCCGGCCAAGCCGGCTAGGTTTGTTCGGTCTTCTTCCGCTTTTTGGGCGGACCCACCTGAATCGGTCCCGGCGGCGGATCGCTGGCCGGAAAGGACTCCTCGATGGCTTCGTCGTATACCGTCTCCTCCCCCACCGGATTGGGGCGGGGGAGCGGCGGCGGGGTTGGTTTCCGCATCGCCATATGACTTCAGTCTAGCGCCGCTTCCGGATGGAGGGGGGCGCGGAAGGGCTGATCATCGGTGCAACAAGTTCGCAGTGGCGCGGCATCCGATGGATCGCGCCGGAGGATTGCATGCCCCCCACCTCACAACACGACCGCTACCTGCTGCATCTCAATCACGCCTTGGCTATGGAGAGTGCGTTGGTCGACCACCTGGAAAAGCGGGCGGCGGCGGTCGCGAGTCCGCGGGCGCGCGAGCAGTTCCTGCGCCACCGCGATGAAACCGCGCACCACCGGGAAATCGTGCGCGAGATCATCGAGTCGCTGCAAGGCGAGCCCACCGCCTCCAAGGCGAACGTGCAGCCGCCGATCGCCGCCAGTTTGGTGGGCAAAGTCATGGACGCGCTGGAGCGCGAAAAGGAAGACCGCGCTTTGGCCGACGATCTCGCCGATTTCGCGGTGGAGAATTACGAGGCGGCGTTCTATGGCGTCCTGATCCTGATTGCGCGCAGCTTGGGATTCGGCAACCATGTGAGCCGGTTCGACGCCATTCGTCAACAGGAACAGGCCATGGCCGACGCCGTGGCGGCCCGGCTGCCCCTCGCGGTGCGCGAGGCCTTTCCGCCGCTCTCGCAAGCCGCCTAGCGGCAGGTTGGCGTCAGGGGCGTGCTAGTCTGAATTTACCGTTGTCGGCGGGAGGTCCGTGTGCGCGTTGGCATCTTTACTCGTGAGTTTCCTCCGTATGTGTATGGCGGCGCGGGCGTGCACGTCGAGTACCTCTGCCGCGAGATGGCGCGCACGATCGAGGTCGAGGTCCACTGCTTCGGCGATCAGGACCAGCACGCCGGGCGGTTGCGCGTGTGCGGCCACCAACCCTGGTCGAAGATCAGTGACGGCACCGAAGCCAAATTTAAGGGCGCGCTGGAGGCGCTCAGCGTCAACCTCGATTCCATCAAGAACCTGGCCGGTGTCGATGTGGTTCACACCCACACCTGGTACGCCGCCATGGCCGGATTGTGGGCCAAGAAGCTGTACGGCGTCCCCTTCGTCCTGACCACCCATAGCCTGGAGCCGCTGCGGGGGTGGAAGGCGGAGCAGTTGGGCAGCGGCTACCAGATGAGCTCCTGGATGGAAAAAAGCGCGATCGAGGCGGCGGACGCGGTGGTTGCCGTCTCCCAAGGCACCAAGGCCGATATTCTGCGCGCCTATCCCGAAATCGATCCGGCAAGAATTCACGTTATTTACAACGGCATTGATTTGGACGAGTATCGCCGCGACCGCGCCACCAACTTCCTGGAGGCCTTCGGCGTGGACGCCTCCCGCCCGTTCGTGTTGTTTGTGGGCCGCATTACCCGCCAGAAGGGGGTTACCCACCTGGTGGACGCCGTCCACCATCTGCCCGCCGATACCCAGGTGGTATTGTGCGCGGGAGCACCGGACACCCCCGAAATCGCCGTGGAGATGCGGCAGAAGGTGGAGCGGCTGCGGCAAACCCATCCGCGCGTGATCTGGATCGAAAAGATGGTCTCGAAACCGGAAGTGATCCAGCTTTACAGTCACGCCGCCGTGTTCTGCTGCCCCTCCATCTACGAGCCGTTTGGGATCATCAATCTCGAGGCGATGGCGTGCGAAACCGCGGTGGTGGCGAGCGCGACCGGCGGCATCAAGGAAGTTGTCGTGCCGGGCGAGACCGGCCTGCTGGTGCCGCTTGCGCAAGACCCGGTCACCAACACGCCGCTCGATCCGGACAAGTTCGCGCGCGATTTGGCGGCGGGCATCGCCCAGGTGCTGGCCTCGCAACCGCGGCAGCAAGCTTTCGGCCGCGCCGGCCGCGCTCGCGTCGAGGCCATGTTCAGTTGGAGCGCGATCGCCGAGCAGACCATCCAGCTCTACCACACCCTCACCCGTTCTTGGACCGCGGGCGCTTAGCAGCCCGTGGTGCCATGAACTTTGGCCTCCGGTCCAGCACACGAGACCCGCTCTGGACGCGGGTCTCGCACGTCTCCGGCATGGGCTCGGGCTGCTAGGCCAACGCGATCGGGCCGTACAGTTCGGCGGCGCGGCTCTCCACCAGGGTGTACAGCTCGCCGCTGGCATAGCGCGCGAAGTGGGACGAGGCGCGGTGCGCCTCCAGCGCGGCTTGATCGCGGTAGATCTCGTAAATCAGGAGCCGGCCGGGTGTTTCCAGCGAGCGGTGGGCGTTGTAGACCAGGCAGCCCGGCTCGCGGCGGCTGGCCGCCGCCAACTGCTCCAGGCACGCGGCCGCCTGCTCTTCGCAGCCCGGGCGGAGTTGCAGCGTCACTTGCAGGCACAGTGGCGTGGCATTCATGGAAGAGGCGTTCATCTCCGCTATCATCCCATGCGTCTTGGGGAAAGCGGAGCGGCGCGAGCCGCGAGCGCTCCCGGGGAGAGCGAGCCGGGCGGCGAAGCCGGGGGCCCGGCGCAGCGCGGCGGGTATTCGAGAAGCGGAGCGGCGCGAGCCGCGAGCGCTCCCGGGGAGAGGGAGCCGGGCGGCGAAGCCGGGGGCCCAGCGCGGCGCGGCGGGTAGGCGAGAAGCGGAGCGGCGCGAGCCGCGAGCGCTCCCGGGAGAGCGAGCCGGGCGGCGAAGCCGGGGGCCCGGCGCATAATTAAACGATGCTGCTCGCGGTGGATGTCGGCAATTCCAATACGGTACTCGGCCTGTACGACGGCGAGCGCCTGGTGGCTTCGTGGCGGCTGACCACCAATCGCACGCAGACCATGGACGAGTTCACCCTGGCGCTGGGTGGTCTCTTTGCGGCGCGCCAACTGCCCGCCACCGCGGTGACCGGAGCGATGGTGGCCTCGGTGGTGCCGCCCCTCGATTCGATGCTGCGCCAGGCGTTGGAACGCCAGTTCGGCGTGGAGGCGCTCTTCGTCGGGCCGGGCATTCGCACCGGAATGGCGATCCGCTACGATTCGCCCGCCGATGTGGGAGCGGATCGCATTGTCAACGCGGTCGCGGGCTACGCGGCGCACGGGGGGCCTTTGATTATTGTCGATTTTGGAACCGCCACCACCTTCGATATCGTTTCCGGGCAGGGCGAGTATCACGGCGGTATTATCTGCCCCGGCATTGCCATCTCGGCCGAAGCGCTCTTTGCGCGCACGGCGCGCCTGCCGCGCGTCGAGATCCGGCCGCCGGAGCGGCTGATCGGCAACACCACCGTCGGCAGCATTCAGTCCGGGCTGTTTTATGGCTACCTGAGCCTGGTAGACGGCGTCATCGAGCGCTTGCACGCCGAGCTGGGGGCGCCGGTCAAGGCCATCGCCACCGGCGGTCTGGCATCGTTGTTCATGGGGCGCTCCCGCTGGCTGACAGCCTACGACGAACTGCTCACGCTGGAGGGTTTGCGCCTACTCTGGCAACGCAACCGCGGTCCCGCTTAATAGCGATAGTTGTCGGCCTTGTAGGGACCTTCGACCGGCACACCCAAATACGCGGCCTGCTGGGCGGTGAGAGTGGTGAGTTTGACCCCGATCTTATCCAGGTGCAGGCGGGCCACTTCTTCGTCCAGCTTCTTGGGAAGGACGTAGACCCCGACCTTATACGTGTCGCGGTTCTTCCACAGGTCCATTTGCGCCAGCGTCTG
Organism: Terriglobales bacterium; assembly: GCA_035573035.1. Taxonomy (GTDB): domain Bacteria; phylum Acidobacteriota; class Terriglobia; order Terriglobales; family SCQP01; genus SCQP01. The sequence continues at coordinate 28,637 of DATNAC010000163.1, forward strand.
GTTGGAGAAGCTGTTGCTCATCACGAAGCTGGGGTGCCCGGTGGCGCATCCCAAGTTGACCAGGCGGCCTTCCGCCAACAGGAAGATGCTGCGGCCGGCGTCGAAGGTGTACTGATCCACCTGCGGTTTGATGTTGAGGCGCTTGGCTTCGCTGGCATTGAGCGCATCCACTTGTATTTCGTTGTCGAAGTGGCCGATGTTGCAAACGATCGCCTGATCCTTCATGCGCCGCATGTGTTCGAGCGTGATGATGTCGCAGTTGCCGGTGCAGGTGACATAGATGTCGGCACGGCCCAATGTGTCTTCGACGGTGGTCACCTCGAAGCCCTCCATCGCGGCCTGCAGCGCGTTGACCGGGTCAATTTCGGTGACGATCACGCGCGCGCCGAACCCGCGCAGCGATTGCGCCGTGCCCTTGCCGACATCGCCGTAACCGCATACCACCGCCACCTTGCCCGCGACCATGACGTCGGTCGCGCGCTTAATGCCATCGGCCAGCGACTCGCGGCAGCCGTAGAGATTGTCGAATTTCGACTTGGTGACCGAATCGTTGACGTTAATGGCCGGCACCAGGAGCGTGCCCGTCTCCTGCATTTTGTAAAGCCGGTGAACGCCGGTGGTCGTCTCCTCCGAGACGCCGCGCCACTCCTTCACCAACCGATGCCAGCGCTGCGGATCCTCGCGGTGCACCGCCTGTAGCAGATCCTTGATCACTTTCTCTTCGTGCGAGCCTGAAGGCGTCGTTACCCACGCAGAGCCGTTCTCCAACTCGTAGCCCTTGTGGATCAGCAGCGTCATGTCGCCGCCGTCGTCCACCACCAACTGGGGTCCCAGCCCCTGGTGGTGCGAGAGCGCCTGATAGGTGCACCACCAGTACTCTTCCAGGGATTCGCCCTTCCACGCGAAAACCGGCGTGCCGGTGGCGGCGATGGCCGCCGCGGCGTGGTCTTGGGTGGAAAAAATATTGCAGCTCGCCCATCGCACCTCGGCGCCGAGATCCTGGAGGGTCTCGATCAGTACCGCGGTCTGAATGGTCATGTGGAGCGATCCGCTGACCCGAACTCCCGCCAGCGGCCGGGCCCCCGCGTACTTCTTGCGGATGGACATCAAGCCCGGCATTTCCTGCTCGGCGATGGTGATTTCCTTGCGGCCCCAGTCCGCGAGGGAGGGGTCGGCGACTTTGCAGGCAGCCGCGGGAGCCGTGGAAGAAAGCAGGGTGGAGGAAGCCATCCCAGGTATTTTAGACGATTTCCGGCCGACCGGAAGGCGGGTCTTACGCGCAACGCAGCCGGCGGCGCAATTGCAGACGCGCCTCGTGGATCATATGCGCGCAGGCGGTGGGTTCCAGGCCCAGCCACTCGGCCAACCGGGCGGCGGAGTAGCCCTCCAACTCGTGCAGGAGGTAGAGCAGGCGATGCGCCGATGGCAGGGCGCTCACCGCGTCGCGGACTGGCTGCAAGGGCTGGTTGCGTTTCACCAATTGCGGCCGCCCGGTGGCGATGGCGGGGTCGTTGCTGCTGGCGCGTACCGGGGCGGCGTCGCTGTGAAACAGGTCGCGAAAGCAAGTGGCGAAGGTTTCGGCGAGCAGATCGCCATTGACCGCCGGCCACGACTGCCCGGGCTGGCGCCACGCGCCGACGAAAACGACGAACGCCAGTTGGCGCGCCTGAATGAGGTCGGTGGTCATCCATTGGCACAGCGCCTGAATGCGCTTGCGCTGCTGTTCGTATACCGCTTGGCAAATCTGCTCGTGCACGCATCCCGGAACTGCATCAATCTGAACTTGAGTTTGTGTCGCCATCGCTAGTGCTCCTCGCCGAGGTCGGACGGTTGAGATCCCGTGATCTGACTATTGAAAAATATTCTGGCCGATATCCTGAGTACCCTGCGGTACAACCTTTGCTATGCATTTTGCACGCCAGAAATGGAGACGGCGGGCCGCCGAGGCCCGCCCGCGCCGGGAGCACACCCGCCGCTGGCGTTCTATCCCATTCGCTTGCTTCGGTTTATCACGCCACAAGAAAAATCAGCCTCCACCGGAGGAGGTGCGTGGCGCAATCACCATGGAATCGTCCCGAGACTGCAAACATATCGGGATCAACGCGTAACATTTCCCAGATCGGTCGCCAATGGAAGTTTCTCGTCCCAAATTTGCATGCCCGGTCCATGTGTTAGAAGGTAAAGGGTTTTCCCGACAAGCGGACCACCGCGTCAACTCCCGGACCGGGCATGGCGTCGATGCGATGTTCGCCTTCGCCATGCTAAACCGCAGCAAGGAACTGCCACCTTGCGCACCTGCGCGGCTTGGGGCAGGCTGGTAGAGACGCCGATGAAAACCAGTCCTTTAGCCGATACCTACCGCCGCGATGGCCAGCCTGTGCAGGAATATTGCGGATCCCTGACCGCGGTGGGCGCACCGGCGGCAAATGCTCCGCTCGTGGCGCTTTATGACGCGAGCTGGCGCGCGGCATTGCAGGTCGAGGGACCGGAGGCGCGGAAATGGCTCAATGGGATGATCAGTGCCAACGTGCGCGATCTGGCGCCGGGGCGCCTGTTGCCCAGCTTTCAACTCGACCCGAAGGGGCATATACTCGCGACTCTGGATGTGGCGTGCACGGCGCCGGACCGTTTTCTGCTGTGGACCGACGAATCGCAGCGTGAGGAGTTGCTCCAGCGCCTGCGGCGCTTCGTGTTCATCGCCAAACTCACCTTGGAGGATCGCTCCGAACGGGAATCGGCGCTGTTGCTGCGCGGTCCGGAGTGGGAGAATGCCTGGCGGCGCGCTGGTTTGCCGCCCTTCGAATTGCGCCCGGGCGAGTGCGCCGGCATTCCCGTGGCGACGCTGGCCGGGGAGGCGACGGAGGTGCTGGCCGCGGTGTCGGCCCCGGGCGGAGTGGCCCAGTTGGAACTCTGGGCGGCGCCGGCCGCCGTGCGCAGTTTGTTTGCGCACCTGGCGGTCTACGCAACCGTGTCCGGCAGTGCCGCGTTCGAACGCGATCGCATCTTGAGTCGGATTCCGCGCTATGGCGTGGATATGAGCTCGGGCGATCTGCCGCAGGAGACAGGGCAGGCGGATCGTCTGGATTTCACCAAGGGCTGCTACATCGGCCAGGAAATCGTCGAGCGCGTCCGCGCGCGGGGCGCGGTGCATCGGCACTGGAGCGCGCTGCGGTTGGAAGCCGCGGTCGAGCCGGGGGCGGCGTTGCGGGTCGAGGAGCGCGAAGTGGGCAAGCTGACCAGCGTAGCGCCGCGCGACGGCGGTTGGCTGGGCTTGGGTTACATTCGCGACCCGCATGCCGCGCCGGGCGCGAAACTGCAAGCCGGCGCGGTGACGGCGTGGGTGGAGGACTAGTGGGTGGAGGACGAATGGTCTGGCGGCGGGTCCGCCCGGTAATGCTCCCCATCGCCGCTCTGGCCGCGCTGGCGGGCGTGCGCGCCCGCACCCAGACGCGCACCCCGCTCGCCACGCTGACGGGGGCGTCGCTCCAGATCAGCGGCGGCGCCGCCGGGTTGAACGCGGCTGGTCAGCTGCAGGTGTTTGACGGCACGGAGATGACGCTGACCGGGGCCGCGGCGCAACTGGGCCTGGCACGCGGCGGGAGCATTCATCTCTGCGGCCCGGCGCAGGTGAGCCTCGCCTCAGGGGGGCAAGGGGCGCTGCTGATCTCGCTGAGCCGGGGTGCGGTCGACCTGCGCTATGCCAGCGGCGTACCCGACAGTTTGCTCACCCCCGATTTCCGCGTGACCAGCGTCGTGCCGCCGGGGCAATTGGCGGCGGTATCGGCCGCCGCGGCGGTCGAGCCGGACGGGACATTGTGTCTCGCCAACACCGGCAGCGCCCTCTCGGTCGAGCGGCTCTGGGATGGCACGCAACAGTATGTGATCAATGGCCAAGCGCTCGCCTTCCACCCCGCGGCGGCGCCGGTACCGGTGAGCAGCTGCCCGTGTCAGGCCGCCGCGCCCGCGGCCGTGGCCACCGCGCCGGCCGCTTCCGCGCAGGCCGGCACCCTCTTCCCCACCCAGCCCGCGCTTGTTGTGCAAGCCGGCCAGGAGAGTGTGCCCGCCAAAGTGGCGGCGCCGGCTGCCGCCGCCCCGGCACGTCCGCATCACCGCAACGCGCTGTCGCGGTTCTTCCACTGGCTGGTGGGCAAGCGCTAGGCGGCGGGAACTGCCGCCGGTGTGTGATCTTGCGTGGGCACCCCAGCTTCCGCATCGTTGGTCCCGGTCGGCGGAAGTGCGATCTTTAGGACCTCCTCCATGCTCCGGACGTAGTGGAGGGACAGGCCTTGGAGCTGATCGGGCTTCAGATCCTCCTCGACGTCCTGCCGATTCTCGGCAGGCAGCACAATGTGCTCAATCCCGATGCGCTTGGCGGCCAGTACTTTTTCCTTGATGCCGCCGATGGGCAATACATCGCCGGTGAGGGTAATCTCTCCGGTCATGGCCAGCTTCGGCCGGATCGGACGCCCGGTCAGCAACGACGCCAGGGCCGTCGCCATGGTGATGCCCGCCGACGGCCCATCTTTCGGGATGGCGCCGGCGGGAACATGCATGTGGATGTCGTGCTCCTTGAAGAAGTCGTCGGAGATGTGCAGGTCCGACGCATGAGACCGCACCCAGGTCAGGGCCGCCTGCATGGACTCCTGCATAACCTGGCCAAGATGGCCGGTCATGGTAAAGCCCTTGCCTCCGGGCATTTGATTGGCTTCGATGAACAGGACATCGCCCCCGGTGGGGGTCCACGCCAAACCGACGGCGACTCCGGGGCGCCGGGTTCGCTCCACGACCTCCGTTTCCGTGCGGACCTTGGGCCCGCCCAGGAACTCGCGCACGATCGCCGGGGTCACCTCCAGCTTGGCCGCCGGCTGTTCCGGCTGGGCCGGCGGCACTTTGCCTTCAGCGATGCGGCGCGCGTATTTTCGCACCAAACTGCCAATCTGGCGTTCGAGGTTGCGTACGCCGGCCTCGCGCGTATACTGCCGGATCACGTTGCGCACCGCCGCCTCCTGAAAGTCGAGCCGCTCCGCGGCCACGCCGTTCTCGGTGGCCTGCTTGGGTATCAGGTAGCGGAAGGCAATGTGCAGCTTTTCTTCCTCGGTATAGCCGCTCAGCTCGATCACCTCCATCCGGTCGCGCAGAGGTTCGGGAATCGTATCGAGCATGTTGGCGGTGGTGATGAACAGCACCTTGGAGAGGTCAAACGGGACATCCAGGTAATTGTCGCGGAAGGCGAAGTTTTGCTCCGGGTCCAGCACCTCCAACAGCGCCGACGAGGGATCGCCCCGGAAGTCGCGCCCGATCTTGTCCACCTCGTCCAGCATGAACACCGGGTCGTTGGTCCCGGCGCGGCGCAGTCCCTGGATGATTTGCCCGGGAAGAGCCCCGATATACGTACGGCGGTGGCCGCGGATCTCCGCCTCGTCATGCACGCCGCCGAGGGAGAGCCGGAAAAACTTGCGTCCGAGCGAGCGCGCGATCGATCGCCCCAGCGACGTCTTGCCCACGCCGGGGGGGCCGACAAAGCAGAGAATCGGCCCCTTCATGGTGGGGTTGAGCTGGCGCACCGCCAGGTAGTCGAGGATGCGGTCCTTGACCTTCTCCAGATCGTAGTGGTCCTCGTTCAGGATGGTCTCGGCCTTGGGGAGGTTGATCTCCTCGGCGGAGCTTTTGGACCAGGGCAACACCGCCAGCCACTCCACATAGTTGCGCGTCACCGAGTAGTCGGCCGCGGCCGGCGACATTTTGGCGAGCCGCTGCAACTCCTTGAGCGCTTCGGTCTTGACCTCCTCGGGCATGCCCGCGGCCTCGATTTTCTTGCGCAGTTCCTCGGTGTCGCGCTGGTTCTCGTCCCCTTCCCCCAGCTCCTTCTGAATAGCCTTCAGCTGCTCGCGCAAGTAGTACTCGCGCTGGGACTGTTGCACCTGATCCTGGACTTCGGTCTGGATCTTGGAGCGCAACTGCTGTACCTCGAGCTCGCGCACCACGTGCCGGTTCAATTGCTCCAGCCGCTCGTGAACATCGGGGTTCTCCAACAGCGCCTGGCGGTCGGGGGTGGCGAGTGAGGGCAGGTTGGCGGCTACGAAGTCGGTCAAACGCGCCGGATCGTCGATGCTGGCCACCAAGCTCTGCAATTCGTCCGAGAGGGTCGGCGAGAGGCCGACGATTTGCTGGAAGACGCTGACGACGTTCCGCTGCAGCGCCTCGGTCTCCGAGCCGGTGGCCGCGGGCTTATCGGGCAGCATCTCGACCTCGGCGCGCATATAGGGCTCGGACTGCTGCCAGTTGATGACCTTGGCGCGAACCATGCCCTCGGTAAAAATGAACAGGCTTTGGTTGGGCAGCCGGACGATTTTATGGACAATCGCCACGCTGCCGATGGTGTACATATCGCTCGGCGCCGGCGCGTCCACGCGGGCGTCTTGCTGCGCCAGCACCAGGATGAGCTTGTCTTCGCCTAAAGCATTGACCAGGTTGACCGAAGACTGGCGCCCCACGGTCAAGGGCAGCACGGCATGGGGGAAAAGGACAGTATCCCGCACCGGCAGGACGGGCAAAATGGCGGGAAAATCGGGAAGCCGAACAGTGGATTGGGTCGCCATGGTGGAATTTTCTTGATTGGTGATTCAATGATAAGCATAAAACTTGCTAAACACAAACGCAAGTCTGTGGCTGTGGCCCGTCGTGGTACCAAACCTCCACCGGCGAGGCTCTCACCCCGCCTGTACACTAGGACGCGACTGGGTTTGATTGCGATAACGGAAAATCGGCGGGACCGGAGCCCTATTGGTGCGCGAGCTCGCGGATGGCGGCTTCGCCGGCCGGCGAATGAGGATCAATGTCGCGGCACCGGGTGAACTGCTTTTGGGCTTCCAGCGGATCGCCGGCCCGCAGCTCCACCTCGCCCGCGGCCAGGGAGCCGGCCTGCAGGTAGCGGGTCCGGGGATGGGGCAAGGACTCGATCTGCTCGTAATCCCGGGCGGCGAGCTGCCAATGCGAGTAGAGCCGCTCGATGTTGCCGAGGTCGTACCAGACCTTGTCGAGCGGGGCGCGCTGGTAACCGGGTGCGTGGCCGGCGGCGTGGGCCACAACCGCCCGGTAGGCGGCCAGCGCCTGGTCGTGGCTTCCGGCGGCTTCCCAGGCTTCCGCTTCCTCGACCGCCAGCAGGACGTTGCGCGGATAGCGGACAACCAACCCCCGCAGCAGGCTCGCGGCCTGCTGGTTCAGTCCGTCGCGCCGGTCCATGACCACCAGCAGCACCGTGGCATCGGTTTGGGAGTTCTCGCCGTGGGTGCTGACAAACTCCACCTGGCTGCGGCCGAGTTCCTTGTCGCCGCTGTAGCCGATCAGCGAGGAGAAGATCCGGGCCGTCCACGGCAAGCTGCCGGCGATGTAGTTATGGGTGCCCAGGATGAGTTTGGGGTCCACGAACGCAGGATCCAGGCGGCTGGCCGATTCGGCTTCGCGCCGCGCCCGTTTGGCGTCGCCAAGGGCCGAGAAGTAGGAGCTCTGCACCGAGAACTCGAGGGTGCCGCGCAGGGCGTAGGCGACCCCCTCGTCGTAATGCGCGTGGGCGTCGTTGGGCTGGTGCGCCACGGCGGACTCGGACAGCGACAAGGCTTTCTGGTTCGCGTCGTCGAATGCCTTTACCTCCGCCGGATCCGGCGGCAGCAGCTTCTGTTGGAGGAAGGGGTCGCCGTGGCCATACAGCTGGCTTTGCAGCGCCCCAATGCGGTACATCTCCCGATACAGAATCGCCTGCGAGAGGTGATTCCAAGCCGCGGCGCTGTCCGGTTGTAGCGCCACCAACTGATGGAAGTCCGCTATGGCGGCGTCGTATTCGAGGTTGTAGTAGTGATCCAGGCCGCTGGCGCGCAGCGCGGCCGCGCCGGGGGCGGACGCCGCGGGCCGCACCGGGGCGGCCACAGCCGCCACGGCCAGCAGAACGGTTGCGCAGCGCACACCCAAGGCCACGGTGTATTCTAGCGCCCGCGCGGAGCGGGCGCTAGCGAGAAGCACCTAGCGCACCGCGGCCGCGGGTTCGGGCACCGAGGCCTGGCGCTCGATGCGCATCGAGTAGAACGAGCGCCAGACGTAGACCAGGGCCACGACGAAGAAGAGGGCGGACAACAGCAGGTCCAGGGTGGTGCCCTTTTGCGCGGTCAGCGAGACCGCCAACTCGACCGCCAGCAGTCCGAACAGGGTGGTGAACTTGATGATCGGGTTGAGGGCGACGGAGGAGGTGTCCTTGAAGGGGTCGCCCACCGTATCGCCCACCACGGTGGCGGCGTGCAGCGGCGTGCCCTTCTGCTTGAGCTCGGTCTCGACGATCTTCTTGGCATTGTCCCAGGCGCCGCCGGCGTTGGCCATGAAGATGGCCTGATAGAGGCCAAAGAAGGCGATCGAGGTCAGGTAGCCGATGAACAGGAAGGGCTCGGCAAAGGCGATGGCCAGGGTGGCGAAGAAGACGGCGATGAAGATATTGATCATGCCCTTCTGCGCGTACTTGGTGCAGATCTCGACCACTTTCTTGCTGTCGGCGGTGGAGGCCTTGGTGACGCCTTCCAGCCGAATGTTGGCCTTGATGAACTCCACCGCGCGGTAGGCCCCGGTGGTGACCGCCTGGGTCGCGGCTCCGGTAAACCAGTAAATCACCGCGCCGCCGGCCAACAGGCCGAGCAGGAAGGGGGGATAGAGGATCGAGAGCTTGTCCAGGTTGGTACTCAGCCCGTTGGTCAGGGCCACGATGATGGAGAAAATCAGTGTTGTGACGCCGACCACCGCGGTGCCAATCAGCACCGGCTTGGCGGTCGCTTTGAAGGTGTTGCCGGCGCCGTCGTTCTCCTCCAGGTTCTCCTTGGCGATTTCAAAGTTGGGGGTGAAGCCGTACTGCGACTGCAGTTGCTGTTCGATGCCCGGGATGTGTTCGATCAAGGAGAGCTCATAGACCGACTGGGCGTTGTCCGTGACCGGGCCGTAGGAGTCCACGGCAATGGTCACCGGGCCCATTCCCAGAAAACCGAACGCGACCAGGCCGAACGCGAACACGGCCGGGGCCACCATCAGGTTGGGATCGGAGAGGCCCAGAGTGCTGACCCCATAGCCCGCCGCCATCAGGGCCAGCATGGTCAAGCCCAGCCAGAAGGCGCTAAAGTTGCCGGCGACGAAGCCGGAGAGGATGTTGAGCGAGGCGCCGCCTTCCTCCGAGGAGACCACCACCTCGCGTACGTGCCGCGACTCGGTGGAGGTGAAGACCTTGACCAGTTCGGGAATGATCGCCCCGGCCAGGGTGCCGCAGGTGATTACGGTCGAAAGCTGCCACCAGAGCGAGGGATCGCCGCCCACGGTGGGGATCACGAAATAGCTGACGATGTAGGTGGCGGCGATGGAGACGATCGAGGTGATCCAGACCAGCGAGGTCAGGGGCTTCTCGTAATTGAACTTGTTCGAGTTCGCGTACTTGGCCTTGGCCATGGCCTCGTTGATGAAGTAGGAGCCGCCGGCGGTGAGGATCATGACCACGCGCATGATGAAGATCCACACCAGCAGCTGCACCTGCACCAGCGGGCTCTTGACCGCCAGCAGGATGAAGGTGATCAGCGCCACGCCGGTGACGCCGTAGGTCTCGAAGCCGTCGGCCGAGGGCCCGACCGAGTCGCCGGCATTGTCGCCGGTGCAATCGGCGATCACGCCGGGGTTGCGGGCATCGTCTTCTTTGACGTTGAAGACGATCTTCATCAGGTCGGCGCCGATGTCGGCGATCTTGGTGAAGATGCCGCCGGCGACGCGCAGCACCGCCGCGCCCAGCGACTCGCCGATGGCGAAGCCGATGAAGCAGGGGCCGGCGTAGTCGCCGGGGATGAAGAGCAGGATGGCCAGCATGATGGTGAGCTCGATCGAGATCAGCACCATGCCGATGGACATGCCGGCGCGGAGCGGAATGGCGTAGCAGGGGAAGGGCTTGCCCTTCAGGCTGGCGAAGGCGGTGCGGGAATTGGCGAAGGTGTTGACCCGGATGCCGTACCAGGCGACCGAGTAGCTGCCGGCGATGCCGAGCAGGCTGAACGCCAGGATGACAACAACCTTAATGGCGGAGAGCTGGTCGAAGTACCCGAAGTAAATGACGATGATGACGCCGACCAGCGCCTCGAGCAGCAGCAGGAACTTGCCCTGGGTGAACAGGTAGGTCTTGCAGGTCTCCCAGATCAGCTCGCTGACCTCGCGCATGGACTGATGCACCGGCAGGTCGCGCAGGCGGGTATAGGTAATGAAGCCGAAGAGCAGGCCCAGGGCGCAGACCAGCAGGCCCCACATCAGGACCACCCGGCCGCTGGTTCCCAGGAAGACCCCCTGGTTCAGATCGGGCAGGATGAGGTGCGCTTCTCCGCCAGCCGCCGCTTGGGCGAATCCATGGGCGGTGACCAGGGCACCGGTGGCGGCGACCGACAAGGCGGCGAACGCAGTTCGCAGGGAGCGGGGCAGGGAAATCCGTAGCAACGACAAGTGGGGATCCTCCGAGGTGCTCTGCGCGCCGGCAGTCGCACGCGCAAGATACGATAACCTGTTGCACCCGGCGCGTGCAACCGTCTGAAGTAGTGCATCCGGACTGGAACCGCCGCCCTTGTGCCCACCCGCCACCCGCCGGGGGGATTGCCGGTACAATGGAGGATGCGCTCCGTCCGTCCGGGCGCGAGCGGATTCCATGTTCGAGACCTTATCCGACAAATTGCAACGGGTCTTCAAGACCCTGCGTGGCGAGGGCCGCCTCACCGAGGCCAACATTGCCGAGCCGCTTGGCGAGATCCGGCTTGCGCTGCTGGAAGCCGACGTCAACCAGCGGGTGGCCGAGGACATGGTCGAGGCCATCCGGGTGCGGGCGCTCGGCACCGAGGTCATGAACGCGCTCTCGCCGGCCGAGCAGGTGGTGAAGATCCTGCGCGACGAGCTGCTGGAGGTGCTGGGCGGGGAATCGCGGCTGAACCTCAAGTCGTCGCAGCCCCCGGCGACCGTGCTGATGGCGGGCCTGCAAGGCTCGGGCAAGACCACCTCGACCGGCAAGCTGGCGCGGATGCTCAAACAGCAGGGGCATCGCCCCCTGGTGGTCTCGGTGGACGTCTATCGTCCGGCCGCGCGGGAGCAGTTGGCGCTGCTCGCCAGCCAGTTGGAGACACCGATCTTCGGTGGCGACGAGCTGGTGGCGGGGCTGGGCGACGGCCCGCAGGCGTCGGAGGCGACCAAGGTTGTTTTGGAGCTGGCGCGCGGGGCGCGGCGCGAGGCTGTCCGCCGCGGCTGCGACGTGCTGCTGGTGGATACCGCCGGCCGCCTGCACGTGGACGACGGTTTGATGAGCGAGATGCGGCAGTTGAAGCAACTGCTCTCGCCCCAGGAGATCCTGTTCGTGGCCGACGCCATGACCGGCCAGGACGCGGTGCGTTCGGCCAGCGCTTTCCACGATCAGCTGGCCCTGACCGGGGTGATTTTGACCAAGATGGATGGCGACAGCCGCGGCGGCGCCGCGCTCTCCATCCGGCGCGTGACCGGGCAGCCCATCAAGTTCATGGGCACCAGCGAGCGCATGGACGGCTTCGAGGTCTTTCACCCCGACCGCATCGCCGGCCGCATCCTCGGCATGGGCGACATCCTCAGCCTGATCGAGCGTGCCGAGCAGACGGTGGACGCGCGCAAGGCGCGCGAGCTGGAAAAACGCATCCGCACCGATAGCTTTACGCTGGGCGATTTCCGCGATCAGCTGCGTCAGGTGCGCAAGCTCGGACCGCTCGAGAACTTGATCAAGATGCTGCCCCGGGTGGGGCCGTTCCAGGAACTGCACAAGGCGTCGAGCCAGGTGGACGAGGGCCAGATCGCCAAGGTGGAGGCCATCATCAACTCGATGACCGCCAGGGAGCGCGAGCACCATCAGCTCATCAACGGCAGCCGGCGCAAACGCATTGCGCGCGGCAGCGGGGTGAGCGTGCAGGACGTGAATCAGGTGCTGAAGCAGTACGTGCAGATGCGCAAGATGTTCAAGTCGGTCTCGAGTTCATCGTTCCTGACCAAGAAGCTGATGAACAGCCGCCTGCCGGGCCAGCAGGCCCCATCCGAATAAATTCGCCATAGAATGGAAACGAGGAAGAATTCCCTGTGTTAATGATCCGTTTATCGCGTCAAGGAACCAACAAGAAGCCGTTTTACCGCGTGGTGCTGCTGGAGAAGAGCGCCGCGCGCAACGGCCGTTCGCTCGAGATTCTGGGCACCTACAACCCGGTGCCGAACCCGGCGCTGATCGAGCTCAACACCGAGCGCATCGCCTACTGGACCTCGAAGGGAGCCCAGGTTTCGTCCACCATCGCGAACCTGCTGCGCCGCACCCAGGAGAGGAGCGGGGCCGCGGCCCCGGCGGTCTAGGCGGTGGAAGCGCTGCTCAAGCATCTGGTGTCCGGGCTGGTGCAGCATCCCGAGCAGGTGCGCATCAGTTCCGCCCCGGGCGGCCGCGGCGGCACGCTGTGGGAGCTGCGGGTGGCGGCCGAGGACTTTCCCCGGGTGATCGGCCGGGGGGGACGCACGGCGCGCTCGCTGCGCGCGGTCCTCGAATCCGCCGACCGCGGACCGGTGTGCCCCATGCTCAACATCGTGGATCCGGAGGACGATGGGCAGCCCGTCTGAGGACTGGGTGACCATCGCGCGCCTGGCGAAGACCCAGGGGCGGCACGGCGAACTCGCCGCCGACATCCTGACCGACATCCCCGACCGGTTCGCGCAACTTCACCAAGTTTCGCTTTTGCATCCCAGTGGCCGGCGCGCCTCCTTCGGGCTCGCCGGCCACTGGTTTCATAAGGGCCGGGTGGTGCTGGCGCTGGCGGGCGTGGAGGACATGAACGCGGCCGAAGCCTGGATCGGCGCCGAGGTGCAGGTGGAGCGCGGGCGGCGCGCGCCGGCGCCGGAGGGAAGCTATTACCTTTCCGACCTCGAGGGCTGCACGGTCTACGATCACGAGCGGCCGGTGGGGGCGATCACCGAAGTGGAGGCCGTGGCGGGGGCGGCGCCGCTGCTGCACGTGGCCGCCGGCCAGGGGGAAGTGCTGATCCCCTTCGCCGCCGCCTACCTGGAGGCGGTGTCGCTTCCGGAGCGGCGCGTCGCCATGAATTTGCCCGCAGGGCTGCTCGACATCAATCTCAATCGTTCCCCGAAGTAAGCCATGCGCTTCGACATCCTCACCATCTTTCCGGACTTCTTCGCCGGCACGCTGGACCACGGGGTGGTGGCGCGGGCCCGCGCCGCCGGGCGGCTGGAAGTTGCGATCCACAACCTGCGCGACTACGCGCCCGGGCCGCACCACATCACCGACGACCGTCCGTTTGGCGGGGGCGAAGGGATGGTGATGAAGCCCGAGCCAATTTACGCCGCGCTGGAGGCGCTGCTGGGGCGGAAGCCGGGACCGGCGGCGCCGGAGAGCCGTACTCGCGTGATCCTGCTGTCGGCGCAGGGGCGGGCCTTGGCGCAGGCCGATGCGCGGCGGCTGGCGGAGATGGAGCGGCTGGTGCTGATCTGCGGACGCTATGAAGGGGTGGACGAGCGCATCGCGGCGCACTGCGTGGACGAGGAGGTCTCGATCGGCGACTTCGTGCTGAGCGGGGGCGAACTGGCCGCGGCGCTGGTGCTGGATGCGACCGCGCGGCTGCTGCCGGGCGTGCTGGGGGATGCCTTGTCGGCGGTGAACGAGTCGTTCTCGGCGCCCGATCTGCTCGACTGCCCGCACTATACCCGGCCGGTGGAGTTTGGGGGGTGGGAGGTGCCGGCGGTGTTGCGCGAGGGCAATCACGCCGCGATCGCCGCCTGGCGGCGGCGGCAGGCGCTGCGCAAGACCCGGGAACTGCGGCCGGACCTGTTCGGCCGGCTGACGCTGGACCGGAAGGACCGGGAGTGGTTGGAAGGCCGGGAAACGGGCGGTTCTGATAAACTGTAGGTCCCGCTTCAGCCTCCGGGCTGCGCCTGGGGAGTTCACCATGAGTTTGAAACCAGCTATCCAGAAATTTGTCGACCGGCAGGCTCCCGCCGCCCTGCCCGCCTTCGCCCCCGGCGATACGGTTCGTGTCCACGTCAAGATCAAGGAAGGCGACAAAGAGCGCGTTCAGGCGTTTGAGGGAGTCTGCATCGGACGCAACGACCGCGGCGCGCGCCACTCCTTCACGGTGCGCAAGATTTCGTTTGGCCAGGGAGTGGAGCGCATTTTCCCGGTAAACGCCCTGGTGATCGACAAGGTCGAGGTGGTGCGACAGGGCCGGGTGCGGCGCGCCAAGCTGTACTACCTGCGCGGCCTGCGCGGCAAGGCCGCCCGCATCCGCGAAGTGGAAGCGCCCGGCGCGAAGGGCGCCAAGGCGCGGACCAAGGTGAAGGCCAAGGAAGCCTAGATCGCCTTCAGGCAGCCGCGTGCGCTGCTCAACCCAGTTCGAAAAAGACGAATGGAACGCAGGCCGGCTCGTCGCGGGGGTGGACGAGGTCGGCCGCGGCGCTTTGTTTGGGCCGGTGGTCGCGGCGGCGGTGGTACTCAATCCCGAGGACCGCATCCGCGGATTGAACGACTCCAAACTGCTCGACGCTCCCGAGCGCGAGCGGCTCAACCGTCATATTCAGAAGCGGGCGCTGGCCTGGGCGGTGGCGGCGGCGGATGCCGCCTGCATTGACGCCATCAATATTCTGCAGGCCTCACGCCGCGCCATGCTGGCGGCGCTCCAACTGCTGCCGCAGGCGCCGGATTTCGTGCTGGTGGATGCGGTGACGCTGGAGTGGCCGGGGCGGCAGCAGGCGCTGATTCACGGCGACGCGCGCTCGGCTTCGATCGCGGCGGCTTCGATCGTGGCCAAGGTTCATCGCGACGCGCTGCTGTGCCGCTGGGACACGGTCTTTCCGGCCTACCGTCTCGCCAGCAACAAGGGCTACGGCACGCCGCACCACTTGGCGGCGATCGAGAGGTGGGGACCCTCGCCGCTGCATCGCCGCAGCTTCGCCCCGCTCAATCCGGGCGAGGAGCCACAACTGTTCGACGATGCCGGTCAGGGCTGATCGCCGCCGGGCGCGAAGTAGCCGGTGCGGGAGCGGACCTTGGCGTCCTTGTCGGCGGGCGGGTTGAGCTCGATCTTGACGGCGCGGAACTTGCCGTCGCGCGCGGGATTGGCGGAGCGGTAGGCGAGGCTGTACTGGCTGCGCAGCTCCTGCTGGATGCGGTCCATGGCCTGGGCGATGTTCCTACCGGCGTTGATGGAGCGTCCGCCGGTTTGCTCGGCGATCCTGGCGAGCTGGCCGGGACCGGCGCCGGCGCCGAAGCTGCCGTATCCTCCGAAGCCGCGGTCGGCGGCGATGATGGCGAAGACGATGGTGTTGCTGTCGAGCGCGGCGTGGAGCGCGTCCTGATCGGTGTAGGTGGAACCCTGCTCGCCGCCATCGGTGACCACGATGATGGCCTTGCGCCCGACTTGGTGGGCGAGCTCGTCGTGACAGGCGAGGTAGATGGCGTCCCACAGATGGGTGGCGCCCTGGGAGCCATGGCTGGGGAAGGGGCCGGGGTTGACGATGGAACCGGCGGCGTCGCCGCCGCCGATGTGGGCGCGGTCCACCGCCGCGTCGAGCAGCGATTGCGAGGAGGTCAGGTCCTGGAGCAGGTTGGTGTCCACGTCAAAGCCGATGACGAAGGCGAGGTCCTTGGGGGTGACCACCTGGCGGAAGAACTGATCGCTGAGCTGCTGCTCCTCGCTCAGGATGGCGGCCTGGCTGGGGCTGGTGTCGAGCAGCAGACCGAGCGTGAGCGGCAGCTGGTTCTCCTCGGAGAAGAAGCGGATGGTCTGCGGCTTGCCGTCCTCCGACACGCGGAAGTCGGATTGCGGCAGCGACGGCACGAAGGCACCATGCTTGTCTTGAACGCTGAAGACCATGTTCACCAGATCGGAGTTGGCGACGATGGTGGGCGTTTGCGCGAGCACTTGCGCCGGCGGTTTGGGCTTGGGCGGCGCGACCGCGGTGGAGTGCGCGCCGGGGAGCTCCTGCGCGGCGAGCGCGGCGCCGGCGAAGAAGATCATCGCGGCGATGCATCCAGCGTGATACCAGCGAGGAGTGGGTTGCATGGCGACCGCGGCGAGGCGAATCCTTTGTCTTTAAGACGACGATGGCGCGGTCGAGGTTGCGGTGAAACAGCCTCGCCGCGTATTTTTTTCTTGACACTCGCGCCGGCAAATTCTATACATGCACTTAACCTGCGTGGGCTCGCCTGCGCAGACCTTGATCGATTGGAGAATAGTACGTATGGCAAAGGCAACGAAGAAACCCGTCAAGAAGGCCGCTGCGAAGAAGCCGGCTGCGAAGAAGACCGCTGCGAAGAAGACCTCGAAGAAGAAGTAAGACCATCTTCGGGAATTGGGCAAAGGGGGACGAGCGATCGTCCCCCTTTGTTTTTGTCCGCCAGGTACCGAAATCGTCACCTCATGCAGCGCCTCCGCCTCGATCCTCATCGCACGCCCTCGCCGACAGCGCTCGCGCCGCTGTTGCGCCACCTCGACGCCGGCGGTGTGATTGCGATTCCCACCGACACGATCTATGGCCTGGCCGCCAACGCCTGTGACGCCGCGGCGGTGGCGGAGGTGTACCGGCTGAAGGGGCGGGACTTCGGCAAGGCGCTGCCGCTGCTGGTGCGCGACCGGGAGCAGGCGGCGGCGCTCGCGCTCGCGCCGCCGCCGCT
>DATNAC010000164.1:0-2958 GCA_035573035.1 Terriglobales bacterium
TGGCGCTGTCGGCCAGGTTGAAGACCGGCCAACTGTGGGCGCCGACGAAGAACAACAGGAAGTCCACCACTTTGCCGTGCAGCATCCGGTCGAACAAGTTGCCGCAGGCCCCGCCGATGATGAGCGCCATGGCGCAGCCGGTGCGCGCCGACTGCTTGGAGCGCCACAACAGCCCGAGCACCACCAACAAAGCCAAGCTGGAGGCGGTGATCAGCAGGTCGCGGAAGAATGGCGCGGCGTTTTGGAACAGGCCGAAGGCGACGCCGGGATTCTCCGCGTGGATGATCTTGAACAGGCCGGGAATCACGGTGTGACTGTAATCCTCCGGCAGCTTATCGATCATGCCTTTGCTCAGCTGATCGGCCACGAACACGCCCAGGCCGAGGAGCAGGTTGCGCAGGTGAAAGGAACGCGACATGAAGATCCGCAAAGTCAGCGCGCGGCGGCGGCTCCGATCTCCCGCAGGGCTTGGCGGCAACGGCCGCACAGGCCGGGATGTTCGGGATCACTCCCCACCTCGGGGGCGAAGTTCCAGCAGCGTTCGCACTTGGCGCCGTCGGCGGGATGGATGCGGACCTCGGCCACCGTGGCGCGGAGCGGCGAGAGCTCGACCTGGGAGACGATGAACAGCGCCGGCAAATGTTGGAGCTCGCGCTGGAGGAGGGCCGCATCCGCTTCGGGGGCGAGCAGCTCGAGCTTGGCCTCCAAGGCCGTGCCGATTTTCTTGTCCTGCCGCGCCTGCTCCAGCGCCTTCAAGGCCGCATCCCGCCAGGCGAGCAGGGTGCTCCAGTCATCGTCGGCGGGGGTGGAAGCGGTCCAGGCGGCCGCGTCGGCGAAGGTTTCCAGATGCACGCTGGAGGCGGAAGTTGCGCCATTCGTCCGGAGTCCGGCGGCGGACATCTCCTCCCACACCTCATCGGCGGTAAAGGGCAGGATGGGCGCGAAGAGGCGCACCAGGATGTCGAGCATCCGGAGCATGACCGTCTGGGCGCTGCGGCGGGCGGGGCTGAGCGGAGCCGAGGTGTAGAGCCGGTCTTTGAGAACGTCGAAGTAGAAGGCGCTGAGATCGACGGTGCAGAAGTCGGCGAGGCGGCGCAAGCCGCGGTGGAAGGCGAAGTCGGCAAACTCGCGCTCGACCTCGGCGGCCATGCGCGCGGTCTGGCGCAGCATGTAAGCATCGAGCGAGGTAAGCTCCGCGACCGGCACGGCGTGGCGGGCGGGTGCGAAGGCGTGCAGGTTGCCGAGCATGTAGCGGAAGGTGTTGCGGACTTTGCGGTAGTTTTCCGCCAGCCGCTTGAGCAGGTCGGGCGAGAGCGAGATCTCCTCGCGGAAGTCGCTGCTCGCGACCCACAGCCGGAGCACCTCGGCGCCGTACCGGTCCACGATTTCGTTGGGCTCGATGGCGTTGCCCAGCGACTTGTGCATGGTGTGGCCCTCGGCATCCAGCACCCAGCCGTGGGTCAGGGTCTCGCGGTAGGGGGCGGCGCCGCGGGTGCCGACCGCCACCAGCAACGAGCTTTGGAACCAACCGCGGTACTGATCGCCGCCCTCGAGGTACATGTTGGCGGGGAAGGGCAGACCGGCCGCATCGTTGAGCACGGCGGCCTGGCTGCATCCCGACTCGAACCACACGTCCACGATGTCGCGCTCCTGGCGGAAGCGGGTGCCGCCACACTGGGCGCAGTGGGCGTCCGGAGCGAGGAAGTCCTCCACCGGCAGGGCAAACCAAGAGTTGGAGCCCTCGGCGGCGAAGCGCTCGACGATACGCCGGTCGGTGGCTTCGTCGCGCAGGTACGTCTGACAGCCCTCGCAGGCCACCACCGGGATGGGCACGCCCCATACGCGCTGGCGCGAGATGCACCAGTCGGGACGGTTGGCCACCATTTGGCGGATGCGTTCCTCGCCCCAAGCGGGCATCCAGCGAATACCACGGATGGCCTCAAGCGCCCGCTCGCGCAGCCCACCCCGGTCCATGCCGATGAACCACTGCTCGGTGGCGCGGAAGATCACCGGGTGGTGGCAGCGCCAGCAGTGGGGGTAAGAGTGCGTCAGCGGCGCTTCTGCCAGTAGCCCGCCCACCTGCTTCAGATGGGCGACAATCTTGGGATTGGCGGCGAAGATCTGTTGCCCTTCAAAGGGATGCGTGTCGGGGCCGAAGAATCGTCCGTCGGCGTCCACCGGGCAGAGCGTCGGCAGCTTGTACTTCTCCCCAGTAGCGAAGTCCTCGGCGCCGTGGCCGGGCGCGGTGTGGACGATGCCGGAGCCCTGGTCCGTGGTGATGTAGCCGGCCATTACGGCCGGGATTTCGCGGTCGAGCCAGGGGTGACGGAAAACGACGCCCTCGAGCGCGCGCCCAGGGAATCGCGCCACTACCTCGGCCTCACTCCAGCCCGCGCCGATTGCGTCGGAGGTAGCAGCCAGCCGCGACTCGGCTACGACAAACACTTCGCCGGAGCGGCTACGCACGGCGACATAGTCAAGATCGGGATGGAAGGCAAGCGCCACACTCGCGGGCAGCGTCCAGGGAGTTGTGGTCCAGACCGCGGCGCTCAGATTCTCGGCGGGAACGCCCGGCGGCAAGGCTCCGGATCCGTACCGGTAGCGCACCCAGACCGTAGGGCTCTCGTGGTTCTTGTACTCGACCTCGGCCTCGGCCAACGCGGTGCGATCGTGGATGCACCAGTAGACCGCGCGCAGGCCCTTGTAGGCGTAATCCCGGCGAATAAACGTCAGGATCTGCTGCGCGATGGCTGCCTCGTAGGAGGGGTTGAGGGTGAGGTAGGGGTCGTTCCACTGGCCGAAAACCCCCAACCGCTCAAAGCCGGCGCGCTGTAGAGCGACATACTTGCGTGCGTAGGCCTCGCAGCGGCCGCGAATCTCAAGCGCCGAGAGCTCGGTTTTGCGCGGGCCGAGTTCCTGGTCCACCTTGATCTCGATGGGCAGGCCGTGGCAATCCCA
>DATNAC010000165.1:0-30055 GCA_035573035.1 Terriglobales bacterium
CGGGCGCGCGCATAGCTGACCATCACCGATCCGGTCATCACGATCGCCACCAGCACGACGTAGAACTCGCGGTTGATGCGGGCGTAGTAGACCAACAGGCCGAAATAGAGGGCGAGGTCGGAGTAGCGGTCCAGCACCGAATCGAAAAAGCCGCCGAAGTGGCTGACGGTATTGGTGTAGCGCGCCACCCGGCCGTCCACCATGTCGAAGATGCCGGCGCCGATGATCACCAGCCCGGCGCTGAAGAAGTGCCCATAGCCGAACAGCGCCGCCGCGATGATGTTGATCACCAACCCGATAAAGGTCAGAACGTTGGGGTTGATGCGGGTGAGGGCGAGCGTGCGAACGATCCAGTCCAGGATGACCTTGCAACCGGCCCCGATGGCGCGGGTGTAGGTCACAGGGAGGGGTCTCCCTCCGCGTCGCGGTCGTAAATGGTTTTGAGCTGTTTCACTTCGAAGAGCTTGGCGCCGCTGGGGGTCTGGATGCGCACCTCATCGCCGGGCCGTTTACCGAGCAGGCCGCGACCGATGGGGGAGGAAGTGGAAATGCGACCTTTGGCCACATCCGCTTCCTCGCTGGTGACAAGGCGGTACTCCACATCCTCGCCTTTGTCCAAATCATGCAAGAGCACGATCGATCCGTAGGCGGCGCGGTCGTGCGGGATGTTGGCCAAATTAACCAGGCTGAGTTCGGCCAAGCGCTTGCGGAGCTGACCCAAACGAGCGTTGACGAACTCCTGCCGCTGTTTCGCCATGTGATATTCGGCGTTTTCGCTCAGATCGCCCAACGCCACGGCGCGTTTGAGCTCGGCGGGCAGTTCAATGGTGAGTTCGTGCTCGAACTGCTGGATTTCCTTCTCAAGTTTCTCTTTGATATTAACGGCCATTCGGGCTCCGGCTTGAAGTGTCCCCCGTCATTTTGGCATACTACTTGGGAGAGGCGGCTGTTCGCATGAGCGCGAGCCTATCTTTCCGGGTTGGCGACAAGGTGGTTTACCCCAACCACGGGGTGGGCGTGATCGAGCACATCGCCAGCCGCGCGGTGGGCGATACCTGCCAGGACTACTATCTCCTGAAAATCGAGTCCAGCAACCTGCGCGTGATGATCCCGTTCACCAACGTGGCCAGCGTGGGCATGCGGGCGCTGACGCAAGCGCGGGAGCTGGCGCTCATCCTGACCTATTTGCAGGAGCCGCCGGCGGCGCTGGGCCCGGCCGACTGGAAGTGGCGCTTCAAGGAGAACTCCGACAAGATGCGGGCGGGCTCGCTGGCGCAGATTGCCGAGGTGCTGAAGAACCTTGTGCAGCTGCACCAGACCAAGCCGCTCTCCTTCCGCGAGAAGAAAATGCTCGACCGCGCCGTCATGCTGCTCACCGGCGAGATGGCCAGTGCCAAGAATATGCCGGTCGAGGATGCCTTGGCGCTGCTGCAGGAAACGCTGGCCCACGCCACGTTGGTCCTCCCGCCCCTCGACCCCGACACCGAACACGCCTGAGGTGTATCCAGCAGCGCGTGGTGCAATGAACTTTGGCCTCCGGCCCGTCTCTTGCATGGATTCGCGGCGTTGTAACCGGGCTGCCAGTCTAGTGCACGGACTGGGCCAGCTTGGTCCGCACCGCGCTGAGATTCTTCTCGATCTGTAGGGTTCGCTCGCTATCCGCCGAGGGCGCGGCTTTGATGTCGGCGAGCGCCTGCGTCCAGCTCGACTCCGCCTGCTGTAATTTCCCGTCGCGATCGTAAGCTTGTGCCAAGTGATCGAGAATGGCGGGGTCGTGCCGCTGCAAGCTGGCGGCCCGCTCGAGGCTGGCCACCGCCTCCGGTAGCCGGTTCATCTTGAAATAGACCCAGCCGAGGCTGTCCAAATAGGCGCCGTTGTTGGAGTCGTGAGCAATCGCCTGCTTCACATAGTCCAGGGCCTCGGGCAGCCGTACTCCTTGCTGCGCCAGGAGGTAACCGTACGCGTTGAGGGTGGCGGGATCGCCGGGAGCCAGATCGAGCGCGTGCCGGTAGCTTTGTTCGGCGGCGGCGTACTGCTTCTGCCTGGCCTGGATGCCGCCCTGCTGCGCCACGGCCCGCGCGTGATCGGCCGGCGTCGCGGCCAACTGGTCGGCCCGCGCGGTGTCGCGCAGCGCTTCGGTGAGTTGGCCGGCGGACTGGTGGATCTGCCCCATGGCGAGATACAGGTCCCAGTCGCCGGAGCTGCCCTTGAGCAGCGGCTCCAGGTAGGCTACCGCCGCGGAGGACTGTCCCGAGGCGGCGAGCAGGTTGGCGTAGGTGAGTTCCAACGGCCGTGAAGCGGGTTGCGCCGCGAGCGCGCTCTTGGCCGCCGCCAGCGCCTTGGTGAAGTCGCGCTGCTCGCTATACACCTGGATTTCGAGGGAGTTGGCGCGCGCGGTATAAGCGGGCCCCAGGGAGCGCAGTTGTCCCACCGACGCCATGGCGCCGTCATAGTCCCCGGTGCGGGTTTGGATCCGCGCCAGTTGCTCGAGGAAGATGCTCTGGGTACGCGGGCTGTTCTTGCGCGCCGCCAAGGTACGCAGGCCGTCGAGGGCGGCCGCGTCGTTGCCCTGGCTCTCGTGCAGCATGGCGGTGGCGTAGGCGACCTCGATGTCATCGCTGGGCAGCAGCCCGGATGCGTCCTTGAGGCTCGCCGCGGCCGCGTCCAACTGGCCCAGCTGCATTTGAATCTGTGCGGTGCGGAGCGCGGCATTGCCGTCCTCCGGGGTCTCGCGTCGCAGGCGCTGGTACTCGGCCAGCGCCTCGGGCAGATTGCCGCCATCCAGCAAGGCCTGGGCTAGCGCGCCCTGAAAGTCGGGATCGTCGGGCCGCGCCTGCACCGCATTGCGAAACGCGTCGGCCGCCTCCTTATATTGGTGCTTGTTCAGATAGGCATCGCCGAGCGTGGCGTAGACCGCGCCGCTGCGCGCCGCCGGCGGAAGGGCGCCAATCTCCTGCCGCGCCTGGTCCAGGCGGTCCTGGCTGGCCAGCGACTGGATCAAGCTGGCCATGGCGTCCATGCTGGAGGGATCCTTGCTCAGTGCGGCGCGGAACTCGCGCTCCGCCTCCGCCGGCTGACCCTCCGCTCCGTACAGCTTGCCCAGGATGACCTGGTTGCCGACGGTGCCCGGATCGAGCTGGATCAGCGTCTTGTACTCCGCGATCGCGGCCTCGATGGTGTCGCCCGAGATCGGCTGCCGCGCCTGGCTGAGCTGACGCAGATAGATCTCCCCCAGCGTTTGGTGCGCCGCCAAGCTGTCGGGGTGCTTCTCAATCACCGATTTCACCAGCGTGATGGCGTCGTTGTCGCGCCCGATGCGGGAGAGCAGATCCGCCATTTGCGCCGCAATGTAGGCGGATTGCGGGTTCGCGGCCATCGCCGCGGTGTAGTGTTGCAGCGCTTGCTGTACGTAGCTGCCGCCATTGTGGGTTTCGGCCTGCAGCTCGGCAAACTTGCCCAACTCAAATTCGGCATAGCCCTGGGCGGCGGGTGTGAGCGGAGGTTCGGTGGTGGCGGAGGTCTGCGGGCCGGCCGGGGTCTGCGCCGCCGTTGCCGGAGCGGAGCAGGGTAGACCCAGAGTGGCGGCGAGCAGCAGCGAAACGGTCCAGACCGACTGGGACATCTTGACCAAAGCTTATCACTTCGGCAGATAAAGCCAGCACTGGCCACGCTGATCTGACGGATTCGCCATCCCACGACGCCCAGCGCCGGAGCCGCGCAAGGGGCCGCGCCAACAATGACGGTGACTGCTATGCTGGCTTGGAGTCATCTCTTGACCGACCTGCGCTACCGCCCGCTTCCCAGTTCCCACGCCACCCCGCCGCCGCGTTTTGCCGCCGCGGCAGCGCTGGAGCAGCGCCTGCGCCAGAACCTGGCAGCCCCGGAAGGCGGTCCGGACCGCGGCCTCGTCCGGTTTGACTCTGGGGCGCGGGCGCTCTACGCCACCGACTCGTCCAATTACCGCCAAATTCCCATCGGGGTGGTACTGCCCCGCCACGCCGCCGACGTCGAGGCCGTGGTCGCCGCTTGCCGCGAGTTCGGGGCTCCGGTGCTGGCCCGCGGCGCCGGCACGAGCCTTGCCGGCCAGACCTGTAACGTGGCCGTGGTGCTGGATTTCACCCGCTATATGGGCAGACTGCTCGCGCTCGACCCCGGGCGCCGGCGCGCGCGGGTGCAGCCCGGCATTGTGCTCGACCGGGTGCGCGAGGCGGCGGAACCCTATCACCTGACCTTCGCTCCCGACCCGGCCACGCATAGCCGCTGCACTCTGGGCGGCATGATCGGCAACAACTCCTGTGGCGTGCACTCGCTGATGGGCGGCAAGACCGCGGAAAACGTCGAGTCGCTCGACTTGGTGCTCTACGATGGGACCACGCTCCGGGTGGGCGCGACCACGCCTGCCGAGATGGAGGCGATCATCGCTGGCGGCGGCCGCCGGGGCGCGATCTACGCCGGCCTGCGCGGGCTGGTGGAGCGCTACGGCGCGGCCATCCGGTCGGGCTTTCCCCAGATCCCGCGCTGCGTTTCGGGCTACAACCTGCAGGCGTTGCTGCCCGAAAACGGCTGCCAAATCGCGCGGGCCCTGGTGGGCAGCGAAGGCACCTGCGCCATCGTGGTCGAGGCCGAGCTCCGCCTCCACCCCAGCCCGCCTTGCCGCACGCTGGTTGCGTTGGGTTTCTCCGACGCTTTTGCGGCCGCCGACGCCGTTCCCGCGGTGCTTGCCTATCACCCTATCGGCCTCGAGGGCATGGACGGACGCCTGATCGAGCTGGTGCAGGGCAAACCCCCGCTCGATGCAGACGTCAAACTTCTGCCCGCGGGCCAAGGCTTCCTGCTGGCCGAACTTGGGGCTTGGGACCCGCGAGAGTGCGAGGATATGGCCCAGCGCCTGGCGGGCGCGGCTGACTCGCTTCCGGGGGCGCCTTCGAGCCGGGTCTACGCGGCCGCCGATGCCCACCGCATCTGGCGTGTGCGTGAGGCGGGCCTCGGCGTCACCGCGTTTCCCAAAGACCGCCCGCCGGGCTGGGAAGGCTGGGAGGATGCGGCCGTCGCTCCCGCCCGTCTTGGTTCCTATCTGCGCGGCCTGCGCCGCCTGCTCGACCAGTATGGCTACGACGCCCCGATGTACGGACATTTCGGCGAGGGCTGCGTCCACCTGCGCATCAACTTCGACTTCGAATCCGAAGCCGGCATCCTCGCCTACCGCCGCTTTCTTGACGATGCCGCCGACTTGGTCGCGGCGCACGGCGGCTCGTTCAGCGGCGAGCACGGCGACGGCCAGGCCCGCGGCGCGCTGCTGCCCCGGATGTTCGGTCCGGAGTTGATGCGCGCCTTCGGCGAGTTCAAGCGCATCTGGGATCCGCAGGGCCGGATGAATCCAGGCAAGCTGGTGGACGCGAATCAACCGCACGCGGACCTGCGCTTCGGCGCCGACTACCGCCCCGTGCTCGAGGCGACGCAGTTCAGCTTCGCCGCCGACCGCGGCTCGTTTTCCCGCGCCGTCTCGCGCTGCGTCGGGGTGGGCGCCTGCCGCAAGGAGGATGCCGGGGCGATGTGCCCCAGCTACATGGCCACCCGCGAGGAGCGCTACTCCACCCGCGGGCGGGCCCATCTGCTCTGGGAATTGCTGCAGGGCGAGGCACTGCCCGGCGGCTGGCAAAACGAGGAGGTCAAGGACGCGCTCGACTGGTGCCTCTCCTGCAAAGCCTGCAAGAGCGAGTGTCCGGTGAGCGTGGACATGGCCACATACAAGGCCGAATTCCTGGCCCAGTACTACCAGGGGCGGCCGCGGCCCTTGATGGCGCAAGCGTTTGGGCGAATCGACCAGTGGGCGCGCCGGGCGTCGCGCACGCCCGCACTGGCCAACCGGCTCAGCCAGTCGCGGACGCTCGGCGGCGGCATGCGCCGGCTGCTCGACGTGCATCCCGAGCGCCACATACCCGAGGTTCACCGGGCTTACCGCCGCACGATGCGCACCCTGCCCGCTCCCGCCGGCGCGCCGCGGGTGTTGCTCTGGGCCGATACCTTCAACGATTACTTCCACCCCGCCACGCTCTTTGCCGCGCAGCGGGTGCTGACCCAGGCGGGATTTGCGGTGGAGACGCCGCGGCAGCATCTCTGCTGCGGCCGCCCGCTCTACGACTTCGGCATGCTCGACACCGCGCGAAGCTACCTGCGCCGGGTACTGGCGGCGCTGGAACCCACGCTCGCCGCCCGCATCCCGGTGGTGGTGCTCGAGCCCAGTTGCGCCAGCGTGTTCCGCGACGAGATGACGAACCTGCTTCCGCACGATGCGCGTGCCGCCACGCTGCGCGACCGGACCTTCCTGCTGAGCGAGTTCCTGGTTAAGCACGCCCCGGCGTACCGTCCCCCGATGCGGGCTGGAAAGCTGCTTGTCCATGGCCACTGTCACCACCACGCGGTCATGCGCATGGACGACGAAATGACCCTGCTGCGCGCCACCGGCGCCGAGGTCGAGTTGCTCGACTCCGGCTGCTGCGGCATGGCCGGCCCCTTCGGCTTCGAGCGCGACAAGTTCACGGTCTCCCAGACCCTGGGC
Organism: Terriglobales bacterium; assembly: GCA_035573035.1. Lineage (GTDB taxonomy): Bacteria > Acidobacteriota > Terriglobia > Terriglobales > SCQP01 > SCQP01. Next base: position 6,560 of record DATNAC010000165.1, read on the forward strand.
GAGCGTGTGCTGCTTCCGCGCGTCCGCGCCTCGTCGGTGGATACGGTGATCGTCACCGACGGCTTCAGTTGCCGCGAACAGATTGCCCAATCCACCCCCCGCCGCGCCCGGCATTTGGCGGAGGTGCTCGATGCCGCCGAGGGCTAGCCTTAGTGGGGTGTCTCAGAATTAGCACGCGCTATAAAAAGGCCCGCATGCGGCTTTTTCCTCAGAAACGGCCGCACCCCCGCGCCCAAAATTCTGGCGCTTGGCTCTGAGACGCCATACTACAAGTCGCACCCATTCATGGCCCCGAGCATCCCGCCCCGGCTCGCGATCATTGCCCGGTACCAGCGCGCCGAATCCTTCCAGATGCGGCGCTGGGTGGGGAAGTCCACATAGAGCAGGCCGAAACGCTGGGTGTAGCCTGCCTGCCACTCGAAGTTGTCGAGCAGCGACCAGTGCAGGTAGCCCAGCACCGGCGTGCCCTCCGCCATCGCCTGCGCCAGGAAGCGCAGGTGCCGCGCGATGAAATCCGTCCGCTGCGGGTCGGGCACGGTACATCCCAGCGTCACCCAGTCGCGCGTGGCGCAGCCGTTTTCGGTGACGAAGATCGGCAGCCGGTATCGCTGGTGCAGCCAGCGCGGCGCCCAGTAGGCCACCTCCGGCGTCACCGGCCAACCGAAGGCGGTGAGCGGCGCGCCCGCCGGAGGCGGCTGTGCCACCGCCGCGCCGCTGGCTCCCCGCTCCACGCGGCGACCGCCATAGAGGTTGGCCGCGCAAAAATCCAGAGGCTGGTGAATGACCGCCATGTCGCCCGCGGCGATCCGAGGCGCATCCGCGCCGAGGGCGTGCAGCGCGGCTGCCGGATAGGCGCCGGCGTAAACCGGCTCCAGCCACCAGGCATTCTCGTCCCACCAGCGGCCGGCGGTGAAGTGTTCAAGCGGCGTGGCGAAGGTGGCGGCGCGGGCGGCCTCGGCATCGGCGGCTGCGACCGGCAGCGCGGGCGAGACGTCGTTGGGAATGCCGGCTCGCAGCGGCTGCTTCGCTCCCGCCCGGAGCGCCTGCACCGCCCGTCCGTGCGCCAGCAGCACCACGTGCGCCGCGGCCAACGCCTGCTTGCGCCCCAGCCGCAGGCCTGGCGCCTGCACCCCGGCCACATAGCCGCCGCCGATGAAGGAGCGCGGCTCGTTAATGGTGAGCCACCATCGCACACGGTCCGACAGCGCGCGGACTGCGACGGCGGCATAATCGGCGAACCAGTGCGCCATGTCCCGGTTCTGCCATCCCCCCCGGCGCTCCAGCGCGCTGGGCGTGTCCCAGTGAAATAAGGTGGCGATGGGTTCGATGCCGGCCTCCAGCAGCGTATCGGCTACCCGGCGGTAAAAATCCAATCCCGTCTGGTTGACGCGTCCGGCGCCGTCGGGCAGGATCCGGGTCCAAGCGATGCTGAAGCGGAAGGCCCGCAGGTGCATCTCCCGCATGGCCGCAATGTCCTGCGGAAACCGATGGTAGAAACCGCAGGCGGTCGCGCCGGTTTGCCCATCCGCGATCGCCCCGGGACGGCGCACAAACTCGTCCCACACCGAGAGGCCCTTGCCGCCCTCCTCCGCCGCGCCCTCGGTCTGGTAGGCGGACGCGGCCGTGCCCCATAAGAACCCGGCGGGAAACTTGGCGGCGGAGGAAGGATCCGCATTGGGCAGCGCCCCTGCCGCTGCGGCGAACGCCGACGCGCCCAGAAATTGTCGCCGAGTCCACGGGTTCATAACGGAACTGTAACCCGCCTCGCTGCCGCCGTCGCGTTATCATGCCGCCATGCACCGTTTCCGCCAGGTTCTCATTGGAGTGAGTGCGGCCAGCCTGCTCGCCTTTGGACAGAATCCTTCCGCACCACCGCTTCCCACGGGCCAACGCCTCACCCCACTCGCCGCCTCCGGGGCGCGGATGACCCGGCTCGATCCCCATCTCGCGGGCGACCCCAATTTCCGCGCCGGGCAGGCGGTGACCAGCGCGCTGAGCCCCGACGGCCGCACCTTGCTGGTCCTTACCAGCGGCTACAACCTGCGCAACTACAACTCCGGACCCCATGCCGGTGCCCGCAACCCCGAGGGCTCGCAGGAGTACGTCTTTGTGTTCGATGTGAGCGGGGACGCGCCGCGCCAGACGCAAGTACTCCGGGTGCCCAATACCTACAGTGGCCTCGCCTTTGCACCCAGTGGCGATGCGTTCTTCGTCGCGGGCGGCGACGATGACAATGTGCACGTGTTCGCCCTCCGGTCCGGTCAGTGGTCCGAGGCACAGCCAGCGGTCGCGCTTGGCCACAAGAGAGGACTCGGCAGGGGCATGCGTCCCGAGGCTGCCGGACTCGCCGTCAGCGCCGACGGGCAGACCATTGTGGTTGCCGACTACGAAAACGACGCCGTCACCGAACTTCGCCGCGGCGCGGACGGATGGGCCAAGGCCGCCGAACTCGACCTGCGCCCCGGCAAGATTGACCCCGGCGACCGGGGCCGGCCAGGCGGGGAGTTCCCCTACTGGGTGACGATTCGGGGCAATGAGACCGCCTACGTGTCGAGCGTCCGCGACCGCCAGATTGTGGTGGTCGCGCTCGCACCGTCGCCGCGCGTCACCGCCCGCATTGCGCTCCCCGGGCAGCCTAACCGCCTGCTGCTGAACCGCGCCCAGACCCGCTTGTACGCCACCCAGGACAACGCCGATAGCGTCGCCGTCATCGCCACCGCATCGAACCAGGTGCTCTCGGAGATTGCGGTGGTCGCGCCGCCCGCGCTCTTTCCCGACACGGGACATCTCTGGGGCGCTAACCCCAACGCACTGGCGCTCTCGCCCGACGAGCGCACCCTGTACGTCACCAACGGCGGCGAGAACGCGGTGGCGGTAGTCTCGCTCTCCGCCCCGGCCCGCACGGTGGGCCTGATCCCGACCGGCTGGTACCCCAACGCGGTTACGCTCAGCCGGGACGGACAGCGCCTCTTCGTGATCAACGGCAAGAGCGATCCCGGCCCCAACCCGGACTTTGACCGCGGGCTCACGCCGGCAAAGGCGCGCCAAGCGCGCGCGTCCAACGAGTATATTCTCCAACTGGAACAGGCCGGGCTGCTGAGTTTGCCCGTGCCCAATAGGGCCGCGCTGGGCCGGCTGACGCAACAGGTGCTCGCCAACGATGGCCTCAGCGCCCAGCCGGCGGCGGCGGCGGTGATGGCCGGGCTGCGCGACCGCGTCCATCACGTGATCTACATCATTAAGGAAAACCGCACCTACGATCAGGTCTTGGGCGATCTGGCCGGCGCCAACGGCGACCCGCGCATCACCGAGTTTCCCGAGGCCAATACGCCCAACTTCCACGCCTTGGCCCGTACCTTTGTGGCGCTCGACCACTTCGAGTGCTCGGGCGACGTCAGCGCCACGGGATGGCCCTGGTCCACCTCCGCCCGCTCCACCGACGTGGATGAAAAGGAAGTGCCGGTCAACTACGCCGACCGCGGCCTCAGCTACGACACCGAGGGCACCAACCGCAATGTCAACCTGGCGGACAAGCAGCGTCAAGATCCCGATCTGCTGCCCGGCACCGCCAACGTCGCCGCGCCCGACTTCGAGGAGGGCGACGAGGACGAAGCCGGGCAAGGCTACTTGTGGGACGCCGCCCTGCGCCGCCACCTCACCGTGCGCGACTACGGCTTTTGGGTGGATGGTAATTATGACCAGAAGTCCCCGGGCCACATCCCCGAACTCCCCGACCCCGCCGCCACCCACACCGTCGTCGCCATTCCCACCAGCCCCAGCCTTGCGCCCTTCACCGACCCCTACTTCCGCGGCTTCGACCAGAGCTTTCCCGATTACTACCGCTTCAAGGAGTGGGAGCGCGAGTTCGACCAGTACGCCGCCCAGGGGGACCTACCCAACCTGGAGCTGGTGCGCCTCGAGCACGATCACTTCGGCAACTTCGGTTCCGCGCTTGATGGCTTGAACACTCCCGAACTCCAGATCGCCGACGACGACTACGCCGTCGGCCTGCTGGTGGACAAGGTCGCCCACAGCCGCTACGCCCACGACACGCTCATTTTTATTGTCGAGGACGACGCCCAGAACGGCGGCGATCATGTGGACGCCCACCGCAGCCCGGCCTTCATCCTCGGCCCCTACGTCAAGCATCACGCCGTGGTCTCGACCGCCTACACTACCGTCAGTCTGCTCCGCACCATGGAGGAGGTGCTGGGCGTGGGCCCGCTCAACTTGCATGACGCCGCCGCCGCTCCGATGAGCGACGCCTTCGACCTCGGTCAGGCTGACTGGAGCTATACCGCTTCGCCTTCCCGCTATCTTGCCGGCACCGGCCTGCCGATCCACGTCGAGGGGGCGCCCCTGCCGCCCACGCACGATGGCGCCTACTGGGCCCGCCTCACCCAGGGCATGGACTTCCGCGAAGCCGACCACCTCGACAGCGCCAAGTTCAACCAGATTCTTTGGGACGGGCTGAAGAAGCGCTAATTGTTGTACGGCGGCCAAATCGTCGGGAAGGCTTTGCCCAGGGCGGTGGGGTCGGCGGTTCCCCCCAGAAGTTCTACCGCCTTGGCCAACACAGTATCGCGGCCGGAGGCGAGATCGGCGGCCGCGGGCAGGGCAGGCACGTCGGGGCTCACGCCCATTCTCTCCAGGCTGTTGCCGTCGGGCATGATGAGGTCTTCGCGGGTGATGCTGGCGCCATAGGGGGCGGCCGCTCCCATCAACACGTCCCCGTACTGCATGGGATAAATCTGGGACTCCATTACCGCGCCAGCGCTGGTGTCGCCCACCACCGTGCCCAAGCGCTGGAGTTGCACCGTGCGGGCGAACAACTCCGCCGCCGACGCCGAGCCGGAATCCACCACCACCAGCTTGCCGGCGTAATGGTCGCCGTTGGGGCCAACCTCGATCGGGCTATCGTGGCGGCGGCCTTGCGGCGTCGCCACCCTAATCTTGCCGGTGACGAAGTAGCCGAGCAGGTACTTGAGGTCGTCCACGGCGCCGCCGGGGTTGCCGCGCAGATCGAGCACCAGGTTGGGGTACTTCTTGGCTCGCCCGAGCACACTGTCAGCATCGCTCTGGTCGAAGGTGAAGTTGGGCAGTTTCCAGACAAAAACGTCGCCGGCGGTGGTCCAGCGTAATTTGTTGACCTTGGCGTCGAGCTCGCCCTGATCGATCGAGTAATTGATCAGCTGGTCGAGCCCGCCCACCAGGGCGCCGTGCTGCACGAACTTCGCCTTGACGGTTTCCCGGCGCGTGGCGCCGTCGGGGCCGCGCACCACGAAATGCAGCCCGCCGCGCGGCTCGAGCGCGTCCAGCGAGTAGTTCAGCGTCCACAAGTCCTTGCGGTTGACGGAGTAGCCCTCCAGGCTCACGATCTCGTCGCCGGGTTTGAGCTTGCCGTCGGCGTCGGTGCCGGGGCGGACGGCGGTGATAAGCGGACGGTCGCCCTCCATGCGCATCCGGAAGCCGTAGTACACGTTCCAGGAGCGCGCGGGCGGCAGGAAAAAGGTGTGGCTGTCGTCCAAACCGGCAAGAAAGGCCGCGATGATGCGGAAGGCGTCGCCCAGGGTGGGCGCTTTCTGGAGACGCGCCTTGTAGGCTTGGTAGCGCTCGGTCAGGTTGAGGCCGTGCAGGGTGGGGTCGTAATAGTTGTCTTTGACCGCCTGGCGCACGTTGTCGAGCATCGCGTTGGCCATCATCAGTTGAGACTTGGTGATAAGGTTCGGATTGGGTTTGGCCGTGTCTTGGGCGAGTGCCGGGCGGAGAGACAGGCTCAGCGACAAAGTGAGCTCCAAGGCGAGCCCCAGACAGAAATGAGCGGCGATCCGAGACATTGGGGCAAAAATAACCGGTCAGTGGGAATGAGTCAACGCAAGAAAGGTTGTCCGCCTCGACAGCGCCCGGTCCATTCCGATACTCTGAGACGGTCGCATGCAGCACCGGTAGATCCCGTATGAGACTTCTGGCTTGTGTCCTTCTCGCCGCGGCCACCGCCGCGGCGCAAGTCCCCTCCTCCGCGGTCCAGGGGTTGAACTGGCGCGCCATCGGCCCCGCCTCGACCGGCGGGCGGATCGCCGACTTCGCCGTGGCCCATCCGCCCGGCCAGCCCGAGACCATGTACGTAGGCACCGCCAGCGGGGGCGTGTTCAAGAGCAGCAACCAGGGCGTCTCCTGGGCCCCGGTGTTCGACCACTCCGGCGGCATGATGTCCATCGGCGCGGTCGCCGTCGCCCCGTCGAACCCGTCCATCGTCTGGGTCGGCACCGGCGAGGTGGACAACCGCCAGAGCTCGTCCTGGGGGAATGGCATCTACAAATCGCTCGATGGGGGCGCCACCTGGCACAGCATGGGATTGGAAAATACCCGCCACATCGCCAAGATCCTGATTGACCCCACCAACCCGGACGTGGTCTACGTCGCCGCCCTGGGCCACCTCTGGGGGCCGAACCCCGACCGCGGCGTGTACAAGACCACCGACGGCGGCCGCACCTGGAAGAAGGTGCTCTACCACGACGACAACACCGGCGCCACCGATCTCGCCATGAGCCCCGCCAACCCGCAATTGCTCTACGCCGCGCTCTACCAGCGCCAGCGCAAGGGCTGGGGCTTCAACGGCGGCGGCCCCGGCAGCGGCATCTACCGCTCCTCCGACGGCGGCGCCTCCTGGACCGAGTTGACCCGCGGTCTGCCCAGCGGCGACAAGGGACGCATCGGTCTCGCGGTCAACTCCGCCAATCCCAGCGAGGTCTACGCCATCGTCGAGGCCGATCCCCAGCCGGCCGGCCGGGGCGCGCCCGGGGGCGCGCCGGCGGCGCCCCGCGTGCTGCGCGGCGGCGTCTTCCGCTCCTTCAACCAGGGCCAGAGTTGGGAGCATTTGTCCAGCCTGAACCCCCGGCCCAGCTACTACAGCCGCATCTACCTCGACCCCAGCGATCCCAACCGGGTCTACATCATGGGCTCCGAGCGCGGCTTCTATATCTCGGACGACGGCGGCCGCAACTTCCGCGACGTCTTCAGCCAGGTGCACGGCGAGGACCACGTCATGTGGCTCGACCCCACCAACCCCAACCACATCCTGATCGGCGGCGACGGCGGCGTTTCCATTTCCTATGACCGGGGCGAGACCTGGTCGTTCCGCAACGACCTGCCCATCGGGCAGTTCTACGATATCTCCACCAACGATGCCGATCCCTACCTGGTCTGCGGCGGCCTCCAGGACAACGGCAACTGGTGCGTCCCTGACGCCACCGTGCGCAGCGTCGGCATCGCCAACGGCGATACCTTCAACGTCGGTGGCGGCGACGGCATGCAGGCGGTGTTCGACGGCGACAACAAGACGCTGCTGGTCAGCTCGCAGAACGGCTCGACCACACGCCTCTCGCTCGACACCTTCGAGCGCCAGAACATCGGCCCGGTCCCGCCCGAGACCCAGCCCCAGCCCGGCCAGCCCGGCTACCGCTGGTATTGGACCGCGCCCCTGATCGTCTCGCACTTCACTCCGAAGGTGATCTATACCGGTGCCAACATTCTGTTCCGCTCGCCCGACCAGGGCGTGACCTGGAAGGCGATCAGCCCCGACCTCACCGCCCACCTGGACCGCACCAAGCTGCAGATGATGGGCGGCCCCATCCCCTCCGATGCGCTCTCCAAGAACGACGGGCAGGACAACTTCAGCGCCCTCACCGTGATCGCCGAGTCGCCGCTCGATGCCAAGCTGCTCTACACCGGCGCCGACGATGGCACACTCCAGGTCACCCGCGATGGCGGAGCCCACTGGACCAACATTACCTCCCACGTCCCCGGCCTGCCCGCGATGACCAACGTCAGCGGCATTGAGCCGTCGCGCTACGTCCCCGGGCGTGTCTACGCCAGCTTCGACGGCCACTTTAACGATGACTATCACCCCTACGTCTATGTGAGCGAGGACTACGGCGCCACGTGGAAGCCCATTGCCAGCGGGCTGCCGGAGACCTCGGTGCACCGCATCCGCGAGAACCCCAAGTCGGCGGACTTCCTGGTGGCCGGGACCGAGGAGGGCGTCTACGCCTCCTGGGACCGCGGCGCCAACTGGACCTCGCTCAATACCAATCTGCCCCCGGTGCCGGTCTACGACCTGGTCTATCAAAAGACCACCGGGGACCTGGTGCTTGGCACCCACGGGCGGAGCATCTGGGTTCTGGACGCTGCCGGCGCGCTTAGCCAGATCGGTGCGCATGCCGGCGCGGCGTATTTGTTCCCCATCGCGCCCGCCCGGAAGCAAACCGTCTACGCCCCGCAAGCCTGGTATGGGGCGGGCGAGTATTTTGCCCCCAACCCGCCCACCGGCGCGGTGGTAAGCTTCGAGGCGCCCGAGGGCACGCGCGCCACCGCGACCGTGACCATATCGGCAAACGGCCGCGCCATTCGGCACTTCCCGGCCCGCGTGCGCGCGGGATTCAATCAGGCGGTCTGGGATCTCCGCTACGATGCCCCAATACCGGCTCCAGCCGTTGCCGGCCGGGGCGGCCGCGGAGGTGCGGTGGCCGGGGGCGGCGGTGGCGGCCGCGGCCGCGGCGGCAACGGCCCCACGGTCGAGCCCGGGAACTACCAGGTCAGCATGCAGTGGTCCGGCGCCCCGCCGCTCACCGGTACCATCGAGGTCACTGGACCCGCCGGCGCGCCCGAACGCACCCGCGCCCTCCTGGCCGCCTACCGCTTGCAGCAGCAACTCGCCCCGGCGCGCGCCGCGGTGGCCGCCGCCGAGAAGCAGCTCCAGGCGATGGACACCTACGTTACCGCGCTACAAACCTCCGGCGCCTCGGCCGCGGCCGTGTCCAGCGCGCGCACCGCGCTCGAGCCGATCAGCGCCAGCCTGGAGCGCGCCATCAGCGGCGCCGCCGGCGCACAGCGCGCGATCGACAACTATGACGGCGCTCCGACCGCCGCCCAGTTGCGGCAATTGGCGTGGGCCGAGCAGGACGCGCATGCGGCCGTCGCCAGTCTCAACCAGTTCCTGAAGACGCAGATGGCGGCGGCCTACCAGGCGTTGTCGTCGAAGCCGGCCTGGGCGGTGGTGAGTCCCGTCACCATGCCCGCGGATGCATCCAGCGGAGGCCGCTAAGTCCTGGAGATTGGCTGCTTTAGCAGCCCGTGGCGCTTTCTTAGTCTTTTCTAATGTACAATGGGGCGCTTGAGCAGCCCCGCCGCCGTAGGCCCCGTCATTCTGTTGGCCGAAGACGAGGACGAAGTGCGCCGCTTGGTGGGCGCGGTGCTGCGCGGCGCCGGCTTCGAGGTGGTCGAGGCTTGCGGCGGCGCCGATGCCCTGGACCGGCTCCAGGGACCGGCGGCCGGGCTGAGGCTGTTAATCACCGACGTGGCCATGCCCGGCATGAGCGGTCTGGAGCTGGCGCGCCGGATCGCCGCGATCCATCCCGCCGTGAGCATTTTATTCATATCCGGCTACAGCGATCCCGAGGCCGCGGCCGACGCCATCGAGCTATGCGCCAGGGCCGAGTATCTGCGCAAGCCCTTCGGTCCGCGCGAGCTGCTGGCCCGGGTGCGCGGATTGTTGGGCTGAGCCGTGGCGCGCGACCTCGCCATCGTCTCCACCCCGCGCGCGCTCTACTTTGGCGTACGCTGCCGCTGCGGTGCCTATATGGTGCTGGACGAGGTGCGCGGCGACCCCGCCCAGGCGCGCTGCGACCGCCTCGACCAGGCCGCCTGGATCATTTGCGACGGCTGCGGGGAAGAGCGCCAGTACCAGCGCGCCGACCTGATCCAGTTCGCCTGGCCGCCTGCCAGCGGGGAGATGTTCTACTGAGCGCCGAGGCCGACGCGGGAATGCCGGCGGGAAGCCGCGGGTCGGGCTCGGGAGCCGCGAACTGTGTCCGCGCCGGGATGACCCCGGCCCACACCGGCAAGCCGTAATCCGCCGCCTCGTCCTTGGGCGGTCCGGTGCGGATCTTGGCGCTCGCCTCCTGAAGCGGCAGCGCCAGCACCAGCGTCGCCTTGAGCTCGCGCGCGTCGGGCGGCCGCGCCTCGCTCCAGCGGCCGGGGGCGATCTGGTTGGTGATGACCTCGAGCGCGGCCAGTTTCGCGGCTTCTTCGGACACCACCTCCGCCCGCCCGAAGACCATCACCGAGCGGTAGTTCATGGAGTGGTGAAACACCGAGCGCGCCAGCACCAATCCGTCCAACAAGGTCACGGTGAGACACACCTCCACGCCGCGCTCCAGGGAGCGCAGCATGTGGCTGGCGGCGGAGCCGTGAAGAAAAACGAGGTCGCCGCGCCGGCCGTAGGCGGTGGGGATGACGACCGGTCCCTGCTCCGAGCAGAAGCCCACGTGGCAGAGAAACGCGGCGTCCAAGATGGCGTACACCGTGTCGCGGTCGTAGGCGCCGCGCTCGGGCAAGCGCCGCACCCGCGTGCGCGGGGAGGGAGGAGCCGGGAAGTTGGCCATGCGTGTTATGGTACACGCCACCCCATGCTATCGTCGGAGCATGAATCCCTACGCCGCGCCCTTGGGCGACCGCGATCCGCTGGCGGTGATCGCGGCTTCGCCCGCCCAACTTGCCGCCGTCATTCAGGCCCTTGGGCCGCAGCGCGTGGATCAACCCATTGCGCCCGGCAAGTGGAGTCCGCGCCAGATGGCGTGTCATCTTGCCGACTGTGAAATCGCCTTTTCGTTTCGGCTGCGCCAAGCGCTGGCGGAGGATCACCACGTGATCCAGCCCTTTGATCAGGATAAGTGGGCGCGTCCCTATGCCGCCTACACCGCCGGCGCCGCGCTCGAACTCTATGGCGCCCTGCGTGCCTGGAACCGCGCCTTGGTCGCCTCCCTCCCGCCCCAGGCGATGAGCAAGACGGTCACCCACCCCGAACGGGGCGATATGCCCTTCCGCGAGCTGCTGGAGACCATGGCCGGCCACGACCTGCACCATCTGGCCCAGCTCGAAAATGCAGCAAAAACCGTTTAGCTGGTGTGCAGTAACGCCTTGAAGCCGTAATCCATGTGCATCTGGATATGGCAGTGCAGCAGACTAGGCCCGCTCTGGTCGGCGGTAAAGTCCACCGCCGCCCGTCCGTAAATCGGTACGACCACGGTGTCTTTGAGGATGCCGCTGGTAGGTTTGCCGCCGATCTCGGCGATCTCGAAGCTGTGCCGGTGCAGGTGCATCGGGTGGCTGTCGTCGGTGCGGTTGTGAAACACCAGCCGGTAGCGCTCGCCCTTGGTCAGCATGAATTCCTGGTCGTGGGGATAGGGCTTGCCGTTCACGGTGAAGGAATTGAACTTGCCCGCCCCGCGCGGAATTTTTTCAAACACCATGTCAATCGTGTGCGCCGGCGGCGGCGGCGCGGCGGGCTTGCCGAAGCGGGTATAGTCCCAACTGGTCTGGCCCGGCTGCGTCCACCGCGGCTGCTGGTTCTGGCCGGCATATTCGACGATCACGCCCATGCCGGCGTTGCGGATGTCGTCGGTAGGGTCGCCCATGATCCACACCCCGGGCTGGTTCATCTCGACATAACAGTCGATCCGCTCGCCCGGACCGATCAGCAGCGCCTCGACCGCCGCCGGCGTCGGCACCGGGTTCCCGTCCAGCGCCACCACGTGAAACGTGTGACCGGGGAGCACGATGTGCCGGATCTCGATCGCGCTGGCGTTGAGAAAGTGCAGAAAGATGCGGTCGCCGTTTTTCACCCGGATGGGTTCGCCCGCGCCCAGCGCCTTGTCGTTGATGGAGTAGATGTAGGCGCCGATCTCCCAACCGTTGGGCCGGGTGTCCAAAACCTTCGGTTTCTCCGGCTGCGGCAGCGTGGGGTCAAGGTCGTCGGTGTCCACCATCTGGCTGGTGAAGTACGGCTCCCAGTCGCGCAGGGCAAGGAATAGTTCCTGGTCGAAGTGGCCGGCTTGGGCGGGATTCGTCGCGCCCTCCACGACCAGGAAGCCATACTGCCCGGTGTAACTGCCGCGGTGCAGGTCGTCCATGGCCATGGTGTGGGTGTGGTACCAGCGCGTGCCCGCCGGCGCCGGCGTGATCTGGAAAGTGCGCTGGCCGTGGGGCGGCACAAACGGCGTGCCTTCTTCCTCGGCGCCGTCCACGTCCGCCGGCAAGAAAAGCCCGTGCAGGTGTACCTGTTCCGGCACGTCGGTCTGGTTGATCACCTTGACCGTCGCCGGCTTGCCCTCTTTCAGCCGCAAGAGCGGTCCGGGAGCGGTGCCGTTATAGCCGATCGTGCTGACGATGTGGCTGGGGGCCAACTCGACCGTAACCGGCGCGATGGTCAGCGTGACGTCGGGCGCCGGCCCCGCTTGGCCGCCGGCCGGCAGGGCGGCGGCCACGGCTCCGATCCGAAACGGGGAAGCCGCGGACGCCGCGGCGGCGCCCCCCAGCTTGAGAAAGTTGCGACGGTGCATTCCGAAGTTGCCTCAGCGCCAAGGTGGTACTGCTGCCTTCAGTGTAGCCTTAGCCCATCCGATCCTCGGTCCGGCGGTCGCTTTCGTGATACGCCTCTTCGGTGTTGACCCCCCACAGATTGCTGCGGTCGCGGTTGCCGGCGACCAGGTTGTCCACGGCCATCATCGCGGTCAGCATGGAATGATCCTGATTGTTGTACTTATGCATGCCGTTGCGGCCCATGAGGTGCAGGTTGGTGATCTGGTCCAGGTACGCCCGCAATTCGCCAAAGCGGGCGTACGCCGGTCCGAAGTAGCCGGGATAGGTCTTCGGCATCCGAACTACGGTCGCATCCAGGACCTGGCTTGAATCCAAGATGCCGATCTCTGCCAATTCACTCGCGGCCAACGCCGCCATGTCGGCGTCGTCCAGTTTCCAGAGCGGATCGGTCGCCTGGCAGAAGTACTCGACTCCGAGCCACACAGTGTTTTCGGGATCGCGCACCATGGCAGGGCTCCAGTTGTTGAAGATCTGCAGCCGTCCGGCCAGGACGCCGGGTTCTTGAATATAGATCCAATTGTCGGTAATCGGGCCGACCTTCAGGTGGCGCACCAGCAGGCCCACCGTGATGAAATCACGGTACTGGAGCCCGGCGGCCAAGTTCTGGATCTCCGCTGGCGGCGCGGGCGTCATGCCGGCGACCAGTTCTTGAACCGCCATGGTGGAGAAAAACTCATCGCCGCGGAACTCACGCCCGTCCGCCGTCTCCACCGCCGTTATGCACTTGCCTTCGACCCGCAAGCGCGTGACCTGCGCTTCGGTGACGATTTCGCCACCGAGGCGCACGACCTTCTCCGCCACCTTTTCCCAGAGCTGCCCGGGGCCCAGCCGGGGATAGAGGAACTGTTCGATGAGCGACGTCTCCTCCGCCGGCGCGGGATGGCGGGAGATGAGTTGGCGCAGAAAATGCTTCGCCGCGGTGCGCCCCGAGAGGCCTTTCACCCGCTGCTCACCCCACGCGGCGCTGATTTCACTACAGGGCAGACCCCAAACTTTTTCGGTGTAGCTCTGGAAGAAGGTGCGGTAGAGCTCGCGGCCGAAACGGCGAATGAAGAAGTCCTCCAGCGACACCACCGGCCGGCGCGGAAAGCAAACGCTGCGCGCGTAGCTGGCGCCAATGCGCACCATCCGCCACGGGCCCAGTTGGCGCAGGGTTCGGCCATTGAGGCGAATGGGGTAATCGAAGAACTGCCGCAGAAAGTAAATGCGGGATTTGCGCGGGCGCACCAGCATCGCATCGCCATTGGCCGCCGTGATGCGGGACTCGCCCGGCAGGCGCCGGCCGCGGCGCCGATAGGTTATCTCCGCGCCGCCATCGGAGGGTGCGATCGGCAGATGCTCCAACCACCAATCCATCACCCGGTCGCTTTTGGTGAAGAACCGATGGCCGCCAATATCCATGCGGTTGCCGTTGTAATTCACAGTCCGGGAGAGCCCGCCCATTGCCTGACTGCGCTCGAGAATGACCGGCTTGATATCGGTTCGGGTCAGCAGTTCGTAGGCCGCGGTCAGGCCCGCCGGTCCGGCGCCAATGATGATTACGGTCCTAGCCAAGGGTGACCTCCGGGTTGGCGGCGCGCAGCCACCATAGAACCGCCAGGAGCGGCAGAGCGTATTTCTCCCACGCGACCGGGGCGAGCATCATCAGGCCAAGATTGGCGGCGATCAGAAAAAGTGGTACCGTGCGCGGCCTCAGGAGGAAGCGCCCGCAAGCCGCGAGCGCCAGGAGCCAGTAGGCCGCCATGCGGGGTCCGTTGCCCACCCGCGCCCTGACGAGCAGGTCGAACCGGCCAAAGCTGGGAATGACCGGGGAGCCAAACAGATTGCGCAAGGGGGGAAACAGCAGAAACGCGCCCGCCAGTCCGAGGCCGATGAGTAGCGCCATCCGCCAGCGCGGGAGCCAGTTGCGCCACCAACGCCGTTGTGAGGCAAACAACGCCGCCTCCGGGAGCACGTAGTAAATTCCCATGCAGGTGAGCAGGTATAGGGCATTGCGCACGACAATGCCGTGCATGGTCTGGGGTCCCCCGCGAAATGGAGTCACTGGCGAAAGCCCGTCAAAGAACCACGCCCAGGCCGCCAGGCTCGCCGCAGCCAACAGAGGCGGCCGCCAGCGCCGGCGCGGTTCGCGCGACCAGATGGCCGCGGCAGCCATGGCCGCTGGGAAGGCAACCATGTACTGGCGGGTGGCGATGGCCGAGATCCACACCGCCGCCGCGGTGCGCTCGCTGCGTCGGGCATACAACACCATGCCGGCGACGACGAGCGCCAACGCCAGCATGTCGGGGTACAGTAGGGTCGCCATCCCCAGAAAGTAGGGGCAAAGCAGTAGTCCAAAGCTAGCCAGCACGGCCCGCCAGCGTTGCTCGCCATGAGAGGCGATGAGCCCCAACACCACCAGCGACAAAGCCGCGTTCAACCAGCGGCCCAGGACCAGACCGTGGCCGGTTACGCGTTGCACGGCCCCGTCAACCAAAAATGCCAGCGGCGTGGTCAGTTCGCGATAGTGGCGCAGTTGGCTTAAGCCGAAGCGGTGGCTGAAGGTCAGGCTGGTGGGCCAGTAATGCAGTTCGTCCAGCGCGAGAGGGAAGCGCAGTGCGTGCAAGCGCCAGAGGACGACCGCGTAGACTCCACCCATTACTAGTGCAAAAACGGTCCAAGCCAGCCGTTCCCGCGAGGTGGGCGGCGCTTGCCGAAGCTTGCTTTGGGCCAGCGCGGGGAGAGCGGGCATCGCCCTAGTGTACGGGACAGGCGGCCTTCCGGCGGCATAACCGCGCACGTCAAAATTGCGATGATGGGGGGCCTTGGCCGCCGCCGGAGCTTACCCGATTGTCGAGACCAAACCGCTTTCCAGATTTTCTCGTCCGCTGTAACCAGCGTCCAGCCGTGCCCGAGAGCCGTGGCTCCGATTCATCGATTCGGTGGATCGTGGGAAATGGCTCAACCAAATTGGGCGGCTTGCACGGCCATCTCAATGCCGAGGGGTAGGATTTGAATGCCAGCCAGTAGATCCCGAGTCGCCGACGCAAGCATTCCACCGCGAAAGTGACCTGCTTGTCCCAAACGGGCGAGTTCCCGGACGGCGGTGCTTGGTGATCAGATGGCTTCACCCGTCGCCTGGACTTCGTCCATGAGCGCGGTGCAATGCGCTTTGCATTGCGTCGCCGCGATGGTCTTCATTAGGGTGATTCCCGATGGTCATAATATGAGGGCTGCGTTTGCGGTCTTGTGGCGGCAGCTCGTAGATGCCCTGAGCAGAGCGGGCATCCCCTGCCGGTAATCGAAGCCCGGCCTCCGAGCGACCAACGGGAGCGACCCAGGCAAAAAGTGGCCGTGCCACCGGCGCATGTCAAAAGCAGCAGACCATGCTCGGCCCGCGCTGCCGCTGGAGAACCCCTCCCGGTTCTGATACGCTCCAAGACAACGAGGACTCCCCCGATGAAGCTGCGGTTCCTCCTTCCCAGCGCCGTGGTGTTGGCGGTCGCCTTGCAGTCCGGCGGCCCCGGTTTGGCCCAGGGCTACCAGTTCGGCCGGCAGTTTGGCTACCAGCGCTATGCTCCTGTGACCGTCAACGAGCGCGCCGAGTTTGCCTGGTCCCGCCTTCAGTACGACCCCGCGGTCGGATCGAGCGGGGGCGGCTATGGCTACTATGGCTTCCGCCGCGGCCGGCGCGGCCTGTGGTCCACCGACTACCCCAAGGCCGACCGCACCTTTTTGGACGCCCTGAAGCGGCTAACCCGGGTCAACGCCCGCTCCTACGAACAAGTGGTCAACCTCGACAACGACGACGTGTACAACTACCCCTTCCTCTACGCCGTCCAGGTGCAGAGCTGGACCTTCACCCCCCCGCAGGCGGCCAAACTGCGCGACTACCTGCTCAAGGGTGGTTTCCTCATGGTGGACGACTTCCACGGTACCGAGGACTGGGACAACTTCCTCGCCGGCATGCGCCTCGTCTTCCCGCACCGCGCCATCGAAGACCTGCCCGACAACGACGAGATTTTCCACGTGCTCTACAACCTGGACGACAAGTTCCAGGTTCCCGGCGAACAGTACGTCAACACCGGCCGCACCTATGAAAAGGATGGCTACGTGCCCAAGTGGCGCGCCATCCGCGACGACCAGGGCCGCGTCATGGTGGCCATCTGTCATAACATGCACCTCGGCGACGCCTGGGAGTGGGCCGATAGCCCGCAGTACCCGGAGAAGTTCGCCGGTATGGCCTTCCGCATCGGCGTCAACTACGTCATGTACTCCATGACCCACTAAGCGTGAGAGGACCAACGGTCGCCGATCATGTTTGAGCTGCTCTTTCGGTACGCCCCCGGCATTTACGCGCGTGGCCACCTGGTGCTGCTGGGGAGCTGGCCGGTATGGCGCCTGGGAGTGCTGATCCTGATTTCGGCCGCCGGCCTGGGGTGGCTGCTGCGCGGGCGCTGGAACCGCCGCCACGCCGG
The DNA here is from genome assembly GCA_035573035.1 of Terriglobales bacterium. Lineage (GTDB taxonomy): Bacteria > Acidobacteriota > Terriglobia > Terriglobales > SCQP01 > SCQP01. The sequence continues at coordinate 23,455 of DATNAC010000165.1, forward strand.
CGTGTGGGCGCTCCAAACGGCGATGGTGGCGCTGCTGCTGCTGCTGCTCTGGCAGCCGGCGCTCTCGCTGGCGGAGCTGCAACCGCGCCAGAACATTATTGCGGTTCTAGTCGACGACTCGCACAGCATGGCGCAGACCGACGGTGGGGCGAAGAGCCGCGAGGCGGCGGCGCAAGCGGCGCTCCAAGCCAGCCTGCTGCCCGGCTTGGAACAACGCTTCCAAACCCGTCTGTATTCCATGGATCGCGGCGCGACCCGCCTGGCGAGCCCGGCGCAACTGCGTCCTGACGCCACCTCTACCCGCATTGGCGATAGCCTGCGCCAGGTACTCGACGACACCGCCGACCTGCCGCTCGGCGCAATTGTGGTGCTCAGCGACGGCGCCGATACCTCGGGCGGCCCCGGCGCCGCCGGCAGCGGCATTGACCGCGATACCATAGCCGCGCTGCGCGCCCGCCGCGTGCCGGTGCATACCGTCGGCTTCGGCGCCGCCACCCCGGCGCGCGACGCCGCCCTCGACGACGTGCAGATGGAAACGCGCGCCCTGACCAAGTCGCGCGTGCCCGCGCTGGTGAGCTTTCACCAGCACGGCTTCGCCGGCCAGCGCACGCAACTCACGCTGCGCGCCGGATCGCAGCTTCTCGCCAGCCAGAACGTCACGTTTGGGCCCGACGACGTCATCCAGACCGCGCAGCTCATGTTCAACGCCGGCGACGCGGGGCTAAAGACGCTCCAGTTCGCTCTCGCGCCGGTGGCGGGCGAGACCAACCCAGCGAACAATAACATCCCGCGGCTGCTCAACGTGCGCAGCGACCCCAAGCGCGTCCTGTATATCGAAGGCGAGCCGCGCTGGGAGTACAAGTTCATCCGGCGGGCCGAGTCTTTTGATCCCCAGGTGCAGCTCGTCTCCATGGTGCGGGCGACCGAGAACAAGATCTACCGCCAGGGCATCAGCGATCCGAGCGAGCTGGCGGGCGGCTTTCCCTCGCGCGCCGAGGATCTCTTTCGCTACCAGGCGCTGATCATCGGCTCGGTCGAAGCCGCTTACTTTTCACCGGTACAGCAGGATCTGATCACGCAGTTCGCCGACCGGCGTGGCGGCGGCATCCTGTTCCTGGGCGGCGATGCCTCGCTCGCCGACGGCGGCTGGGGCGACTCCAGCATGGCGCCGCTGCTGCCGGTGACGCTGCCCGCGCACAAAGGCACCTTCGTGCGAGCGGACCTCAGCCGCCAAGCGATTGACCAACCCCGCGGCCAAGCCTACACAGCGCTCGCCCCGGCCGGCGGCGACAGCATCATCACCCGCCTGGTGGACGACCCCGCCGCCAACGCCAAGAAGTGGCATACGCTGCCGTGGTTGATGGATTACCAGGACGCCGGCGTTCCCAAGCCCGGCGCGGCGGTCCTGGCCAATGTACTGGTGAACGGCCGCACGCTGCCGCTGCTGACCACCGAGTCCTACGGCCGCGGGCGCACGGCGGTGCTCGCCACCTCCGGGACGTGGCGTTGGCAGATGATGCTGCCCTACGGCGACCCCAGCCACGACCTGTTCTGGCAGCAACTGGTGCGTTGGCTGGCGGCGGGCTCGCCCGGCCAACTCACCGCGGCCGTGCCGCAGCCGATCCTGTACGACCAGAGCCAGGTGCATCTCAGCGTCGAGCTGCGCGATTCCCAGTACCTGCCCGCCGCCAACCAGGCGGTGGCGGCGCGCGTGCTCGAACCCAACGGGCAATCCCTGCGGGTGCCGCTGCGCCCCTCGCCCAGCGCCCCCGGTCAGTTCAGCGCCGATTTCACCGCGGCGCAGCCCGGCGTCTACCTGGCCGACGTGAGCGCGGCCGGCGGCGCCCACGACGCGGTCGCCTTCCAGCGCCTCGACGGCGTCGCCGAAAGCTTCCACAGTGGACTGGACGCCGACCTGCTCCAACGCCTCGCGGACCAGACCGGCGGCAGCTACTGGCGGCCCGATCAACTGGCGCAGCTCGAACGCCAAATTCCATACTCCAACGCCGGCATCACACTGCGGGATAACCTGCCGCTGTGGAACTTGCCGATCGTATTCCTGTTATTGCTGGCGCTTCCCATCGCGGAGTGGTTCTTGCGCCGCAAGTGGGGAGTGGTATGAAGCGCGCTCTCCTTATCCTGGCCGTTTTCGCCACCGCCGTCCTGGGCGCTTCGGCGCAGACCTGGTACGTCACCGTGGCCGGCTTGGGCGGCGAGCCCGACTACACCCAGCGCTTTAATGCCGATGCCCAGAGTCTCGACAAACTGTTTCGCCAAGCCGCGCCGGCCGATCATGTGATCACGCTCATTGGTCCTGCCGCCACGCGCGAGACACTGCATCAGGCGCTGGGGCAGGTGGCCGCCGCCGCCAAGCCGGACGACGACTTCGTGCTTACGCTCATCGGCCACGGGACCTACGACGGCGTGGAGTACAAGTTCAACCTGCCCGGCCCTGACGTTTCCGCAGCCGAGCTCGCGGCCTGGTGCGACCGCATTGCCGCCCGCCGCCAGCTCATCGTGGATACTTCGAGCGCCAGCGGCGGCGCGTTGGCCGCGCTCCAGAGCCCGCGCCGCGCCGTGGTCGCCGCCACCAAGAGCGGCACCGAGAAAAACGCCACCGTCTTCGCCCGCTACTGGGCGCAAGCCCTACAGGATCCTAGCGCCGATCTGGACAAGAACCAGTCCATCAGCGCGGCCGAAGCCTTTGCCTATGCGCAGCGCAAGGTGGCGGATTTCTATACGTCGCAGCAGCGGCTCGCCACCGAGCATCCGCAATCCTCGAACGGAAAATTGCTCGCCTCGCTTACCCTGGTGCGCTTCGGCCAGGCCCAGCGCGCCTACGCCGATCCCGCCAAGCGCGCCCTGCTCGATCAGAAGGAGGCGCTCGAGAGCAAGATTGACGCGTTGAACTACCAGAAGGACGCGCTGCCGGACGAGGAGTACAAGACCCAGATCACCGCCCTGCTGCTCCAACTCGCGAAGCTGCAAAAGGAGATTGACCAATGACCGCGGTGCTGGCGCTCTGGCTGTGGGGCAGTGGCTCGGCGCCGCAGGCACCGCCGCCTTCGGCCGCCAATTGCGCCGCACTGCGCCTGCACGATCGCAGCGCCGCCGCCACCGCCTGCTACCAGGCCCTGGCCGCCTCGCCCCGTCTCGCCGATCAGGCCGAGGGGGATTGGGGGTTGGGGCTGTACGACCAGGCCAATACCGCCTTTCGCGCGGCGGCGGCGCAGAACGACGCCAGCGCCGCGCTGCGGGTGCGCTGGGGCCGCCTGCTGCACGAGCGCTTCAACGACACCGACGCCGACGGGCTGTTCCAGGAGGCCTTGCAGCGCGATCCCAAGAGCGCCGATGCCTACCTGGGTCAGGCGCTGGTTTCGGCCGACGGTTTCGACGGCAAGGCGCTGGAATCCGCCAATCGCGCCCTGGAGCTCGACCCCAAGCTCGCCGAAGCGCATGTGCTGCTGGCGACGCTGGCGCTGGAAGATTCCGATTCCGCTGCCGCGGCGCGGGAAGCCGACGCCGCCCTCGCCGCCCAACCCGACGACCTCGACGCCATGGCGGTGCACGCCGCCATGGGCATCCTCGCCAATCAACCGGCGGACGCGTGGTTGAAGCGCATTGCGGCGGTCAATCCGCACTACGGCCAAGCGCAAGCCGCCATTGCCCGTCAGTTGGTATTGCACCGGCGCTACGACGAGGCGGTGAATTACTACCGCCAGGCGGTGACGCTCGATCCCGAGCTTTGGTCGGCGCACTCGGAACTGGGCGTGACCCTGATGCGCCTGGGCGACGATGCTTCATCCCGGCAGGAGCTCGAGGCCGCCTACGATCACGACTACCGCGACGCCGCCACGGTCAACAGCCTCCGCTTGCTCGACAGCTACAAGAACTTCGACGTCGTGCGCGACGGACCCGTCTGGTTGAAGCTCGACAAAAAGGAGTCGGCTTTGCTGGCGCCCTACTTTGAAAAGGTGGTCGAGCACGCGCTCCAGGTTTACGGCGCCAAGTACCAAATGACACTGCCGGTGCAACCCTCCGGGTTTGCCGTGCAAGTGGAGGCTTACCCCAATCACGACGATTTTGCGGTCCGTTCCGTCGGTCTGCCCGGACTGGGGGCCTTGGGCGTGACATTTGGCGACGTGGTTGCGATGGACAGTCCCTCGGGCCGCCCGCCCGGCGACTTCAACTGGGCCTCGACCTTGTGGCACGAGCTGGACCACGTTTACGTGCTCACCGCCACGCATCACCTGGCGCCGCGCTGGTTTGCCGAGGGTCTCGCGGTCCACGAGGAGACCCAGGCCAACCCCGAGTGGGGCGACCGCATTACCCCCGACGTGCTGGTGGCGATTCAGGCGAATCGCCTGCTGCCGGTGGCCGAGCTCGACCGCGGCTTCATGCATCCGGCCTACCCCAACCAGGTGATCGTGTCGTACTACCAGGCGGGGCGCATCTGCGACTACATTCAGGAGAAGTGGGGCGCGCCCAAGCTGGTCGAGATGGTGCACGACTTCGCCGTGCCCACCACCACGCCCGCCGTCATCCAGCAGGCGTTGGGCATCACGCCGGCGGAGTTCGATACCCGGTTCTTTGCCTGGCTGCGCCAGCAACTCGGCGCCGAGCCCGCGAACTTCAACCAGTGGCGCACCACGCTCAAGGCGATGGCCGCCGCCCCGGGTCCGGCGGCGGTGATTCCGCTGGCGGAAAAAGCGCGCGATTTATACCCGGACTATATATACGACGCCAACCCCTACGGCTATCTCGCCAAGGCCTATCTGGCGCAGAACGATCCGGAGGCCGCGCGCCAGGCGCTCGCGACCTACCAAAAATATGGCGGTCACGACCCGGACCTGCTGCGCCAGTTGGCCAAGCTCGAGCCCCCGGCCGATGCCGCCGCGACGCTCGACCGCATCAACTACATCTATCCCATGGATGCCGAAACCCACCGCCAACTCGGCGATCTCTGGATGCAGGTGCACAATACCGCCGGCGCCGTCCAGGAGTACACCGCGGTGCTCGATCTGCACCCGTTGGACCGCGCCGGCTCCGAGTTTCATCTCGCCCAGGCCGAGTACGCCGCCGGCAACCTGGACGCGGCCCAAGATGCCGTGATCGCCTCGCTCGTCGCCGCGCACGATTACCGCCCGGCGCAGGATCTGCTCGTCAAAATCATGGACGCCAAGAAAGGGAAAACTCCGTAATGGCCACCCAAGTGGAAACTTCTCTGGAATCTTCCGAATTGCGGCAGCGGGTGGAGCGCTTCCACGCCGTGCGCGAGCGCATCCTGGGACAGGTGCGCAAGGTGATCGTGGGCCAGGAGGAGGCGTTGGACCAGATCCTCATCGGCCTCTTCGTGGGCGGCCACTGCCTGATCACCGGCCTGCCCGGCACCGCCAAGACGCTGATGGTGCGCACCATCTCGGATACGCTGGGCCTGGTCTTCCGCCGCATCCAGTTCACCCCCGACCTGATGCCCTCCGACATCACCGGCACCGACATTATCGAGGAGGATCCCACCACCGGGCGGCGGCGCTGGACCTTCGTGGAGGGCCCGATCTTCGGCAACGTGCTGCTCGCCGACGAAATCAACCGCACCCCGCCCAAAACCCAAAGCGCGCTGCTCGAGGCCATGCAGGAGCGCTCCTGCACCGTGCGCGGGCACCATTACCCGCTGCCTGCGCCCTTCTTCGTGCTCGCCACCCAGAACCCGATCGAGCTCGAGGGTACCTATCCCCTGCCCGAGGCTCAGCTCGACCGCTTCCTGTTCAACACCGTCCTCGACTACCTCAACGCCGAGGACGAGGTCAAGGTCGTGGACCTGACCACGGCGACGCGCGAGGTCAAGATCGAGGCGGTCACCAACGCCCAGGAGATCGTGGACTTCCAGCAACTGATCCGCATGGTGCCCATCTCCGACGACCTCAGCCGGATGGTGGTGAGCCTGGTGCGCGCCACCCGGCACAATAGCGGCAGCGCGCCCGATTTTGTCAAGAAGTACGTCAGCTTCGGCGCCAGCGTGCGCGCCGCCCAGTTCATCGTGCTGGCAAGCAAGGCGCGCGCCCTTTCGCAGCACCGGTATCACGTTACCCAGGAGGACATCCGGGCCCTGGCGCCCGCGGTATTGCGCCACCGCATCCTGCTCAACTTCCACGCCGAGTCGGAGCGCATCGACAGCGACGAGATCCTGCGCCGCCTGCTGGAGACCCATGCCCAACCCCGCGCCGCAAACCTGGCTTGATCCGTCGGTACTTGCCGGCATCAGCGGCCTCGACCTGATCGCCAAGACCGTGGTGGACGGCTTCGTGGCCGGCTTGCACCGCTCGCCCGACTTCGGCTTCAGCCAGGAGTTCGCCGAGTACCGCGCCTATAGCCCCGGCGACGACCTGCGCCACGTGGACTGGAACGTCTTCGCCCGCACCGAGCGCGCCTATCTCAAACGCTACCGCGGCGAGACCAATAGCCAGCTCACCCTGCTGCTCGACGCCAGCGCCTCGATGCAGTACGGCTCCGCGGGTCACGCCTCCAAGTTGGACTACGCGCGCTACCTCGCGGCGGCGCTGCTGTATCTCGGGCTCCACTGCCAGCGCGACGCCGCCGGCTT
>DATNAC010000166.1:0-4121 GCA_035573035.1 Terriglobales bacterium
CGGCCACTCCGCCGAGGACGTGGATTACACCAAGCTGCGCTACGGCAAGGTCATCCTCATGACCGACGCCGACGTGGACGGCAGCCACATCCGCACCCTGCTGCTCACCTTTTTCTTCCGCCACATGCGCGTGCTGATCGAGAAGGGCAACGTCTTCATCGCCCAGCCGCCCCTCTACCGCCTGAAGAAGGGCAAGAGCGAGCAGTACATCAAGGACGACTCGGAATACGTGGCCGTCATGATGCGCCGCATCACCGAGGACCGCTCGCTGCGCTACGGCGACGGCGGCGCCGAATTGAAGGGCGGCGCCCTGAGCCGCTTCCTGGTCCAGCTCAGCGAGTTTTACACCCACTTCGACAAGGCCGACCGCAAGCTGCGCCTCGAAGCCGCCACCCAACTGGTGATTGATTCCGGCCTGGAGCGCAAGAGCGACTTCGAAACCGCGGACAAGCTCCGCGCCCTCGCCGCCGGCATCGCGTCCCTCCCCCAGGTCTCGACCGCCAACGTCGTGCTCGACGAGGAGCACAACCTCTGGGAACTGCGCTACCGCGATCGCAACCAGCTCGAACACGTGGTCAACGCCGAACTCACGCTGCTGCCCGAATTCAAGCAGGCGATGAAGCTGGGGAAGGCGATTGCCGAGCACAACCATGCCCCCTTCCTGCTCGCCGACGGCGATGACGCCGCGGTCGAGCTGGCCGACGGCCGCGCGCTGCTCGAGTTCATTCTCGACGAAGGCAAGCGCCTGTTCAGCGTGCAGCGTTACAAGGGGCTGGGGGAAATGCGCGCCGACCAGTTGTGGGAAACCACCATGGACCCGATCAAGCGCACGCTGCTTTCGGTCAAGCTGGGCGACATCGAGGCCTGCGAGGAAATTTTCTCGACCCTGATGGGCGAGGAAGTCGCCCCGCGGCGCGAGTTCATCGAGCGCAACGCGCTCGACGTCAAGAACCTGGACATCTAGCCCGACGCCGGCCGGCCGGCGCCCTTACTCCTGCTGCCCCGCGGCCGCCTGGAGCGCCGCCAGGTCAAACTTTTTCATGCCCATCATCGCCCGCATCGCGGCCGGGTGCTTGAGCAGCTTGGCGAAACCGGCCGGCGCCACCTGCCACGAGAGCCCGTACTTGTCCTTGAGCCAGCCGCACACGCCCTCGCTGCCGCCGCCGGCGGTCAGGCGCGACCAGTAGTAATCAATCTCGTCCTGGCCGGCGCAGCTCACCAGAAACGAAACCGCCTCGGTGAACTTGAAGTTGGGCCCGCCATTGAGCGCGATAAAGCGCTGGCCGTCGAGCTCGAACTCGACCGTGAGAATCTCGCCCTTGGGCCCGGGCTCGCCTCCGCCGGGATTGCGCAGCTCGGTGATCCGGCGAGAGTTGGGAAAGATGGAGATATAAAACTCCGCCGCTTCCGCCGCTTGGCCGTCGAACCAGAGAAAGGGAGAAATCCGGGGCGTGCCCTCCAGTTGGCTCATATGTCCAAGAATACATCCCCCGCATTGCCTAACGCCGGCGTTTTGGGCTAGGCTGACGGTATGAGAATCGGCGGCCTGCGACTCGGCGGATGGATTCTCAGCGGCCTGCTCAGCGCCTTTCTGCTCTGGGACGCATGGGGCAAAATCACCATGCAACCCTTCGTCGTCACCGCCACGGCCAAGGCTGGCCTGCCGGTGAGCGCGCTGCCGGGCATCGGCACCGCCCTGCTGATTAGCACCATTCTCTACCTTATTCCCCGCACCCTCCTGCTCGGCTCCATTCTGCTCGCCGCGTACCTGGGCGGAGCGGTGGCGAGCGGGGTGCTCACGCATCAGCCCACTTCTCTGATCGTCTTCCCCATCGTTTTCGGCATCCTGGTATGGATTGGGACCTTTTTGCGCGACTCGCGCTATCGGAGCCTGCTATGAAATCAATGGCCGTCGCCCCCTATCTTTTCTTCAACGGCAACTGCGAGCAAGCCCTGCATTTCTACCAGCAGGCCCTTGGCGCCAAGCTCGGCGCCATTCACCGCTTCAGCGATGCCCCACCCAACGCCGGCCCAGGCGGCCAACCGATGTGTCCGCCCGAGTCCATGAACCAGATCATGAACGCCGAGTTCACGATCGGCACATCTACCCTGTACGCCTCCGACTGCCCGCCCGGCCGGTATCAACCGCCGCAGGGCATTTCCCTCACGATTTCGGTCACGACCGCCGACGAGGTGCAGCAAATCTTCGCCGCGTTGTCGCAAGGGGGAAAGGTCAACATGCCGCCAAGTGAAACCTTCTTCGCCCAAAACTTCGGCATGCTCACCGACAAATTCGGCATTGCCTGGATGGTCATCGCTCCCAAAGCCGTTTGACCCAGCCGAATGCCATGCCTGAGATAACGCGACGTCAAGCCCTCACGCAAGCCTTGACCGTGGCCGGAGCGCTCGCCGCTGGTGCCGGCGCGCAGGCGCCCGCCTCACCCGCCGCAGCCGGCAACTCCGGTCTGGTCTTCGAGCACGACCTGCCCCAGCTCGACATGCACAATTGGCACGTGCACGTCAGCTACGTCCACATTCCGCCCGGACACGCCGGCAAGCCCCACCGCCATCCCGGCTTTGTCCTCGCCTATGTGCTCGAAGGCGCGGTGGTGACGAAAATCTCGGGCCAGCCGGAAAGGACTTATCATCGCGGCGAGATGTTTTACGAACCCCCGGGCTCGGTTCACCAGGTCTCGCGCAATCCCAGTGCGACCGATCCCGCCACCCTGCTGGCCTTGATTCTCGCTCCCAAGGGAGAGCCCCTGGTGCTGCCCGCTCCCGCCTCACCTCTGCCCGCGCCCGAAGTCTAGGGTTGCAGTACGCCCGTCTGCGGGTGGAACTCCGACCAGGCGAACCAAAACTCCGGTTCCAGGTTCAGCGCCGGCAGTTGCGCGCCACGCAGCGGCCCCGCCACGCAGTGTCCGTAGGCGTTCCAGCGCGAGTGGGTCGCGGCGTCCTCGAGTTCTCCGCCCCGCGCCTGCAGGGTTACGCTCTTACCCTTCCACTTCCGTTCGTAAGCGGTCGTGGTGTCGTTGTTTGCCTGATGCACAATCACGACGGGCACCCCGCCGATCACGGTATTGATCAGCGCCCGCTTCGCCAGGGTCGCGACCGGAAACGCCATCGCCGCCCCGCCGGCTTCAAGTCCCAACACCATGGCGTGCGGCTGCAGCCGCGGGTCTTGCCGCAGCGCGCCGGGCGCGGCGGCGTCGGGCCGAATGCCCGCGGCCAGCACCCGGTTCATGCGCTCCAGCCGCGCGGCATATCCGGGCAGCGGCTGCAGCACCTGCGTCGCCGGATGCAGCCGCTGCCACTCCGCCCAAGTGGTCAATAGAAACGGCTCCAGCGCCAGCGTGTGGCCGGTGAGCGGACCCGAAATCGCTTGCGCGGTGGACTGCTGCCACACGCTGCCGGTGGCGCGATCGCGGAACAATTCGTTGCCGCCCCGCACCCCGCCCGTATCGAACTCCAGCCGCTGGCCATGATCTGCGGCCCTGAACACGAGGGCCGTGCCGCAGTAGCTTCACCAGGTGATCGCGATGGGTCCGTCCGGACTCATATCGTTGACCACGCCGTGCTGGGCCACGATCGCCGCCGGATACGCCTTCGCCATTCCGCCGCTGTCCACGCCCATCACCCGGTCCTGCGCATGCAGGAACGTCGCCTGCGCGGCCGCCACGAATTGCGGATGGTCGATTGCCCGATAGGGCAGCTTCTGCTGCGCCACCGCCAGGGCGCAGGCCGCAGCCAGCACGAACCCGATCGTCGCCCCCCGCAACCCTAAGCCTCCTGCCCCGTGCGCGCCGCCGCACCCCAGCGCGGAAGCAGCCGCCCCGTGCGGGCGCGGTAGGCCTCGAACTGCGCCCCGAACTGGCCGGCGAGCAGTGCATCCTCGCGCCGTGACCGGCTCAGAAACGCCGTCCACAGCAACGCCGCGCCCAACAGGTTGCGCCACATTCCTACGGCCAGCGCCGAACCGAGGGTTGCCGCCAGCAGACCGGTGTACAACGGATGCCGAATCGCCGCGTAGGGCCCGCTCTGCACCAGTTGATGATCCTGCTTCAGCGCCACGATCCCGCTCCAGTACTGGCCCAGCGCCGCCCGCGCCCAGCAGGTGAACG
>DATNAC010000167.1:0-10697 GCA_035573035.1 Terriglobales bacterium
GCCGGATCGCAACGGGCCCGGACTTTCACGGAGGGGACAAGCCCAACCGCATTGGCGAGGCTGCCGGGGGCCGCAAACTCCATCTCAACATCATCGACGCGCTCGAGGCAGCGGCAACGCGCTGAGCGGAAAAGCCGACCGCCAGCGCCTCCTCCCCGCGCCCCTTCCGCCGTTTACAATAGATCCATGCGCTCTCGCGGGCCGATCCACCTGGCGCGGATCGCCGGTATTGACCTTTCCCTGCACTGGTCCTGGTTTCTCGTCGCCCTGATCGAGATCCAGAGCCGTTCCGGCGCCTACTCCTCGCTCGGCTGGAACGTCGCCGAGTACCTCTCCCTCTTCCTCATCGTCACCCTGCACGAGTTCGGACACGCCCTCGCCTGCCGCCAGGTCGGCGGCCACGCCGACCACATCATTCTCTGGCCCTTGGGCGGCATCGCCTTCGTGGACCCGCCCCCGCGCCCCGGCCCCACCCTCTGGAGCCTTGCCGCCGGCCCCTTGGTCAACGTCGCCCTCGCCCCCCTCCTGTGGCTCGCCTGGAACGCCAGCACCGCCTCGTTCTGGATGCTCACCCATCCCGACGCGCTCACCTTCGTCCATTCCCTGCTCTACATCAACCTGGGCTTGCTCATCTTCAACCTCATCCCCGTCTACCCGCTCGATGGCGGCCAGATCCTCGGCGCCCTGCTCTGGTTCCCCCTCGGCCGCGGACGCAGCCTGCTTGCCGCCACCACCATTGGGATCGTGGGGGCCTGCCTGCTCGGCCTGGCGGCGCTCCTGACCCGCGATCTGTGGCTGGGAGTGATTGATGCCTTTATCCTTTTGAGTTGTTGGGGCGGCCTGCGCCACGCCCGCGCCCTGGGCAAGCTCGCCAAACTGCCCCGCCAGCCCGGCTTCCTCTGTCCCTCCTGCGGCGTCGCCCCTCCCGCCGGCACCCTCTGGAACTGCCCCACCTGCCGCCAACCTTTCGATTTCTTTGCCGCCTCGGGCGCCTGCCCCGCCTGCGGCGCCGCCTTCGCCCGCAGCCGCTGCTTCGATTGCGGCCACGATCACTCCCTCGCCGAGTGGGCCAGCCATGCAAGCCCCACCACCCCGGCCAGGCTCGCTCCCTCCCTCCCTTCGTGACCCCCAGCCAGCCCGCCCGCGCCCGCGCTTCTGAACCGAATCGCGCATCATTTTTCCCACCGCAACCTGACGAACCTTTGCCATCCGGTGGCACATGCGCGCGGTGGACTCCAGTTCACTCCTATCCCACCGCATATGTATGTTCGACGACTAACTTGCCATCGCGGAAGTATGCCCGATCCTTCTTGCATCGGACGGCAAAATAGTGGGCCCGGCACAAGGAGCGGGCAATATTACAGAATTCTAATAATCACGAATTTCCTCTAGAGCTACATGAACAATCAGCCGCCAACCGCCAAACACTTTTGACTCGACCTTGCATAAGATCCCGGGGCTGTGACATGCTTACTCCCGGAGGCGTCCTTATGCTCTACGCCCAGTCTCGCGGCACGTTCTCACTGCGGCACACGTTCCCCGTCCTGTCCGTCCTTCTCCTCACGGCCTTCGGCGGGGGGGGGGGGACTAAAAGCCCAGTCATCCGCTGCACAGCACACCTGGAAGCTTGAAAGCTACCACGGCCACTCGGTGGTCGCCTCACGCGCCATCGTGAAATTCAAGACCCCGCCATCGGCGAACACGCTGACCCGCGTGCGCTCGAACTCGATCGCCAGCCGCCTGGCGGCGCTGGGGAACTCCGGATGGTACGTGGTTGACTCGAGGTCCAAGTCCGCGGCGGATCTGATCGCGGTCCTGCAGCAGGACCCCGCGGTGGACCAAGCGGCCGGAGATGTTATCGGCTGGGCCGCCGGACGCGGCCGCCACACGCTGAACCGGCGAGCGCGACTGAGCCCGCTGTTCACCGACGTAATTCCCAATGATCCGGGTTTTCCGGATGAATGGGATCTCCGCAACACAGGGCAGACGATCAATGGTGTGACCGGCGTCGACGGTGCTGACATTGACGTCGAGGGCGCATGGTCGCGCAGCCAGCAAATCCTCGGAAGCAAGGCCGGCACCCCGACCGCCATCGCCGTCTTCGACTCCGGGATCGCCTACGGGCTCAGCGATCTCTCCGAAAATATGTGGAGCGCGCCCTCGGCCTACACCATCAGCATTCAGGGAAATGTATACGACTGCCCTGAAGGCTCCCACGGGTTCAGCGCGGTGGACTTTACGTCCGGCTGCTCGGGCCAGGAAAATGAAGCCTGGTCCCACGGCACCCAGGTCGCCTCGGTCATTGGCGCAATCGGCAACAACAGTGAAGGGATGGTGGGCGAAGCCTGGGCGACCGAGATGCTCTCGATCCGCATCTTCGACGCGAACGGCTTGACCTCAGAGACAACTGTCCAGACCGGGATTGATGCTCTTCTCCAAATCATGAACACGTTCGGAACCCAGGCGCCAGTGGGCGTGATCAACATGAGTATTACCTTTGGCGGCCCGACTCCGGGACTGGAGAGTTCAATTCAAGAGGCGGCAGCGCACGGAATCGTGACTGCGGCGGCCACCGGCAACGAGTGTGGTCCATCCGCCGATTACCCGGCCTTGTACCGCACTACTGGAGAAATCGCAGTATCGGGCAGTGATCAGTTGGATGAGCCGATGTTTTTCTCGGACTCCGACTGCTCCAATCCCGGCGGACAGGTCGCCGCCCCGGGGAAAAACATCGAGGCGATCGCCCCCGGCGGCACTTTCGCGCCCAATTTTGGAGGGACATCCGCGTCCACGCCGTTGGTCAGCGCCGCGGCGGCGATCCTGATGTCCCAGTGCCCGCTCAGCCCCAACGCGGTGGTCAACACTCTGGCCGGCACCGCCCGCGAGATCACCAATCTGAACTCCATCGCCGATGCGGGACAACGCTTGGATTTGGGCGCGGCTTTGGCTTCCTGCCTGGATGTGGGCGAGAACTCCAACGGCCAGGGCTCCCTTTCGGTTGATCTCGAACCCGGAGACGGAATCTACGCCACCACGGGAGAGATCAACGTGACCATTGACGGCATCACGTACTCCTCCTCGTACGACACCTCGAGCGACAACACCGAAAGTATCGCCGAGGGGCTCGCCGGCGCCATCAGCGGCAGGTACGTCGATGCGAACGATAATGGCGACGGCACCGTATCGCTCTCGTCGCAAGCCAAAGGTTCGTTTACCAACTACAGCGTCTCGGTTGCGGTGACGAAACACTGCAACGGCCCCGCCCCGGAGTGTGATCCAGCCCCCACCGTTCATGGCCAATCCTTTACGGGCGGCACCGGGCCGACCCGGCCGCAATGAAGTGGCTGCCTGCCATCCTGGTCGCCGGGTCCCTGGCGCTGGCCCAAGCGCCCGCTCCCGGGACCCGCGCCGGCCAGTCCGGCACCAACCAGATCCGGATTCGCACCCCGGTGCAGGACGGCGTGCGGGAAGTTCTACCCGGCGGCGCCCCGCTTTTGGCGCGGCGCGGGGCCGACCTCGGGCCCCTCGCCGCGAACCGCGCCATTCGGCGCCTCCTGGTGGTCTTGCGGCGCGGTCCCGAACAAGAGCAGGATCTGCGCCAACTCCTGCGCGAGCAGCAGGATCCGGCTTCCCCCACCTACCATCGCTGGCTAACGCCGCGAGAGTTCGGAGGAAGGTTTGGCCCCGCCGATGCCGATCTCGCGGTAGTTGTCAACTGGCTGCAAGGCCACGGGCTACAAACCAGCAGCGTCTCCGCGGGGCGCTCAGTCATCGAGGTGAGCGGCAGCGAAGGCCAGTTGGCCGCGGCCTTTGGGTCGGCCCTGCACCGGTATCGCAGTGGCGGCAAGGATTTTATCGCCAACGCGTCAAACCCGACGCTGCCGGCCGCCCTGGCTAGCGTGGTTGCCGGGCCGCTTTCTATGAACAACATCCCGCGCAAAACTACCCCGCTCTTTAGCCAGGGGCTGGGGGCACTGCCGCCCCACGTTCTAGTCCCCGGCGATTTTGCCAAAATCTACAACGTTGCCCCGCTCTACGCCCACGGCATCACCGGCAAAGGAGTATCCATCGCCGTGGTCGCAAGAGCCGACTACCCCGCCGCCGGAGTCACGTCATTTCGTCAAACCTTTCTCGCCGGTTTCTCCGCGGCTCCGCCCACGACGTTCCTCAACGGCGCCGACCCCGGCGCTGGGACTACCACTGGTGACGCCGACGAAGCGGCGCTCGATGCCGAGTGGTCGGGAGCCGTCGCACCAGACGCCGCGGTGGACTTCGTTGTGTCGCAGTCCACCGACGTGACCGACGGCGTGGACCTCTCCGCCCAGTACATCGTGGACCATGCCTTGGCGCCGATCATGAGCAGCAGCTACGGCGCCTGCGAAGCCGCCTTGGGCGGTCCCGGGTCAGCGGGAAACCTGTTTTACCAGAACCTCTATGAGCAAGCTGCGGCCGAAGGCATTACCGTGGTCGTAAGCAGCGGCGATAGCGGCGCCGCCGCCTGCGATCCGCTCTCCGGAGGCGATGCCGCGCAGGGTCCGGGGGTTAACGGCCTGGCATCCACCCCGTTCAACGTGGCGGTGGGCGGGACGCAGTTCAACGACCAATCCGGCACGTATTGGCAGGCGCAGAATTCTGACACGCTGTCGTCAGTGCTCCGCTATATCCCGGAGCTCGCCTGGAACGAGAGCTGCTCATTCGCCGCCTGCGGAGGATTCCTGGGTGCAAGTGGCGGCGGAGGCAGCCTAGTCTACGCCAAGCCAAGCTGGCAGACCGCGGCCGGGGTTCCGGACGATGGAGCCCGCGACCTGCCGGATGTCTCGCTGGATGCCAGCCTGGGAATACCCTACGCTTACTGCCAGCCAGGATGCTTCACTCCGACGGGCCTGGGTACGGTCGCGGTAAAGACGGCGGCGGGCACCTCCGCCTCGGCCCAAGCGTTCGCCAGCGCGTTGGCGCTGCTGGTGCAGAAAACGGGTTCCTGGCAGGGTCTCATCACGCCCGAGCTGTATCAACTCGCCGCCCAGACGCCGGCAACAGCCTGCAACGCCAGCAATTCTCCGGCGGAGAGCTGCATCTTCAATGACATCACCCAGGGCAGCAACGCGGTTCCCTGTGTGGAAGGCTCGCCCGGATGTTCCGGGGGGACTACCGCGCAGGCAAATGGCCAGCCGGCATACGCCGCGGGCGCTGGCTTCGATCTCGCCACCGGGCTCGGCTCGGTCAACTTTGCCAATCTGATCGCGGCCTGGCCGGCGGCGAGCCCATCCGCGACCCAGACGTCGTTGACCGCCTCGGCCGGCTCGATCACCCACGGTCAGCCGGTGACGTTCCAAGCCTCGGTAACCTCGGGCGGAGCAACGCCAACCGGCTCGGTCGAGATCCTGGACGGCGGCGGTCCAAGAGCGCTGGTCCTCGGCACGGCTACCTTGCAGGCCGGCGAAGCCACCATCACGCTCAGCAACCTCCCCGGCGGCACCGACAGCATCGCCGCGCGCTTCGCCGGTACCCGCGCCTTCGACCCGAGCGCATCGGAACCGGTGACCGTAACCGTTTCTACGGAACCAAGTCAAACCACACTCACCGCCCGTCAGCCCGATGCGGACGGCAATTGGCACCCTGCCCAAACCATCTATTACGGATCGGCGCTGGCATTGGACGCGGCCGTGGCCGGCAACTCCGGTGTGGCCGCAAGTGCCGGTGGTTCGGTGGCCTTCAGCCTCGATGGCGAGCCCACCGGAACGGGCGCGATTCCATTAAACGGCAGCGGCACTGCGGGTCTCCCCGTAGGTCTGCTGCCCTTGGGCGACCATACCTTCGGCGCCGCCTTCTCGGGCGACAGCGGCTTGGGCGCCTCCACCGCGCCGCCCGTGAGTGTCCGTGTCCAGCCGGCGGCGACTGGCGTCGTGACGGGGGAGGTGATCGCGGACACCAACCGGGATGGCTCGGAGGGTGTGGTTGCCTTTGTTAACGTAACCTCCCATCAAGTCGAGCTTCCCGGAACCACCATGGGGGGCAACGTCACCATTACCGACCCCACGGGAGCCACAGTAGCGACCATCCCCATATCCGGGGTTCAGGCAAATCCGCCGCCGATCAACGGCGAGGTCGAGGGCGGGGGCCGAATGGAATTCAACGTTCCCGCGGGTCCGCCGCTCCAGTACACCGCCCACTACTCCGGCGACGGTAACTTCTTACCCTCGGATGCGGCGCCTTTTTCGGTTGATGACGGGGCGTTCCACTTCACCGTCCAACAGCCCGATGTTTCAGCCAGCCCCGGCGGCACC
This sequence comes from Terriglobales bacterium, assembly GCA_035573035.1. Taxonomy (GTDB): domain Bacteria; phylum Acidobacteriota; class Terriglobia; order Terriglobales; family SCQP01; genus SCQP01. The sequence goes on from DATNAC010000167.1 coordinate 6,285, forward strand.
GTCACGTACAAGATCTCTGTGATCCTCGATGCGCCGCTCCCTGGCAACACCGTGACGCTCGCCTGCGCCGACGGCGGGGCGTTCCCCTGTGCGCTGAGTTCCACCGCGGTGACGCTCACACCGCAACAGCCCGAGGCGAACTTCACCGCGACCGTGTCCTTAGCCGCGTTCCAGGCCGCCGGTACGGCCAGAAACGGCGGCGGCTGGCCCTGGCTGGCGATGCTGATCCTGGGCGCGGCCTTGCTCTGGATTTGCCGGGCGCACCGGCGATTCCGCCCCTGGGCCCTCGCCGCCGCCCTCGTCCTGGCAACCGCCTGCGGAGGCACTCCCTCCCCCCCGCCACCGCCTCCTCCTTCGCAACCCTACTCCATCCAAGTCATCGGGACCTCCGGCATCCACGTGAACTACGCCAATATGAACTTGACCCTGACGCCATAGCCTCCAGCAGGCTACGCCGAAACGCGCGGTGCAACTCTTCCTGCTCGGCGCCTTGGGGCTTCGGCGCCTGCAGCGCCCGCCCCGCCACCGCGCCGCCCCATCTCCGGGCAACCTCCCCCTCCTCGCCTCCCATCCCTTCAGCGTGAACGAAAAAGCCGCTGCCGGCCTGCTCTGGATCGTTGTCGCCGCTTTGGCGGGCGTTTGGGTACTACTCTATTTAGTTCTGCGCCTACCCGGCAGCTACATGCACGTCTTCTTGGTGGCCGCCATCGGCGCCGCGATCATGAACCTGATCGCCCACTACTTCACCCGTCCGGAGCGGGACTAATCTCATGCGGCTCCCGGTCCGTTGCCTCGCCGCCCTCATTGCCCTCGGCACCTGCCTGTGGGCCTCGGCCACTATGGTCCGGCACTTCGCCGGTACCCCCGACCGCGTCCTGACCTGGCTCTTCCTCGCCCCGCCGCTCGCCTGCCTCCTCAGCCTGATCGGTCTCGGGCTGGAACGCGGCCAAGCCGACCTCTACCCCAACCGCGAAGTGCCCTCCTGGCGCCAGGTCCTCCCGCTCGCCCTCGTCCTCCAGTACGCCGGCCTCGCCCTCCTCGCCTGGCGCGCCGTCTGGATGTTCTTCAGTTGGGACGGCCTGTTCTACTTCCCCGCCTGCCTCGCCCTCGCCCTCGCCCTCTACCGCTACCACCCCCGCTGGCTGCCCGCCGCGTGAACCATGCCACCCAATTGGGTTGGCCATAAGTTCGAGCCCGCAACATCCTCAGGGCCACAAGTTGGCATCGTACCGGTGTGCAGCAATTCTTCTCACCGGAGGCGGCGGGCGGTCTGAACCGCCGCCAGCGTCGCTTCTTGGAGCTGGTAACTCCATTGGCCCCCTCCGCGGGCGCCGCCAGTTCGCCGACATCGGCCGACCTCTGTGCCGCCGCCGGCCTGCCCCGCGCCACCTACTTCCGTTGGTGCCATCAGCCCGGGTTTCGCTCCGCCGTGATCGAGGTGCTGACCCGCAATCTCATCTACACCTCCCTGCCCGCCGCCGCCGCCTCGGTCGCCCAGGCCGGCTCCAGCGTCCGCGCCTTCCGCGCCGCCTTCGCCCTCATGTTTACCCCCGGGTCTCCGCTCACGCTCGCCGGCCCGCCCGCGGCTGACGCCGCGGGCGGGCCCACCGTCGCTGCGGCCCGCGCCCGTCGCCTCCTGCACCGGTGTGCCGCGGCGCAGGCGGCAGCCAAAGGGGTTAGCCGTGAAAAGTGAGACTTTTTTCCGGGGTTTGGCGCCCCCCTCCGCCCGCCTGACATAAGACCCGGCAAGCAGTGGGCGCTCCAGCCGCGGCTTGCATCCCAATCAACCAGTTGCCCGACGGCGATCACGCCTCGGCCGAATGCATCACGGCAAGCCATACATGTTTCCGCTTCGAGCATTGGCGGCGGTCGTCGCGGCGCTGTTCAGCGTGTTCCTCTGGGTGTACTTCCTGCAAGACCTGCCCTTCCGCGCCGCCCCCCAGCAGCCCATCAGCTTCAGCCACCAGATTCACTACGAGCGCGGCATTCCCTGCGCCTTCTGCCACATTGACGCCCCACGCTCCACCTTCGCCGGCATCCCCAGCGAGCTCAAGTGCATGGGCTGCCACCGCGTGGTCATCCCCCAGTACCCCGAGATCCAGAAGCTGCACGCCTACTGGAAAACTCAGACCCCGATTCCCTGGCGCCGCGTGACTTGGGTGCCGGATTACGTGCGCTTCACCCACCAACCCCACATCGCCGCCGGCATCCAGTGCCAGACCTGCCACGGCTCGGTCGGCGGCATGGACCGCGTGCGCGAGCAGGTCAACTTCAGCATGAACACCTGCATCACCTGCCACCGCGCCATGGGCGCCCGCACCGACTGCTTCGGCGCCTGCCACCACTGACATGAAGCTGGTCCAGATTCAGATAGCGCGCCGTGATTTCCTCAAGGCTTCGACCCTGGCCGCCGCCGCCGGTTCGCTCGCCGCCTGCCAAAACCCGGAACGCATCCTTCCCCTATTGACCCCCGACCCCCGCCAGGAGGCCGGGCGCCCCCAGTTTTTTGCCACCGTCTGCCGCGAATGCCCCGCCGGATGCGGCATGGTGGTGCGGGTCAACGACGGACGCCCCACCAAAGTCGAGGGCAACCCCGATCACCCCGTCAACCGCGGCAAGCTCTGCCTGCGCGGGCAGACCGCGGTGCAGGGCCTCTACAACCCCGACCGCCTCCGCCAACCCCGCCTGCGCGACCCCCACGGCAACCTTCGTCCGGTGGACTGGAACACCGCCCTCGGCGTGTGGCGCCAGCAGCTCGCCCGCGCCGGCGCCAGCCTCCTCTGGCTCGGTCAGCTCGAAACCGGCGCCCTTGACGGCGTGATCCGGCAATGGCTCAGCGCGCGCGGCGCCCCCGCCCCGCTCTACTACGAGGCCTTCTCCTACGACTCCCTCCGCCGCGCCTATCAACTGACCCGCGGCCAGGCAGTGGTCCCGACGTTTCATCTTGATCGAGCCAAATACCTGGTCAGCTTCGGCGCCGAGTTCCTCGAAACCTATATCTCCAACGTCGAGTTCGCCGGCGACTACGCCGCCATGCACAGCCTCGGCCATACGCCCACCCCGGCCCGCTTCCTCGCCATCGGCCCCCGCCTCTCGCTCACCGCCGCCAACGCCGATGAGTTCTGGCCCGCCCGCCCCGGCAGCGAGGCCCTCCTGGCGCAGGCGCTCCTCGGCCTGGTAACCGGAACGGCGACAAACGTGAACGCCGCAGCCCAGGCCGGCGGCATCGCGGGCGACGTGATCCGACGCGCCGCTCAGCGCCTGCGCGACCACCGGCCCTCGCTCGTCCTCGGTCCCGGCTACGCCACCGACACCCGCGCCGCCCTCGACTGCCAGATCGCCGTTAACCGGCTCAACGACGCCCTCGGCAACACCGGCGTCACCGTCCTGCCCGATCAGCCTCACGCCCTCACCGCCGTCGCCGATCAGGAAGAAGTCCGGCGCCAGCTCGCCGCCCTGCCCGGCATGCTCCTGCTGCATCACGCCAACCCGCTTTACCACCACCCCGCCTGGGAGCCGCTCGTCCGCGCCATCCCCTTCAAGGTCAGCTTTGCTTCCTGGATGGACGAGACCACCCAGCACGCCGACCTCATTCTTCCCGACCACCACTTCCTGGAGAGCTGGGGCGACTACTCCCCCCGCCCCGGCCTCACCGGCATGCTCCAGCCCGCCCGCATCCCGCTCTACGACACCCGCCCCACCGCCGACCTGCTGCTCGGCGCCCCGTTCGCCGATCGTCTCCGTCAGACCTGGACAACACAGCTTGGTGGCGCTCCCCACTGGAATGCCCTGCTGCAAAAGGGCGTGAACACCTCGGCGAACGCCATCGCCACGCCTCCCCAAAGCCCCGCGGCGCCCTCTAAGGCCGTTCCCGTCGCCCCCGCGGCGCCGGCCGCCTTTGACGGCGACGGCGACTTCTACCTCGTTGCCTTCCCCTCGATCCAGTTCTTCGACGGCCGCCAGGCCAACCGCAGTTGGGCCCAGGAGATCGCCGAGCCGCTGAGCAAACTCGCCTGGGACGGCTGGTGCGAGCTCCATCCCGATACCGCCCACCGCCTCGGCCTTGAGCCCAGCGACGTCGTCCGCCTGACCTCGCCCCACGGTTCGGCCGAGTTCCCCGTGTTCATCACCACATGGATCCGCCCCGACTGCGTCGGCGTCCTGCTCGGCCAGGGACACACCAACTTCGGCATGTGGGCCAACGGCCGCGGCGACTCGGTACACAAGCTCCAGGACCTGTCAGCCTCGGCCGACGGCCTCTGGCACGCTCAAACCGTCACGGTCCACCTCGCCAAAACCGGCAAGCGCCGCGATCTCGCCAACCTCCAGCAACAACATCTCCAGTACGACAAAAAGATGGCGCTGGCGGTGACCTACGGCCAAGCCGCGCACCCGCCCGTGGACCCATCCCTC
>DATNAC010000168.1:0-2156 GCA_035573035.1 Terriglobales bacterium
GAGAGCGCCAAGTGGTTGTTAATCAGCGTGCTGGTCGAGCCCTGGCCCAGGCTGACGCCGCCGCCGGTGGGCGAAATCGTCGGCCCGGAGGAATAGAACCATTGCAGCGCAACGTGATGCTTAGCGCTGAAGTCGTGGTCCACCGAGGCCGCCTCCTGATCCTCGTTGAAGATTGCCGGCAGCGAAGTGGTGAACGTGCCAATCGAGCCCGGGCCGCAGGCGCCGGTGATGCCGACGCAGGTGCCGGAGGGGTAGAGTTGTCCGCCATAGGGGCCGGGGCGGTTCAGCCACTTGACCGCGACCGGGTCAATGTTGGCCACAGGGACGCCAAAGGCGGTGGCGAGGCTGGCGGCATCGCGGGTGGCCGGCATCACCGGCTGGCTGCCGGAGACGAGGCCGGAGACGCCATTCTTCTGGCGTGTTCCCTGGTAGGAGAAGAACCAGAAGGTGTTCTTCAGCTTGGGGAGCGGGCCGCCCACCTCGCCGCCGAACTGGTTCTGCAGCAGCACAGGACGCGGCTTGCCGGCGCGGTTGGCGAAAAAGTCGTTGGCGTTGAGGTTGTTGCTGCGGAAGAACTCGAAGGCGCCGCCGTGCAGTTTCTGTCCGCCGCTTTTCAGCAGGACGTTGATTTCGCCGCCCGATCCGCGGCCCTGACTGGCGTCGTAGAGCGAGGTCGAAACCTTGAACTCCTGAATCGAATCCGGATTTGGGATGGGCACGCCGCCAAAGCTGTTGCCGCCGATGCTGTTGGCGTCGATGCCATCGAGCACGTAGTTGTTGGTGGTGCCGCGCGAACCGGAGGAGTAGACGATGTCGGTGCCGCGGCCCACGGTCGCCGCCGACTGCATGGTGGTGGTGACGTTCGCCTGGAGGCCCATCAAGTCGAGGAAGTTGCGGGTGGGCAGGGGGATAGCGACGGCCTGCTGGCCGGTGATGACGTCGCCGGTGGTGGCGGTCGAGGTATCGACCAACTGGGCGGCGCCGGTGACGGTGATCTCGCTGGTGACTTCGCCGACCTTAAGCTTGGCATTGGCGGTGGTCACGGTGGCGATCTGGACCTTGAGGTTGTTGAGCGTGGTCGTGCTCAAGCCGGTGGCGGTCACGACCAGCTTGTAATTGCCGGGTTTGAGCAGCGCGAAGACGTAGCCGCCGTTGGCCTGCGACTGCTGCAGCACCGCTTCGCCGGTATCCACGTTGGTCAGCGCCAGATGCGCGCCGGGCACGGCGGCGCCCTGGGTGTCGGTGACCACGCCCTTGATGGCGCCGGCCGAGCTGGACGACTGCGCCAGGGCAAGGCCCACCACGCCAACGATCACTGCTGCAAGACGAAGAAGTTTTTTGACCGGTTCCATACCTGTTCCCTCCCAACCGACAGCCAGCTTAAAACGCGGTGGGCGAAGTCAAGAGGAAATATTCGCCATGTCGCGGGCGACATGACGGGCTAGGGGACGACGATGATGCGTCCGTAGCAGCCGAGCGGGGAGACGCCGTTGCTCCAGTAGAGCGTGCCCGGGGACTCGGCGAGGTAGGTGGCGATGGCGACGTCAAATCGCTTCTCCGTGAACTGGCGCGCTGGCGCCGAGGCGAAGGCGACACCGAAACGGGGCCGAATGGGCAACTCACTTAATTGCCGAGGGAAGGTGGGCAAGATTTCACGCGGCACGGGCGGGTTCGGCGCCAAGAGGAAGGCCGCGGGAAGATGCATGGCCGCCAGCTTGATCACCAAGCGGGCGCCGCGCGGGATCTGGATGTCGGGATTGAGCAGGCCGTTGATGAGGAAGACGTGGTCGTCGTGATCGAAGCCGCCCTGGATGGCGAGATGGATTTCGAGCTGGTCGTAGATCAGGCGATTGCGGGTCAAGTCATAGCGCGGAATACTCGAGGGCGTGATGGCCTCGCGCGCATTAAGTTCCCGGTGAACGATGGAGACCAGCTTGAGCTGCGGGACGGGCATCTGACCCGCCGCGGTGAGCAGCAGGACCAGAGCCGTCGCCGTCAAATAGACAACCCGCCGCCGCGCGCTCATAGAGCGGAGACGCCTGGGCATACCTGCACCTCCTAAGGGCGGAGTGTACACCTGCCCGGGGCGGCTTCCAATAATTCTGGGGCCGCGAGCAGGTGGCTTAGGGCACGACGATGATGCGTCCATAGCAGCC
>DATNAC010000169.1:0-2810 GCA_035573035.1 Terriglobales bacterium
CCAATGCCCCCGAGGTGGCGCTGGTCAGCGCCAGCTTTGCGCGTTCGAACTGGCCGGGCGAAGATGCCGTAGGGCGCCAGTTCTGGAAAGGGCATCCGGCGCCCGAAAACCATAATCTGGTGACCGTGGTCGGCGTCGTGGGCGACACCAAGCAATACGGGCTCGATGCCGCCACCCGCACCGAGGTCTACTATCCGTACTTGCAGTCCACGCCGGTGCAGCCCCAATTCGCCCTGCGCACCGCGCTGCCGCCGCTGCAATTCAGCGCCGATGTGCGGCGGATCGTGCATGCCGCCGACCCCACCCTCCCGGTCACCGAGCTCAGGACCATGGAACAGGTCGTGGATAACTCGGTCGCCAACCCGCGCACCACGCTCTGGCTGCTGGGCATCTTCGGCGCGCTGGCGCTGGTGCTGGCCCTGATCGGCATCTACGGCGTGGTCGCCAACCGCACGCAGCAGCGCACGCAGGAGATCGGCATCCGCATGGCCCTGGGGGCGGCGCCGGCCGCGATCGCCCGCATGGTGCTGGGCGAGAGCCTGCGCTGGGTGGTCCTGGGCACGGGGTTGGGGCTGGGCGCGGGCTTGGCCGCCGGTCGCCTGATCGCTGCGCAAATGTACCGCGGCACCGCCGCCGACGCCGGCGTGCTGGCCGGGGCCACGGCCTTGGTCCTCGGGGTCGGGCTGGCCGCCAGCTTGGTCCCGATGGTGCGGGCGGCGCGGCTGGCGCCGCTCGACTCGCTGCGCGAGCTGTGATGTTCAAAAGCGGACATTGAACCCGCGAAATTGAACACGGCGACGGCGCAGGCAGGGCACAAAGGCCGCATTTTCAACATTCCACCACGCGCGGAACTGGCCCCGAGCGTGCATCGTTATGATTTAGTCATGGACAAAGTTCGCGATCCCAAGTTCCTGAAGAAGCGCCGCATGCGGCGCATCGGCATGGGCGTAATAGCAGTGTTGGCCCTGGCCGGAGTCTCCTTTGCTGTCGCCCGCCTCAAGCCCGCCCCGCCCACCGTGGATGGCGGCTCGGTGTGGGGCGAGCCGGTGAAGCAGGGCACCATGGTGCGGCAGGTGCATGGCTTGGGAACGCTGGTGCCCGAGGAGGTCCGCACTATTCCGGCCACGACCGAAGGCCGGGTCGAGGCCATTCCGGTGCTGCCGGGAACGCCGGTGAAGCCGGGCACGCTGCTGGTCCAGTTGACCAACCCGGCGACGGAAAAGAACCTCAGCGACGCCGAAGCGCAGCTCAAGAGCGCAGAGGCGGACCTCGCAAACCTGAAGGCCACGCTGCACACCGCATTCCTGGCGCAGCAATCCACCCAAGCCAACTTGGTCGCGAACTCCAAGCAGGCCGATGATCTCGCCAAGAGCGATGCCACCTTGCTAACCAAAGGCTTGGTTCCGCGTCTAGATGCTCAGTCGGACGCCGACAAGGCGGCCGCGCTGCGGCAGCAAGTCACCATGGGAGAAGGCCAGCTCGAGAGCATGCAAGCCAGCGACGCGGCGCAGATCGCCAGCGGGCAGGCCAAGGTGGACCAGATGCAGGCCGGCGTGAACCTGGCCAAGAGCCAGGTGGATGCGCTCACCGTCCGTTCGGGCATCGATGGATTGCTGGAAGATTTGGATATGGGCGGCGGCACCGAGCTGCAAGTCGGGCAATGGGTGCCGGCGGGCACGGCGGTGGCCAAGGTGGTGCAGCCCACCAAGCTGAAAGCCCAGATCAAGATTGCAGAGACCGACGTGCGTGACGTCACGATCGGCCTGCCGGCCAGCGTGGACACCCACAACGGCATCGTTCCCGGGCACGTGATGCGCATTGACCCCAACTCCCAGAACGGAACCGTGAGCGTGGACGTCGCCCTCGACGGCCCCCTGCCGCCGGGCTCGCGGCCCGATTTGAGCGTGGATGGCACGGTGAACCTGCAGACGCTCAAGGACGTTGTGTATGTCGGCCGCCCGGCATTCGGCACGCCCAACTCGACCGTGACCATGTTCAAGATTTCGCCCGACGGCCGCGACGGCACGCGGGTGAAGGTGGCCTTGGGGGCGGCCTCGGTGAACACCATTCAAATCCTGCAGGGTCTGAATGTCGGGGATTGGGTGGTGCTGAGCGACACCAGCGCCCAGGACGCCTTCGACCGCATTCGCTTCAGCCCGCCGGTGGCGGTGCATTAGTTTTTTTCGCGTAACCGAACCAAAGCGCCGAAGTTTACGTACACGAAGTCAGCAGCATCGCAGTCCATCGTTTCAGGAGGGGAAATGCCCGATCAGCCCGCCGTCATCACGCTCAAGGATGTGACCAAGGTCTTCTACACCGACGAGGTGGAGACCCACGCGCTCGCGAACATTCACCTGGAAATCCTCGCCGGAGAATTTGTGGCGATTGGCGGCCCTTCGGGGTGCGGCAAGTCCACGCTGCTAAGCATCCTCGGCCTGCTCGACACCCCCACCGGGGGCGAGTACACGCTCAACAACCAGCCGGTGGCCAACCTGAACCTGGGCGAGCGCAGCCGCATCCGCAACCGCGAGATCGGCTTCATCTTCCAGAGCTTCAACCTGATCGGCGACCTTTCGGTCTACGAGAACGTCGAGTTGCCGCTCACCTACCGCGGCATGCCCAGCTCCGAGCGCAAGCAGCGCTGCCAGGCGGCGCTCGAGCGCGTGGGCATGGCCCACCGCGCCCGCCACCTGCCCAGCCAGTTGTCGGGCGGCCAGCAGCAGCGCGTCGCCGTGGCCCGCGCGCTGGTCACCGCGCCCGCGCTCGTACTGGCCGACGAACCGACCGGCAACCTGGACAGCTCGTCCACG
>DATNAC010000170.1:0-6018 GCA_035573035.1 Terriglobales bacterium
CGCAAGCGCCACTACCCTAGACACTCGCCCGGGCGTGCACTTCAGGGCGTCTGCAACAATAAGAACGGAGAGGAGCGTGCGATTGCCCGGACGAGTCTGGTATCCGTATACCCAAATGCGGGCGCTGCCGCCGCCCATCGAGGTGGCGCGCGGCGAGGGTGCGTGGCTCATCGCCGCCGACGGGCGGCGCTACCTGGACGCCATCAGCTCCTGGTGGGTCACGCTCCACGGCCACGCCCAGCCCCGCATCGCCGCCGCCATTGCCGAACAGGCGCGCACGCTGGAGCAGGTCATCCTGGCCGGGTTCACCCACCGCCCGGCGGAAGAGCTGGCGGAGCGGCTGGCCGCGATCGCCCCGCCCGGGCTGAGCCGGGTCTTTTACTCCGACGACGGCTCCACCGCCGTCGAGGTGGCCCTCAAGATGGCGGTGCAGTGCTGGCAGCAGCGCGGCGCCCCCGAGCGGAACCGGATCGTGGCGCTCGAGCACGCCTACCACGGCGACACCCTGGGCGCCATGTCGGTCAGCGCCGCCTCGCCCTTCACCGCCGCCTTCGCCGGCATGCTCTTCCCGGTGGCGCGCGTGCCCACCGCCTACTGCTACCGCTGCCCGGTGGGGCTGCGGCGCGAGACTTGCCAGATCAACTGCCTCGATCCGCTTGCGCGGCTGTTGGAGCGCGAGGGGACTTCCGTCGCCGCGGTGATCGTCGAGCCGCTCCTGCAAGGCGCGGGCGGCATGATCGTGCAGCCGGCGGAGTTCCTCCAGGGCGTGCGCCGGCTCTGCGACCGCCACGGCGTGCTGCTCATCGCCGACGAGGTGCTCACCGGCTTCGGACGTACCGGGACCATGTTTGCCTGCGGGCGGGCCGGCGTCTCACCCGATATCCTGTGCCTGTCCAAAGGACTTACCGGCGGCTTCCTGCCCATGGCCGCAACCCTCTGCCGCGAGGAGGTCTTCGCCGCCTTTCTGGCCGACGACCGCCGCCGCACGCTGTTCCACGGCCACTCCTACACCGCCAACCCGCTGGGCTGCGCCGCCGCGCTCGCCAGCCTCGAGGTGTTTGCCCAGGAGCCCGTCTTCGACCGCATCGCCGCCATCGCCGCGCATCACGCCCGCCGGCTGGCACGCCTGCGCTCGCACTCCAAGGTGGGCGACGCGCGCCAGGCGGGCACGGTTGCCGCCCTCGAGCTCGCCGCGCCCGACACCGGCTACCTCTCCGCCCTGGGCCCCCGCCTCCAGAGCTTCTACCTCGACCGCGGCATCCTGCTGCGCCCTCTGGGCAACGTGGTCTACGTCCTTCCGCCCTACGCCATCACGCCGGAGGAACTCGACCAGGTGTGGGACGCCATCGAGGCTTCGCTGGATCTCGCATGACGGCCGCGCCCGCCACCTTCGTCTGCGCCGACGCCACCGCGCCCCGCCTCGACCGCTTTCTGGCCGCGCAGTTGCCGGAGTGGAGCCGCACCCGCCTCCAGGCCCTGATCGAGGTGGGCGCGGTGCGCGTCAACGGCGCCCCGGCCTCGCGCGCCAGTCTTGCCCTAAGCCAGGGCGCCCGGGTGGAAGTGGACTTTCCCCCGCCGCCGCCTTCGGAACTTGTACCGGAACCCATCCCCTTGAACGTCCTATATGAGGATGAGGACCTGGTGGCCATAAACAAACCGGCGGGGCTGGTGGTCCATCCCGGCGCCGGCCGCCGCACCGGCACGCTGGTCAACGCCCTGCTCCACCATTTCGGCACCCTCTCCGCCCACGGCGGCGCCGACCGGCCGGGCATCGTCCACCGCCTCGACCGGGGTACCAGTGGCGTGCTCGTGGTGGCGCGCAACGACTTCGCCCACCAGCGGTTGGCGCGCCAGTTCCACGACCGCACCGTGCGCAAGACTTACAACGCGCTGGTTCATGGGCTCTTGCCGTCGAAGGGCAATATCGATCTGCCGATTGGACGCGACCCGCGGCGCCGGGCCCGCATGTCCACCCGGCGCCGGGTAAATAGCCGCGAGGCGCATACCTCCTACCGCGTCGTGAGGCGGTTTCCCGAAGCGGCGGCATCGCCCCAGCCGCCGCAGCGCCTCATCTATAGCTGGCTCGAGGTGGCGCTGCATACCGGGCGCACGCACCAGATTCGTGTCCATCTCGCCGCGCTCGGCCACCCCATCGTGGGCGACAAAATGTATGGCGCGCCCGCGCTCCTGGCCGGACCGGGAACGCTGGCGGGAACCGGGGCGCCGCGCGTGATGCTGCACGCCGCCCGCCTCGAGCTGACCCATCCGCGCACCGGCGCGGCGCTGGCGTTTACCGCCCCGCTGCCGGCGGAAATCACCGGCTTTCTCCAGCAGCTCGGGCCTGAACGCTATAATCAAAACGGGTTCTCATGACGCTACGCCGCGTACTCACTGCCGCGTGGATGGCCTTCGGCTTGCTCGCCTCTCTCGGCGTGCCCGGCCTCGCCCAGCAACAACAGGGGCTCAAGCCCGGCCAAACCCCCACCATCGTCAAGAACGTCAACTCCGTGCCGCTACCCTTCGTGGCCCTGGACAAGCACAACCACTTTGTGCCCGGGCTGACGGCCGCGCAGATCGAGGTTCTCGACAACAACCAGCCCCAGAAGATCCAGAACTTCGACTCGCAGGGCAACCTGCCGCTGCGCATCGTCCTCCTGCTCGACGTCAGCAACAGCATCCGCACGCGCTGGGATTTCGAAAAGCGCGCCGCCCTCGACTTTTTGCAGTCGGTACTGGTCGAGGGCCGGGACCAGGCCATGGTGGTGGGTTTCGACACCTCGACCCACATCGCCCAACCCTTCACCGACAAATTCGAGGCCCTTTCCCGCGGCATCAATACCCTGAACCCATCGGGCGGAACGGCGCTTTACGATGCGGTCTACCAAATCTCCCATGACGAGCTTGGCGGTGGAGCGACCAACGGCGGCGAGGTGCGCAACGTAATCGTGCTCATCTCCGACGGCGCCGACGACCAGAGCCGGTACAGCCGTGAAGAGGCGCTGGCGATGGCTCAGGACGCGGGCGCGGTAATCTACACCATCGGCACCGAACCCACCGGCGCCGATCCCGAGTCGGACAAGGTACTGGAACGCTTCGCCGTGCAAACCGGCGGATCGAGCTACTACCCGATCGAAGCGCGCGATCTGGGCTCCGCATTCCAGTCCATCACCACCGAACTGCGGCATCAGTACGTGGTCTCCTATAGCCCCGACAACTTTCTGGGTAACGGCGAGTACCACAGCGTGGAGATCAAAGTGTCGGTCAAGGGCGTGACCGCCCGCACCCGCAAGGGCTACTTCGCCCGCGGCAGCGCGGGGCATTGATGGGCGCTGGCCCCTGCGCTGGCAATAGGGCTTCCGCCACTTCCGGTACCATCAGGATGTGAGTTCGCCCGCACCCGCCCTTCCCCAGATCGCCATCGTGGGACGCCCCAACGTGGGCAAGTCCACGCTCTTTAATCGCCTCACCCGCTCGCGCCGCTCCATCGTGGGCGACGAACCCGGCATCACCCGCGATCGCGTCTACAGTCAGGGCGAGTGGGAAGGACGCCGATTCGAAGTCGTGGACACCGGCGGTCTCCTGCCCGGCGATGCGGCGTTCATCCCCGCCGCCATCTACCGGCAAGCCCTGGTGGCGCTGGAGCAGGCGGCGGCAGTGCTCTTCGTGGTGGATGGGCGCTCCGAGCTGACCGCGCCCGATCTCGACCTCGCGCGCATGCTGCTCAAGACCGGCAAGCCGCTCTTTCTCGTGGTCAACAAGATCGAACGCGAGGGCCAGCAGGCCGAACTTGGCCCGTATCACCGCCTGGGAATCGAGCCGCTCTATCCGGTAAGCGCGGAGCATGGAACCGGAATCGGCCCCCTGCTCGACGCGGTCACCGGGCTCTTGCCCGCGCCGGTGCCCGAACCCGCGGAGGCCGCATCGGAGCAGCACGACTCCGACGTCCCCGCGCCGGACGAAGAGGTCGCCCCCGCCCTTCCGGCCGAGACCCGCATCGCCATCGTGGGCCGCCCCAATGTCGGCAAAAGCACCCTGCTCAACCGCCTCACCGGCGAGGAGCGCTCCATCGTGAGCGAGGTGGCGGGCACCACGCGCGACGCGGTCGACGCTTTGGTGGTCCGCGGCAAGGAGCAGTACCGTTTCGTGGACACCGCCGGAATCCGGCGCAAGGGCGTCACCCGGCTGATGGCCGAAAAGCTCAGCGTGGTGATGGCGCGCAAGCATCTGGAGCAGTCCGACGTGGCGCTGATCGTGCTCGACGGGGCCGCGCCCGAGGAAGAAGGCGTGCTCGCGCTCGACGCCACCATCGCGGGCTACGCGGTCGAGGCCCGCCGCTCCTGCATTCTGGTGGTCAACAAATGGGACCGGTCGAAAGAGCTGCTTCGCACCCAGGAGCAGTTCACCGTACGCATCCGGGAGCGGTTGAAGTTCCTGGCCTTCGCCCCCATCGTGTTCGTCTCGGCCCAGGAGGGCGCCGGCCTGGGCAAACTCTATACCGTGATCGCGCGCGTGGCCCGCGAACGGCGCAAGCGCATCCCGACCGCGGCCATCAACCGCTTCCTGGCCACGGTGGACTTCGATCGGGCGCCGGTGCCGGTCGGCCAGCGGGTGCGGATCTACTACATGTCCCAGGTCGCCGCGGCCCCGCCACAGTTCGTGCTGTTCGTGGACCGCGCCCGCCAACTGCACTTCTCCTACCAGCGCTTCCTGGAGAACCAGATCCGGCGCGCCTTCGGCTTCGAAGGCACCCCCATCATCCTCAAAACCCGCACCAGCCGTGGCGGTGCGGGACATTAAGCCTGGCTTCACCTCACCGCCGCCATCATCAATCCATCGTCGCGGCGCCCCCGCGGCAGGAGGAATGGGTCATGAAGCGGATGTATTGGATGGGAATCGCCACCGCGCTGCTCGGCGCCGCCGTCGTGCTGCCGGCGCAGGAAAAAGCCCTAACCATGGGCCATTTGCCCGCCGCGGTGCAGGCCGCGGTCAAAGCGGAACTGGCCAAGGGAGCCACGCTGCGGGGCCTGAGCACCGAGGTCGAGAACGGCCGCCGGGAATACGAGGCGGAGCTCACCGTCAAGGGAGCGCGCCGCGACATAGCGATGGATGCGGCGGGGACTATACTCGAAACCGAAGATCAGGTCACGCTCGCCAGCCTGCCGACGGCCGCCCGCGCGGCCCTGCAGCGGCAGGGTAAGGTACTCTCGGTGGAATCGGTCACCGAGCACGGACGATTCACCGCCTTCGAGGCTGTCGTGCGGAAGACTAACGGCAAGCGGACCGAGGTGCGCGTGGACCGCAACGGCAATTCCGTGGCGGATAACGGATAGGCTCAGTGCCCTAAGACGGGCGCGGTCGGGTCGGCGGCCTTGGCCACCCGCTCCACCGCCGGCAACTCGGTCCAAATGTGCGGATCCTCCAACCCAATCCGCCAGACCGAGAAACCGCGCAGGTGGTACTGCGCCACCAACTTCAGCTTGGCGGCGAAGCTGCGCTCGTCCTCAACCCATGTGATGTGGCGGCTATGCCCCTCGCCCTCGATATGGTACGACGACTGCAAAACCGGGTCCCACCGCAACTCTTCGCCGTCGGGGTGGACGACCGCCCCGTTGTGGTGAATGAGCTTGTAAATGTAATGAAACACCCGTTTGATCTTGCCGGCGATGCGCTCGCGCAGCGTCACCCGCACGCGGCGTTCGCTCCAGTCGGTTTGGTAGGTGGGCAGGCCGAGCGAAAACTTGTCCGCCGGCACTTGCAGCAGCACGTGTTGGATGACCTGCTCCACCCAAGGGACACTGGCCAGCGGGCCGGGGTGGCTGGAATCGCTTTCGGGGTAGGCCATCACGCTCAGAAAGTCGGCCGCACCGCTCAGGGCGCGGTAATCGTAGACGCCGCTGAAGGTCCGGTAGGTATAGGTGGTGGGGTCGTCCGTGGTGCGGGCCCCTACCGCCACGCTGAGCAGGCGCCCGTGCCGGTGCAGCGCGCCGGCGGCCTCCGTGACAAAGCGCGAGAAGGCGG
>DATNAC010000171.1:0-4274 GCA_035573035.1 Terriglobales bacterium
GGACGGCGTGCTCAACAATGTTCTGGGCAGCCTGGGTGAACGCCTTGAGCGCGGCCTGGTGGACGGGTTCGGCGGCCGCCCCGTGCCGGTGCGCCGCTTCAAGCAGGGCAATCGGGGGCTGTTGCTCATCGATGCGGTAAACTTGGCCGCTGCCTCGGCGGAGGGCCAGACCGACGCGCTAGTGAGCCGCATTCAACGGGTGCGCGCCCGCCAAGATCAACCCGGCAGACCGGTTATGGCAGTGGTGGGCTACCTGGCGTCCCCCGCCGGTCTGAACGGCGAGCGGGCGCTGTTGGAGTGGATTCAGCAGAAGGCCGAGGCCTCCACGTTCGATCTGCTGCGCGAGGGAGCGCAATTGGGGGATCGCGTCCATGCCGCGCTGGCGGAGGTGGGCCAACCCTCCGCGCAACCGCGGTTAGGTGAGTAGCTACCCCTTCAGCCCCTGCTCGTAGCGGCGCCCCACCTCGTCCCAGTTGACGATGTTCCACCAGGCGGTCAAATATTCCCCGCGGCGGTTCTGGTACTTGAGGTAGTAGGCGTGCTCCCACACATCGTTCCCCATGATCGGATAGTTCCCATCCATGATCGGGCTGTCCTGGTTCGGCGTGGAGATCACCTCAAGTTGCCCGCTCTTCAGCACCAGCCACGTCCATCCCGACCCGAACCGTTTGAGCCCCGCGTCGTTGAACCGCGCCTTGAACTGCTGAACATCGCCAAACTGCTTCTGGATCGCTTGCGCCAGCGCCCCGCTCGGATCGCCCCCGCCTCCCGGCTTCATGATCTTCCAGAACATGCTGTGATTCGAGTGCCCACCGGCGTTGTTGCGGACCGCCATCCGGATATCCTCCGGAACCTTGGTCTGCACCGTGCGCAACAAATCCTCCAACGATAAACTGGCCAGATCCGGCCGGTCTTTCAGTGCGGCGTTCAGGTTCGTGACGTACGCGGCGTGGTGTTTCTCATGATGCAAATGCATCGTGGCCTCGTCCACGACCGGTTCCAAAGCGTTGTAGCCGTATGGCAGCGGCGGAAGTTCAAATGGCATGGGGTGTCTCCACTACAAGTCTACCCCTACTGCCCGGCGCTCTTCCGCCCGGACTTTTCCCGACCGCCCGCCTGTGGTGCAAAGTGGTATGTCTGCCCTTACCGCGCCCGTTTCTCTAACCGCCCGGGCGGTTTTCCACATGGAAATTCACATAATTGTGGAAACCGCCCTCCAGATCCGTAGCCGGCACACCCCAGGAAGCGAGCAGGCTGACCGCGATCGAAGAGCGGTATCCGCTCTGGCAGTACACCACGATGGGTTCGTCTCGTGGGATTTCCCCGTGGCGCGCGCTGAGCTGCGAGAGCGGAATGTGCCGGCTCCCGGGAATGAAATCCTGGGCACGCTCGCCGGGCGTGCGAACATCCACCAAATACCGGCCCGCCAGTTCCGGCGGAGTCAGCCGCGCATGCCCCTCCAACAATTCCGGGTAGCTGCGCAGCGCGTCCATACCCGCGCCAAGGTACCCTGCGATCCGATCAAAGCCGATCCGGCCGAGGCGCACCGCCGCCTCCCGTTCCCGTCCCGGGTGGGCGATCACAACCAGCGGCCGTTCCGCCGGCAGGATGGTGCCGCACCATGTGGCGAACGACCCATCCAGCGGGATATTGATCGCACCCTTCCAGTGCGCGGGCGCAAACTCGGCCGGAGGACGGGTATCCAGGACCCAGGCGCCCTCGGTTTGCGCCGCCCGCGCCGCGGGCACGGTGAGTGGATGCAGCGTGCGCTCCAGGCTCTCCTCCAACCCGGCACGCTCCTGGGTATTCAACACCGCGTCCAAGCTGAAGTAGGCTGGCGCCTCCGGCTGATCGGCCAGCACCATGTCCAAGAACTTCTCCCGCTCCATGGGCTGCAGGGCGTAGTTCAAGGCGCGCTGCGCGCCGATGGTCGTCACCCCGTCCGAGGAGATCTTCTTGCCGCACAGCGATCCCGCTCCGTGCGCCGGATATACGAGAGTAGCGTCCGGCAGCGACAGCAGTTTCTGGTGCAGCGAGTCGTACAGCATCTCGCCCAGCGCCCGCGCCGGCCAACCCAGCGCCGCCCGCAAGTCCGGCCGGCCCACATCGCCCGCAAAGAGCGTATCGCCGGTCAGCGCCGCTACCGGCTCCTGTCCTCCCGGCGCCAGCACCAGCAGTGTAATGGACTCCGGGGTGTGGCCGGGAGTATGCAATACCCGCAGCCGGCTCTCTCCCACCGCAAGTTCCTCCCCGTCGTCCATCGCACGAAACGCATACTCGGCTTTGGCCCTCGACCCCAGGCAAATCTCCGCTCCGGCGCGCTCGCGCAGTTCCAGATGCCCGGCGATGAAGTCGGCGTGAAAGTGGGTCAGGAAGACATAGCGAATGGTCAAACCCTGCTCCGCCGCCGCCGCCAAGTACAGATCCACGTCACGCTGCGGGTCGACTACCGCCGCCAACCCGCTGGCGGGATCGGACAATAGATACGAGGCGTGAGCCAAACAGGCGAGGTAAAATGGTTGCACGCGCATGCGGGGAAGCCTCAACTCTATTGTAGCCGCCAGGCAGAGCGGGCTCCGGAGTACACTGGCAGCATGCGGAAACCCTTCTGGAGCCTTCTCGTTCTGTGTGGCTTGACGGCGCTCGCGGCGGCGCAGCAGCCGGCGGCCAGCAAGCCCCCGGCCAGCCCGCCCGCCACCGCCAGCGTGACCGTCAACGGCAAAACGATCACCATCAAGTACTCCGCCCCCTCGGTGCGCGGCCGGCAGATCTTCGGTCCCGGCGGCTTGGTCTCCCACGACCCCACCTACCCGGTCTGGCGGGCGGGCGCCAATTCCGCGACCGCGCTGCACACCGACGCCGACTTGATGCTGGGGAACCTGCGCGTGCCTAAGGGGGACTACACCCTCTACGCCCTGGTTAGCGACCCGGATCATTGGCAGTTGGTGGTGAACAAACAGACCGGCCAGTGGGGCCTCACCTACAATGCCAAACAGGATCTGGGACGCGTATCCATGCGCATGAGCGTCCCGCCCGCGCCCATCGAAGTGCTGCGCTACGAACTGACTCCCAACCAGCTCACCCTGGAGTGGGACAAGCATGCCGCCTCGGTTCCGATAAAGGTACAGTAGCGGCTTATTCGACCTCGGCGAGCAATTGCCCGGTGGCCACGGTATCGCCCGGGGCCACCAGGCAGGCGAGCAGGGCGCCGCTCTTGGGGCTGCGCACCTCGTTCTGCATCTTCATCGCCTCCAGCACCAGCACGCCCTGTCCGGCCTCGATTCGCGCTCCCGCTTCCGCCAAGAGCTTGACCACTTTGCCCGCCATCGGCGCCTTGATCTTCGCCCGTCCGCTCTGCTCGACGCGTTCCTGGAAAGTGAGCCGGCGCGCATCCAGAACTTCCGCGCTGGCTTCGCGGCCGGCCCCGGCCAGCCAGAGAGTGGCGCCCGACGCGTTTTTTTCCAGCGTCGCCCAGGCAAACGTGTAGGATCGGCCCGCCAGCAACAGCGAAATGCGGCCGCCCTCGACCAGCGCCACGTCGGCCGCCATCGGCTTGCCGTCCAGCGCTACTTGCCAGCCTCCGGCTCCGTTTTTCGCGCCCGCCACTTCCACGTTCCGCGTCGCCCCGCCCAATTGAATCTGGTACTTCATCGCAGCGCCGCCTGCCGCGCCGCGATCTGCCACGGTGTCTGAACCGCGCCGCCGCCGTTGGCCGCCGCCGGAGCCGCGGCCAGGTCGCTGGCAATCGCCGCCGCCACGCTGGCGAGGTCTTCCCAACCTTCCTCCGCCGCGGCCTCCGGCTGGGCTTGCAGGCGCGCCACGTAGCCGGTATCCACCTCGCCCCGCACGAACGCGCCGTCCTGCAGTACCCTGCGAAAAAACGATAGATTATGGCCGATGCCGGCGATCTGGTACTCCGCCAGCGCGCGCCGCATGCGCGCCAGCGCCTGTCCCCGGTCCTCGCCCCAGGTGATCAGCTTGGACA
Organism: Terriglobales bacterium; assembly: GCA_035573035.1. Lineage (GTDB taxonomy): Bacteria > Acidobacteriota > Terriglobia > Terriglobales > SCQP01 > SCQP01. The sequence continues at coordinate 3,986 of DATNAC010000171.1, forward strand.
GCAGCGGATCGTACTCCAGCGGCACCGTCCAGCCCGCATAGACCCCGGTGTCGTCGCGCACGCCCGGGCCGCCGGGCGCGTGCAGGCGTTGAATTTTGCCCGGACAAGGCATGAAATTGGCGGCCGGATCCTCGGCGTACACCCGGCACTCGATCGCATGCCCGCGCCGCCGCACCTGCTCTTGGGTGAAGCGCAGCGGCATCCCCGCCGCGATCCGGACCTGTTCCTGCACCAAATCCAGCCCGGTCACCAGCTCGGTTACCGGATGTTCCACCTGCAGCCGGGTATT
>DATNAC010000172.1:0-10539 GCA_035573035.1 Terriglobales bacterium
GTGGCCCAGCTCAGGAGAACGAGGCGGGGGCCGGAGGGGAGGTCGTCGCCGGGCTGGAAGTCGCGGCCGAGCACGGGGATGACGCCGAGGGTGGAGAAAAAGTTATCGCTGACGCGGATACCGGGGGCGGAGACGGCGCCGGCACTCGTCCCCGCGACGAAACGCGTGCGGCGGTAGAGGGCGAGCGAGGAGAGAACGGTGTTGTCGTGTTTCCAGTCGAGGTAGTCCTGATAGGAAAGGTTGGAGCGGGGCGCATTCGCGGTGCGCTCGCCCACGTCCACCAGTTGGGTGGGGCGCTGGTAGGGAAGTGGTTTGACCAGGACCGCATCCACGAAGGCGAGGATGGCGAGAAAGGCGCCGGTGCCGAGGGCGAGGACAGCCAGGGTGGTCAAGCTGAACGCCGGATTCTTGGCGAGCTGCCGGGCGGCAAGGCGCAGATCGCGGAGCAAGTTTTCGAGCATGGTGGGCCTGTACCGGAATACTGGCGGAGGCAAGAATGGTTACAACGTGGCGGATTGGACGCAATCCGCTCTCCGGCGCCGCTCTGACACAATGCTTGTTCAGCGCGGCTGATCCCGATGGCCCGATTTTAGTGCCCCTCGCTGCCCAACTGGATCGGCACCTGGATCTGCCGGCCGCCGCGCTCGACCGTCAGCGTTACCGTGCTGCCCGGTTTTTGCAGCAGCAGCAGGTTGCTGAGCTGGGCCTGGTCCTGCAAGGGTTCGCCGTTGAAGGCCAGGATGATGTCGCCGCCGAAGCGCACCGGGGTGTTGCCGATGTAGCCGGGCTGGTCGCCGACTTTTAGTCCGGCACGCTGCGCCAGGCCGCCGTTGCGCACCGCCAGCACCATCAGGCCGTGATCCACCGGGAGGTTGAGCTGCTGCGCCACGTCGGGCGACACCGGATAGGTCTGCACCCCCAGGTTCACCGTCTGCACCCGGCCGGTCGAGATCAGCTGCTGCAGCACCGCCTTGGCGCTGTTGATCGGGATGGCAAAACCGATGCCCACATTGGAGCCGGTCTGGCTGTAGATCATGGTGTCGATGCCGATCACCTCGCCCAGGGAGTTGAGCAGCGGGCCGCCGCTGTTGCCGGGGTTGATGGGGGCGTCGGTCTGGATGGCGCTCTCGATATCGGCCCCGGGCTGACCGTTCTCGGACTCGCCCTCGCGCACGGTGCGGATGGAGCTGATGATGCCCTGGGTCATGGTGCCGGGCAGGCCGAAGGGGTTGCCGATGGCGAGCACCCGCTGGCCGACCTGTAGATTGCCGGAGTCTCCCATGGTCACCGCGGGCAGGTTGGTGGCGGCAATCTTGATCACCGCCAAATCCAGATCGGGCGCGGCGCCGACGACCGAGGCAGTGTACTGGTGCGACTGGTCCTTCTTGGGCGTCCAGGTGACGGTCAGCCGGCGGGCGCCTTGAATCACGTGGTAATTCGTCAGGATGTAGCCGTCCTGGTTGATGAAGAAGCCGCTACCCTGGCCGGAGGCGGGCACGGGACCCCACAGCAGGTCGTACTGAATGATCTGCGAGGTGATGTTCACCACGCTGGGCGAGACCCGGTGGTAAATGCCGATGTCGCGGGTTTCGTCCGGCTGGAAGTTGGACTGGGGTGGGGCCTCGGCCAACGCCACATGATGTCCCGTCCCGCCCGGCAGGAAGCCGGGGTAGAACACGCCGGAGCGGCTGGCGGTGTACAGCCAGAAGGCGCCGGCCAGGATGATGGCGAGGGCGAGCGCGGGACGGACGCGAAAGCTGGAGCCTCGTGGTGCCATGTATTCATTTAGCACCAGCCCCACGCCGGGGGGCAACCTGCGGCTGAAATTTCAAGCCGCCGCCGCTCAGCCGGTTAATCTTGACTTTTTAGTATAGATTTGCCAGCCTGAATCTAGGGAATTCCCATGAGCACACAAGCCCAAGACCTGGAGGCGCTCGCCAACCAGGAGTACCAGTACGGCTTTGTCAGCGCCATCGCCGAGGACGCCATCCCGCGCGGCCTGAACGAGGACGTCATCCGGTTGATCTCGGCCAAGAAGAACGAGCCCGAGTTCATGCTGGAGTGGCGGCTCAAGGCCTACCGGCAGTGGCTCAAGATGAGCGAACCCACTTGGCAGAACGTCAAGTACGGTCCGATCGATTACCAGGACATCATTTACTACTCGGCACCCAAGACCAACGCCGACGGCCCCAAGAGCCTGGACGAGGTGGACCCGGAGCTGCTTGAGGTCTACGAGAAGCTGGGCGTGCCCTTGAAGGAACGCGGCATCCTGGCCGGCGTGGCGGTGGATGCCATTTTCGACAGTGTCTCGGTGGCTACCACCTTCCGCGAGCGTCTGGCCGAGGACGGGGTGATCTTCTGCTCGTTCTCCGAGGCGGTACTGCACCATCCCGAGCTGGTGCAAAAGTACCTGGGCTCGGTGGTGCCCTACACCGACAACTTCTTCGCCACGCTGAACTCGGCGGTCTTCAGCGACGGCTCCTTCTGCTACATCCCCAAAGGGGTGCGGTGCCCGATGGAGCTGTCAAGCTACTTCCGCATCAACTCCAACGACAGCGGCCAGTTCGAGCGCACCCTGATCATCGCCGAGGAGGGCGCCTCGGTGAGCTATCTGGAGGGCTGCTCGGCGCCCAAGCGCGACAAGAACCAGCTGCACGCCGCGGTGGTGGAGTTGGTGGCGCTCGACAACGCCTCGATCAAGTACTCCACCGTGCAGAACTGGTACCCCGGCGACAAGGAAGGCAAGGGCGGGATCTACAACTTCGTCACCAAGCGCGGCAAGTGCCTGGGACGGAGCTCGAAGATCAGCTGGACCCAGGTCGAAACCGGCTCCGCCATCACCTGGAAGTATCCCAGCGTGATCCTACAGGGCGACGACTCGGTGGGCGAGTTCTACTCGGTGGCGCTGACCCGCAACCGCCAGCAGGCCGATACCGGCACCAAGATGATCCACCTGGGCAAGCGCACGCGCAGCACCATCGTGAGCAAGGGCATCTCGGCCGGCTACAGCCAGAACACCTACCGGGGCGCGGTGCGCATGCTGGCCGGGGCGGAGGGGGCGCGCAACTACTCGCAGTGCGACTCGCTGCTGATCGGCGACAAGTGCGGGGCGCACACCTTCCCGATCCTGGAGGTGAAGAACCCCAACGCGCAGGTGGAGCACGAGGCCTCGACCTCGCGCATCGGCGAGGACCAGTTGTTTTACTGCCGCCAGCGCGGCATCTCCAACGAAGACGCGGTCTCGATGATCGTCAACGGATTTTGCAAGGAAGTGTTCCGCGAGCTGCCGATGGAGTTCGCGGTGGAGGCGCAGAAGCTGCTGGGCGTGAGCCTGGAAGGCAGCGTGGGATAAGGGAATGCTAGAGATCCAGAATTTGCATGCGGCGGTGAACGGGCGCGAGATCCTGCGCGGCCTCAACCTGAAGCTCAAGGCGGGCGAAGTGCACGCCATCATGGGGCCCAACGGCTCGGGCAAGAGCACGCTGGCGCAGGTGCTGGCCGGGCGCGACACCTACGCGGTGACCGCGGGCACGGTGGACTACCTGGGGCAGGACCTGCTCGAGCTCTCGCCCGAGGACCGGGCGCGCGCCGGCGTCTTCCTCGCCTTCCAGTACCCGGTGGAGATTCCCGGGGTGAGCAACAACTACTTCCTCCGCACCGCCCTCAACGCGGTGCGCAAGTACCAGGGGCGGGAGGAGCTCGACGCGGTCGACTTCCTGGAGCTGGTCGAGCAGAAGATGAAGCTGCTGCACATGGACGACGCGCTGATGAAGCGCGCGGTCAACGAGGGCTTCTCCGGCGGCGAGAAGAAGCGCAACGAGATCTTCCAGATGGCGGTGCTCGAGCCCAAACTGGCGATTCTGGACGAGACCGACTCCGGCCTCGACATCGACGCGCTGAAGACGGTGGCCGAGGGCGTGAACGCGCTGCGCGCGCCCGATCGGGCGATTCTGCTCGTCACCCACTACCAGCGGCTGCTGACCTACATCGTGCCCGACTTCGTGCACGTGCTGGCCAACGGACAGATCGTGAAGTCGGGCGGCAAGGAGCTGGCGCTGGAGCTCGAGGACAAGGGCTACCAGTGGCTGGGCGAACCTGACCTGACCGCGCCCGCTGGGCGGGCGAGGGCCTAAGCGATGGCGATGCTCGGCCTCAAAGACACGACCACCGGGGTGTTTGCCAACTACCTGGCGCGCTTCAGCGGGCAGAACCCGCACCCGGCGTGGCTGCACGAGCGGCGGCAGCGGGCGTTTGCGCGCTTCAGCCAGCTCGGCTTTCCCCACCATAAGCACGAGGGCTGGCGCCAGACCAACGTCGCCCCGATCGCCGGTACCGTATTTGACCCGGTCCCGGTGCCCGCGCCGGCGGTGCTGGTGCCCCGTTTGCGCGAGTTGGAGCTGCCGGGCGTGGAGTGGAGCGCCGAAGCGGCCCGCCTGGTGTTTTTGAACGGCGCCTACGCCCCCGGCCTGTCGTCGCTCGCGGGGCTGCCCGCCGGCTGCCGCATCGGTTCGCTGGCGGAACGCTTTGGCGCCGACGGCGAGAGCCTGCTGCCCCACCTGGATCACGCCGATGAGGACGACCAGGCCTTCGTGCAGTTGAACGCGGCCTTCCTGAACGACGGCGCGGTGATCGAGATCGCCCCCGGCACGGTGCTGGAGCGGCCCATCATCATTCTGCACGTCTCCACCGGCACAATTGACCCGCGCGGGGCGGGGAAGGGCATGTCGCATCCGCACACGCTGGTACTGGCCGGACGCGAAAGCCAGGCGGCGGTGATCGAGACCACCGCCGGCTTCGAGGGCGAGATCTACTTCACCAACAGCGTCACCACGATCGAGGTGGGCGAGAACGCCGCCGTCGAGTACCTGCGCCTGCAGCAGGATAGCCGCGCGGCGTTTCACGTCTCCAAGCTGCGCACCCGGCAGCAGCGCGACAGCCGGCTGGTGTGCCACAACATCGCCTTGGGCGGCAGCCTGGTGCGCAACAACGTACACGCCATCCTGGACGGCGAGGGGGCGGAGTGCACCCTCAATGGCCTGTACGCGCTCGATGGCGGCCAGCACGTGGACAACTCCACCGTGCTCGACCACGCCCAGCCCTTGTGCACCAGCCGCGAGTACTACAAGGGCGTGCTCGACGGCAGGGCCGAGGGGGTGTTCAACGGCCGCATCATCGTGCGTCCCGACGCGCAGCACACCGATGCCATCCAGAGCAACAAGAACCTGTTGCTGTCGGACGCCGCCGCCACGCTAAGCTCGCAGCCGCAGCTCGAGATCTACGCCGACGACGTGCGCTGCACCCACGGCGCCACCGTGGGCCAACTCGACGCGCAGGCGCTGTTCTACCTGCGCTCGCGCGGGCTGGGGCTGGAGGAGAGCCGCAAGCTGCTCATCTACGCCTTCGCCGCCGACGTGCTGGGGCGGGTGAAGATCGCCGGCATGCGCGAGAAGCTGGAAGCGGTGTTGTGGGAGCGCTGGGCGAATTAGGAGGGTAGGGACCAATGGCGGTGGCCACGGAGAATGCGGTTGCTTACGACGTGGAGCGGATCCGCGCCGACTTTCCCCTGCTCCACGCCTCCGGGACCACCTCGGGCGGCGCGAAGCTCGCCTACCTCGACAACGCCGCCACCACGCAGAAACCGCAGGCCGTGCTGGACGCGCTCAGCGGCTTTTACAATCAGGACTGCGCCAACATCCACCGCTCGGTGCACCTGCTGGGCGAGCGCGCCACCGCGCACTACGAAGCGGCGCGCGAGACCGCGCGCGGGTTTCTGAACGCCGCGAGCGAGCGCGAGATCATTTTCGTGCGCGGCACCACGGAGGCCGTGAACCTGGTGGCGCAGAGCTTCAGCCGGCGCACCGGCGGCAGGCCCGGACTGCTGGGCGAAGGCGACGAGGTGCTGATCACCGGCCTCGAGCACCACTCGAATATCGTGCCCTGGCAGCTCGCCTGCGAGGCGGCCGGGGCGCGCTTGCAGGTGGCGCCGATCAACGACCGGGGCGAGGTCGAGCTCGAAGGGTTCGCGCGCCGACTCGGCCCGCGCACCAAGGTCGCCGCGGTGGCGCATATTTCCAACGCACTCGGGACGGTAAACCCGGTCAAGGAAATGATCGCCCTGGCGCACGCCCAGGGCGTGCCGGTGCTGGTGGACGGCGCGCAGGCGGCGCCGCACCTGCCGCTCGACGTGCGCGCCCTCGACTGCGACTTCTACGCCCTCTCCGGGCATAAGATGTACGGCCCCACCGGCATCGGCGTGCTCTATGGCAAGTCCGCCTGGCTGGAGCGTCTGCCCCCCTGGCAGGGCGGCGGCGACATGATCAGCTCGGTGACCTTCGAACGCACCACCTACAACGAGCTGCCCTACAAGTTCGAGGCCGGAACCCCCAACATCGCCGCCACCATCGGTCTGGGCGCCGCCATGCGGTACCTGGAGGGCGTGGGCCGCGGACGCATCGCCGCCTACGAGGCGGAGCTGCTCGAGTACGGCACCCGGAAGCTCGAGGCGATCCCGGGCCTGCGCCTCGTCGGCACCGCCGCGCATAAGGCCGGCGTGCTGTCGTTTGTGGTCGAGGGGGTGCATCCGCACGATGTGGGCACGGTGCTCGACTCGCTCGGCATCGCGGTGCGCGCCGGACACCATTGCGCGCAGCCGGTCATGGACCGCTTCGGGATCGCGGCCACCACCCGGGCCTCGATCGGGATGTACAACACGCGCGCCGAGCTCGACCGCTTGGCGGCCGGGCTGGCGCGGGTGAAGGAGATGTTCGGCTGATGTCGCAACTGGGCGATCTGTATCAGGAGCTGATCCTGGACCACAGCAAGCGGCCGCGCAACTTCGGGCCGATGCCCGAGGCCAACCGCGCCGCCGAGGGCTTCAATCGCCTGTGCGGCGACCGCTTGATGCTCTATCTCAAGATGGAGGGCGAGGTGGTGCGCGAGGCCCGCTTCCAGGGCAGCGGCTGCGCCATCTCGACCGCTTCCGCCTCGCTGCTCACCGAGGCGGTGAAGGGAAAGACGCGGGCGGAGGCCGAGGCGCTGTTCCAGCGCTTCCATCAACTGGTCACCGGTAAAGGCGAAGCCCCGGCCGACGCCCCGCCGCTGGGCAAGCTGGCGGTGTTCTCCGGCGTGAGCGAGTACCCGGCGCGGGTAAAATGCGCCAGCTTGGCGTGGCACACGCTGCACTCGGCATTGGAAGCGAAGACCGTTGCCGAGCCGGTCAGCACCGAGTAGCACCATGGACGATTTTCTTTTACGCGAGGCGGAGCATAAAGAGGCGGTAGCGGCCGAGCTGGAGAAATCCGCCGAAGCGGCGGTGTTGAAGGAGGCCCAGCGCCAGCGCGCCGCCGCCGCCGAGTTGCGCGAGGAGTGGAAGCTGCGGCAGAAGCCGCCCGAGCCCCCCGCCCAGCCGGCCGCGGTGTCGCACTCCGAGGCCGAGGACACGCCCGAGAACGCGGTGCTGCGCGAGTATATCGTGGACGTGATCAAGAGCTGCTACGACCCCGAGATCCCGGTCAACGTCTACGACCTGGGCTTGATCTACCGGATCGGCATCGCCCCGGCGGGCGAGGTGGATATTGACATGACCTTGACCGCCCCGGGGTGCCCGGCGGCGGGGATTCTGCCCGGCGAGGTCGAGACCAAGGTCCGCTCGGTGCCCGGGGTCAACGAGGTCAAGCTCAATTTGGTGTGGGACCCGCCCTGGGACCAGAGCAAAATGTCGGCCGCGGCGCGGTTGCAGTTGGGGATTGATTGGTAAGGACGGGACACGGTTCCGAGCCAACTTATGAAATTCTCAAGCCAGGAAGAATATGGGCTGCGCTGCTTGCTGCGCCTGGGCAAGCAGTACGAGTCCGGCAGCCTGACCATCCCCGAGATCAGCCGCCAGGAGGGGTTGTCGGCGGCCTACGTGGGCAAGCTGCTGCGCGTGCTGCGCACCAGCGGCCTGGTCACCAGCGTACGCGGCTCGGCCGGGGGCTATACGCTGGCGCGGGCGCCCGAGCGCATTTCCGTGGGCGAGGCGATGGCGGTACTCGGCGGACGGCTGTACGAGCCCGCCTTCTGCGCGCAGCATAGCGGTGAAGAGCGGGTGTGCACCCACTCGGTGGACTGCTCGCTGCGCTCGCTCTGGCGGTCCCTGCAGCTCGTGCTCGACCAGGTGCTCGACAAGACCAGCCTGCGCGACCTGCTCTGCAACGAGACCGAGATGACCGACTGGGTCGGCCACCTGGTTACCGTTGCCGGCCTGACGCCGGCGGCGCAATAAACGCCGAGCGATGGCCGCCCGTCCCACCCTCTTCTTCGATCTCGGCGGTGTCATATTGACGAACGCCTGGGATCATGCCCAGCGCCGGGAAGTCGCCGCGCGCTTCGGGCTCGACGCGGCGGAGTTCGAGGCCAAGCATGCCAGCGCCGGCCCGGCGCTCGAAACCGGGGCGCTCTCGACCGACGCCTACCTCGATGCCACCGTCTTCGATCGCCCGCGCGGGTTCTCGCGCGGAGCGTTTTGGGAGGCGATGCGGGGCTGCTCCGGCCCGCTGCCCGAATCGCTGTCGCTGCTGGGAGAGCTGGCGGCGGCGGGCAAGGCGCGGCTGGCAACGTTGAACAACGAAGGCCGCGAGCTCAACCGCTACCGCATCGAACGCTTCGAGCTGGCCCGGTACTTCCAAGCCTTCTGCAGCTCCTGCTACTTGGGGGAGCGCAAGCCGGGCGCCGAGATCTACCGCCGGGCGCTGGGCATCATGCAGGCGGCGCCGTGCGATTGCCTTTTCGTGGACGATCGGGAAGAGAACCTCGCCGCTCCGCGGGAACTGGGCATGGCCTCAGTGCACTTCGCCGGGGCTGCGCAGTTGCGCCAGGAGCTGCGCGCGCGCGGCTTGCTCTGAGGCGCCATCCGGCCAGGCCCAGACGCCGGGCAGGTTACGCCCCAGCCCGTCGAGGTCCAGTCCGCAGCCGACCACGAATACGTTGGGAATCTCGAATAGGCGGTAGCGCACCTCGAACGGGCGGACCCGAGGCGCGTCCTTGACCAATAAGCAGGCGAACTCCAGCGAGCGCGGCGCCAGGGACGCGAGATGATCGCGCACGCGCGCCAGGGTGCGGCCGCTATCGTAGATGTCGTCCACCACCACGACGTGGCGGCCGCCGATGTCGAGCGCCGGCGCGGGCTCGAGCGCCACCCGACCGGAGGACGCAGTGCCGCCGAAATAGCTCTGCGGCCGCAGGGTTTCGATCCTTACCGGCAGCGCCACGGCGCGCGCCAACTCCGCCAGGAAAAAGAGCCCGCCCTGAAGCAGCCCCAGCAGAACCAGCTCCTCGCCCGCGTACGCGGCGCTGAGCTGCCCGCCCAACTCGCGGATGCGGGCCGCGATGGCGTCGGCGGAGAGAAGCGGTGTCCACATCGGCGCTATTGGCGTTGGGCGGCCAGCCCGGCTTCGAACGCCTGGTGCGCGGCGGCGACATACTTGCGGTACCCGTCCGGGTCCACGAACGGGTTGGCCGCGCTCTTGCCGAGTGCGGCGTACTTCGCCTTCAGGTCGAAGAACCCTCCATGGGAGCCGAGGAAGATATCGCAGGGCAGGGAAGCGAGTACACGGAAGGTGCGCTCGTAGTCGGAGACAATCCGGGGGTACCGGGGATTGTTGCGTAGGCGATAGCTCGCGAGCAGGCTGGCGCTGCCTACGATGACGACATAGTAGGTCTTGCCGTGATCGGTGACGCGCATCGCCCAAGTCGTGCAACCTTTGGTGTGACCCGGGGTGAGATGCGCCACCAGTTCCGTACCGCCCAGGCGGACGACATCGCCGTCATGCAGCGCACGATCCACCTTGGCCGGCGGATAGCGGTCGGCGGCATTGCTTCCGTAGGCGAAATCGTCTCGGCCGCCGGATTCGACCACGGGCACGTCCGCGTCCATGACCAGGTACTTGGCTCCGGTCTCGCGTAGAATGCGAGCGCTGCCGCCGGCGTGGTCCCAGTGGGCGTGGCTGATGAGCAGGATGCGGGTGCCGCGGTAGCGGAAGCCCAACTTCTCGATGCTGGCGCGGATCAGCGGCACATTGGCTTCGGTGGCGCTGTTGATGAGGATGTTGCCCTGGGGCGTGACCACGAGGTAGCTGGCGAGGTCCTGGCTGCCGACGTAGTACAGGTTGCCGGCGATACGGAAGGGCGGGAAGGGCGCCGTCCACTCCGGCGGATCGTGCCGCGCCGCCGGCGACTGCGCGGGGGCAAGGCAAACGGAAAGCAGGCACGCGAAGAGGCAAAACGCGGATCGCATCGGTCTGACTATAATGCGCTATGCCCTCTCTGATTGCGAAGCCGACGCGGATCACCCCCGCGGGCAACAAGCCCAAGCTGATTGACGAGTTCGTGGGCCGGGTCAATACCGGCACCGAGGCCTGCAGTGTCGCCGAGATGCGCAGCCCGGCGGGCTGGCGCGAGCCCGGCCAGACCCCCGACTTCGACGAGTACACCATCGTGCTGGAGGGCGCGCTGCGGGTCGAGTACCGCGACGGGGAACTCGAAGTCCGTGCCGGCCAGGCG
>DATNAC010000173.1:0-22701 GCA_035573035.1 Terriglobales bacterium
ATGCTCTCGGCGCCGCCGGCTAGGATGGCGCGGGCGCCCCCCTCGATACGCTGGCAGGCGATGGCGATCGCCTCGATGCCGGAGGCGCAGAAGCGGTTGATGGTGGCGGCCGAGGCGGTGACCGGGATCTCGGCCCGCAGCGCCGCCATGCGGGCCAGGTTGAGCCCCTGTTCGGCCTCGGGCATGGCGCAGCCCAGGATGACGTCCTCCACTTCGCTGCCCTCGACCTCGGCCCGTTCCAGTGCCGTGCGCAGCACCAGCGCGCCCAGATCGTCGGGGCGGGTGGCGCGCAGGCCGCCCTTGAAGGCCCGGGCCACCGGGGTGCGCACCGCCGATACGATGTAGGCGCTGGGCATGTCAGTTCCTGAGGGCCTTGCCTGTCTTCAGCATATAGCTCACACGCTCCCGGGTCTTGGGCTCTCCGCACAGGCTCAGGAAGGCCTCTCGCTCGAGGTCAAGCAGACGGCTCTCGGGGACGGGCATGCCCGCCGGGGCGCCGCCGGCGCAGATGACGTGAATGAGCCGCTTGGCGATGAGCTGATCGTAGTCGGAGATCCGTCCGGCCTCCTTCATGAGGTAGACGCCCAGCTCCAACGTGCTCTGGACCGAGGGGCCGGGGGCGGTGAGCGACTGCTCCGGCTGGGGCTCGTAGCCGGCGTTGGCGATCTGGCGGGCGCGTTGGCGGGCGGCTTCCAACAGACGGTCGCGGTTGGCGACGATCTCGTCGCCGCGGCGGAGGTAGCGGAGCTGCCGGGCCTCGGCGGCCGAAGTCGAGACCTTGGCCAGGGCGATGGTCTCAAAGGCGGCCTTGGCGTCCATCCGCAGCGCCATCTCCTTGGTGCCGCCGCCGGCCGGGATCAGGCCCACCCCCACCTCGACCAGGCCGGTGTACAACTCAGCATGGGCTACCACCTGGGCGGCGTGGAGGGTGAGCTCGCAGCCGCCTCCCAGCGCCATCCCAAACGGGGCGACCACCACCGGTCGGGCGGAGCGTTTGACCGCTGTCGTCATGCTCTGGAAGGCACGCACCGCCATGTCAACTTCGTCCCAGTCCTCGTTCTGGATGACCGCCAGGAGGTAGAGCAAGTCGGCGCCGGCGGAGAAGTTCTCGGCGCCGTTCGAGATGACAAACGCATCAATTGACGACGGTGGGTTGGCGAGGGTTTCGCTGACCAGCGCCACGGTGTCGGCCCCGATGACATTGAGCTTGGTATGAAACTCCAGACATCCCACTCCTTCGGGCAGCTCGAGCAGGGAGCAGCCGGGGTTGGAGCGAACGGCGCGGCCGAGCGGTCTAGCGGGAGCTTGGCCAGAGTGAACCATGGCTTCAAGTTCGAAGGGGCCGTACTGCCAGTTGTAGCCCCAGCGCATGGCGCGGTTGATGGCCTCGGGATCGTCGGTAATCTCACCCATCCGGCGGTGGGCATAGGCGATGACGCCCTCGACACACTCCCGGACGAAGGGGCTGGCGCCCAGCGCGCTGGGCAATTCGTCAAATGGGAGGGTGATTTTCTGGCGTGAATGATAGGTGAAGGACTCCAAATCCAGCGCCAGGATGTCGTTGCCGGACCGCTTGTAAAATCCTTGTCCTGTCTTATCGCCCAGCCATCCACGTTCGAGCATTCCTTGAATGAATTGAGGGACGTGAAAGAGCTCGCGCTGCTCGTCGAGGGGCAAATTGCGGTAGGAGTTTTCCACAACCTTGACCAGGGTGTCGAGCCCGATCATGTCGAGGGTGCGGAAGGTCGCCGACTTGGGCCAGCCCAGCAGTGGCCCCGTGAAAGCATCCACTTCCTCGACGCTCAGACGATGCTCCTGCATTCGTTGCAGGGTATTCAGTAACGCATACACACCAATGCGGTTAGCGATGAAGTTTGGCGTGTCACGCGCTGTCACCGCGCCCTTTCCCAATCGCCCCTCCAGGCATTCGCGCAGCCATGCCATGGCTGCCGGGTCGGTGTCTGACGTGGGAATCATTTCGACCAGGCGCATGTACCGGGGCGGGTTGAAAAAGTGGGTGCCGAACCAGCGGCGCTTCAGATCGGCGGGCAGACCGGCACCAACTTCCCGGACGGGTAGGCCGCTGGTGTTGGTGGTAAAGAGTGCCGCCGAGGAGAGGCGGGGAGCGACCCGGGCAAGCAGCGCACGTTTGGCTTCGAGATCCTCAACCACCGCCTCCACGACCCAGTCGGCGCGATTGATGGAATGATCATCGAAGTCGCCGGTGCGGACGGCGGCGGCGAGCTCGGGAAGGAAGAACGATGCGGGGCGGCTGGAGGCGGCGGCGTGGAGGCCGGTAGCGGCGAGTTCCCGGGTCTGGTCGAGGAGGCTGACTTGGAGGCCGTGGTTGACGCAGTGCGCCGCTAGGCGCGCGCCCATGGTACCGGCGCCCAACACCACCACGTGCTGCAGTAGGCGAGCCATTCTTCAAGTACTGCTTGACGGCGGCGCGCGGGGGCGCGCGTTCAACTACGAACCCTGGGCCGAGGTCTTCACCCCGCGGGTATAGGCAACCAGTGCGTCCAGTCTTGCGCGGGCAGCACCCGAGTCAAGCGCCTGGCGGGCGAGTTCAATGCCTTCCCGCAGATCGCCGGCGCGTTCGCCAGCCACTAAGGCGGCGGCGGCGTTCAAGCATACGATGTCACGATGGGGGCTGGGTTTGCCTTCCAGCACCGAGCGCAAGTCAGCCACGGCTTGTTCCATGGTGGTACAGCGCAGGGCTTCCAGGCGGGCGGGGCGGAGGCCTAGCGCCGCGGCATCGAGAGTATAGGTTAATACATTGCCGTTCTTGACTTCAGCGACATCATTGCAAGCTGTAGTTGAGAGTTCTCCCAGGCCGTCCTGGCAGCGGACCACGAAGCTGTGGCGGGTACCGAGGCGGGCCAGGGCTTGGGCGATCTTCGGGATCAGCGCGGCTGACGAGACGCCGACCACCTGGGCGTCGGCGCCGGCGGGGTTGGTGAGCGGGCCCAGGAGGTTGAAGATGGTCCGGAGCTTTAAGCCGCGACGTACCGGCATGACATGGCGCATGGCGCCGTGGAGGAGAGGGGCGAAAAGGAAGGCGATGCCGACCGACTCCAGGCAGGCGCCGAGCTCGGATGCGGGAAATGACAGGTTGACTCCGAGAGCCTCGATCACGTCGGCCGAGCCGCAGACGCTGGTGCTGGTGCGGTTGCCGTGTTTGGCGACCTTGACCCCGGCGCCGGCGGCGGCAAGCGCGGCGGCGGTCGAGATGTTAAAAACATCACGAGCGCTGCCGCCGGTCCCGCAGGTGTCCACGTAGCGGTGGCCGGAAGCGGGCAGGCCGATGGGGGTGACAGCGGCGCGCATGCCCTCGGCGAAGCCGACGATCTCGTCCACGGTCTCGCCCTTCACCGCCAGGCCGACCAGGATCCCGGCGGTCTGGATCTCGGTGGCCTCGCCGGCGAACAGGGCATCCACCAAGGCGCGGGCCTCGGCGTGAGAGAGGTCCTGGCGCGCCGCCAACCGGTCGAGGGCTAGGGAGACGGGGTGCATGTCAGTCGAGGCCGGCCATGTCAGAGGCTTGCCAGATCAATCGAGAAGCGGTACTTGACGTCGCTGCGCAGCATCCGCTGGTAGGCTTGGTTGATCTGCTGTACCGGGATGACCTCGACGTCACTGACGATTTTGTGCTGGGCGCAGTAGTCGAGCATTTCCTGGGTTTCGCGGATGCCGCCGATAAGGGAGCCGGCGAGGGTGCGGCGGCCCATGATCAGCGGGAAGGCTCCCAGTTCGTAGGGCTTGTCGGGCGCGCCCACCAGGGTCAGGGTGGCGTCGCGTTTCAGCAGACCGAGCAGGGCGCCGAGGTCGTGGGGCGCGGCCACCGTATCCAGGATGAAGTCGAAGCTGCGGGAGTGCCGGGCCATGGCGTCCTCCTGGTTGGAGAGGACAACCTCGTCGGCCCCCAGGCGCTTGGCGTCGTCCACCTTGTTCTTGGAGGTGGTGAACTGGACTACGTGGGCGCCAAAGGAGTGGGCTAGCTTGAGGCCCATATGGCCAAGGCCGCCGAGGCCGACCACACCCACCTTCTTGCCGGCTCCGGCCTTCCAGCGGCGCAGGGGCGAGTAGGTGGTGATGCCGGCGCAGAGCAGGGGTGCGACGCCGGCCAGGTCCTTCTCGGGGTGGGTGATCTTGAGGACGAAATCCTCATTCACCACGATCTGGTTGGAGTAGCCGCCGTAAGTAGGCTCTCCTGATTCCTCGCGGCCGTTGTAGGTCATGAGGGCGCCGCGATCGCAGAACTGCTCCTCGCCGTCGCGGCAGTTTTGGCAGACACGGCAGGAGTTGACCATGCAGCCCACGCCGGCCAGGTCGCCGGCCTTGAAGCGCTTGACTGCTTTGCCCACGGCCCGCACCCGCCCGGCGATCTCGTGGCCGGGCACCATGGGATAGAACGAGCCACCCCACTCGTTGCGCACCTGGTGGATGTCGGTGTGGCAAATGCCGCAGTAGAGGATGTCAATGGCGACGTCGTGGTCGCCCACATCCCGGCGTTCAAAGGGAAACGGCGCCAGCGGCGCGTCGGCGGCGGTTGCGGCGTAGCCACGTGCAGGGGTCATATCTCAAGTCTACGCCCGGAGCCGCGGGTGTCCGTCTATCGGTTCTGATACAATGAGGCGCCTTTTCGCGGAGCTTCCTATGACGCAACGGTCCGTACAATATGCCGCCGCGGTGGCCGGCTTTTCGCTTGTTCTGACGGCGGCGCGGCCGCATCCGCGCCGCGACGGCGCCGCGCCGACTATGGCGGCGGTGCAGGCGCAGTTGCGCGCCCAGGAGACGCCGGAGAACTCCAAGATCATGTGGATCGAGCACGAGTTGACCGACGTCTACGGTCCGCGGCTCACCGGCACGCCCAACCTCAAGGCGGCCGACGATTGGGCGATCCGGACCATGGCCAGCTTTGGGATGAAGAACACCCATCTGGAGCCGTACCCGTTCGTGCCGGAGCGGCTGAACCACACCGTGCCGGGGTGGGACAACCTGACGCTGCAGGCGGACGCGGTCACCCCCTTCCACGGCCAGTTGATCGTCAAGCCGCTGCACTGGACGCCGAGTACGGCGGGGCTGGTAACCGCCGAGGCGGTGCTGATCACGCCGCCCGGCATGACGCCGGCGGGACGCGGCCAGGCCCCGGCGCCCATGCCCACCCAGGCCGAGATGGACGCCTACTTCGCCAAGACCGCGCCGCTGATCCGTAACAAGATTGTGCTGGTGGGCGAGCCGCGGGTGATCCCGGTAAACTTCACCCCGGCCCCTCTCCGCCGCCCCGATGCTTTCTGGAACTGCCAGTTCAACGCCACCCCGGATGACCCGGCGTGCGCCGCCTTCCGTCGCGGCGGCCGGGGAAGGGGCGGGCGCGGCCCGGCGGCGCCGCCCGATCCGTCGCGACTGACCCGGCAGCAGATCACCACCCAGTTCGACGCCTTCCTGGTCAAGAACGGGGTCAAGGTCCGCATCAACGACGCCAACATGGACCACGGCGTGATTGTGGCCTATAACAACCCCACCTACGACATGGCGCTCGAGGTGCCGACCGTGGTGATGCGCTCGGACGATTACGGCCGCATCGCCCGCGTACTGGCCGACGGAACCCCTGTAACCCTGCGGTTCAATATCGTCAACACCACCTACCCCGAGGGCAAGACGGTATACGACGCGGTGGGCGAGATTCCGGGCACCGACAAGAAGAATGAGGTCGTGATGCTGGGCGGCCATCTGGATTCCTGGAACAACGCCACCGGGGCCACCGACAACGCCATTGGCAGCGCCATGATGATGGAGGCGGCGCGCATTCTGCTGGCCTCGCACCTGCAGCCGCGGCGCACCATCCGGGTGGCGCTGTGGAGCGGGGAAGAGGAAGGGCTGCTGGGCTCGCTGGCGTATGTGGACAACCACTTCGGCAGCTACGAGCACCAGAAGCCGGAATACAAGGACCTGGTGGCGTATTTGAACATTGACGACGGCACCAGCAAGCCGCGCGGGGCCAGCGTGTTCGGCCCGCCGGAGGCGGCGGCCGAGGTCGGGCGCATCCTGGCGCCCTTTCACGATTGGGGCTTCATGGGTTCGGCGGCGACCGCCAGCCGGCGCACCGGCGGTACCGACAGCACCTCGTTCAATCAGGCCGGCTTGGCGGGCATCAACCTGGAGCAGGACCCGATCGAGTACCAGCCCTTCACCTGGCACACCAACTTGGATACCTATGAGCGGATCGTGCCTGAGGACGTGCGCGAGGGCGCGGCGGAGATCGCGGCGGCGGCGTACGCGCTGGCGATGAGCGATGAGCCGTTGCCGCGGCTGGCGCCGGGCACGATGCCGGGGCCGCCGACGCCGGTGGATCCCTCGCCGCAGCAGGCGCTGGCGGGCGCGGGCAATCACCAGTAGGCCGGTCGGCAAAGTGCGAGGCGCGGGCTCCAGGCGCGCAGGCGCGCTGGACCCGCGCCTTTTTTGTCAATACCGGTGGCCCTGGGTTGCGGCGGGGTCCACGAAGACGGTGATGCGGACGCGATCGGGGTCAACCACCAGGGCGGGGACCTGGGTGGGCGTGGCGGTGCGCTGTGCCAGTTGCTCGACCGCCCAGGCTTTTTTGGCGCCGGTGATCACGAACCAGACGTGCGTGGCGGCATTGATCAGCTTGGGGGTAAAGGTGATGCGCGGGTGCGGATGGGCGGGGGTGGCCTCCACCGCGCGTACCAGGTCGTCATCGTGCAGGTAGGGGTCGCGGCCGGGGAAGAGGGAGCCGGTGTGGCCGTCCTCGCCCAGGCCCAGGATGATGAGCGGGAACTGGGGCGTGGAGACCGGGCCGCCCTGGACCTGTTTGCGGATGAGCTCGGCATAGGCGGCGGCGCACTCCTCGGGGGGGAGCGAGGTGTCGGGCGCGAAGACGTGCTTGCGGGCTACGTCGGCGGGCCGGAGCAGGTGATCCTGGGCGAGCTTGACATTGCTGTCGGGATCGTCAGGCGGGACCAGGCGCTCGTCGCTCCAGTAGTAGCGCAGGCGGCCGGGAACGCCATGGGCGGCGAGGGCGTCGTAGAACACGGCGGCGGACTGGCCGCCGGTGAGGGCGATCTCGCTCTCGCCCTTGAGCACCCCGGTCTGCGCCCGCAGCCGCTGGCAGAACTCCTCGGTTACTTCGCCCAATGTTGGCCGTGTCACCCACTCGATCATGGTTGTTTGGGCTCCTTTTTCACCGCATGTCCGCCGAACTCGTTGCGCAGGGCGGCAATCACCTTGGCGCTGAAGGACTCGTCCTGGCGGGAGCGGAGGCGCGCCAGCAGGGAGAGGGTCAGCACCGGGGCCGGCACGTTCTCGTCCAAGGCCGCCTGGACGGTCCAGCGGCCTTCGCCTGAGTCATCCACATACCCCCGCAAGCTTTCCAGATGCGGTTCACGGGCAAAGGCGTTTTCCGCCAACTCAAGTAACCACGAACGAATCACGCTGCCCTGGTTCCACAAGTGAGCAAGGGCGTGCAGATCGAGCGGGTACTGCGATTTTTCCAGAATTTCGAAGCCTTCGCCGTAGGCTTGAAGCAACCCGTACTCGATTCCGTTGTGGACCATTTTGACGAAATGGCCGGAGCCGGCGGGGCCGGTGTAGAGACAGCCGTCGGGCGGGGCCAGGGTTGTGAAGATGGGGGACACCCGGTCGAACACCGGTTTCTCGCCGCCCACCATCAGGCAGTAGCCCACCTTGAGTCCCCAGACGCCGCCGCTGGTGCCGGCATCGAGAAAGTGCACCTGCTTCTTGGCGGCCATGCCGGCGTGGACGAGTGAGTCCTTGTAATGCGAGTTGCCGCCGTCAATGAGCACATCATCGGGCTGGAGCAGCTCGACCAACTGCGATACCGTGCTGGTGGTGATCGCGCCCGAGGGCACCATGATCCAAACCACGCGCGGCGCCGCCAGCTTTTTCACCATGTCGGCGAGGCCGGTGGAGGCCTCGGCGCCGAGTTGGGTGGCGGCGGCGACCGCGGCGGCGGCGGGGTCGTAGACCACCACCTGGTGACCGCCCTCGATCAGACGTTGCGTCATGTTGCCGCCCATGCGGCCGAGACCAACCATGCCAAGTTTCACGCGGGTTCCTCCTTCAGGATGTCGGGTAAAGTGTCGTTGTCGAGGCGCAGGCAGTTGAGCATGGCCTGCATGTCCCGGCGCAGGGCCTCGCACTGGGCGGGGTCGGCGTCGCGCGGCACAAACAGCGGTCCGGTCCAGACGCCGCGCGCGCGGGAAAAGGGTTTGGGGATCTGGAAGCGGTCCCAACTGCGCGCCGTCCAGCAGGAGCGGGGCGAGACGTGCAGCGCGTAGATCGGGGCGCCGGTGGCGCGGGCGAGTTGGATGGCGCCGCCCTTGGCGACGAAGGCGGGTCCGCGGGGGCCGTCCACGGTAAGGGCGATGGGGTGGCCGGCCTCGAGCGCGGCGGTCATCTCCTGCAGCGCGTCGGCGCCGCCGCGGGTGCTGGAGCCGCGGAAGAGGCGGTAGCCGAGCCGGGCGGCGGCCTGGGAGATCATTTCGCCGTCGAAGTGCTGGCTGACAAGCACGCCGAAGCCGCGGCCGCGGGCGATATAGGCGATGGGCAGCAGGACGCGGTGCCAGAAGACGTAAATCGCCGGCTCCGGCGGGTCGGTGAAGGCGCCGGGCGGGACGCCGTTGGGCAGCTCCAGGCGCAGGCTGGAGCCGATGCCGCGGATGAACCAGGGCGCGAGGTTGCGCGCCAGGGCCAGGCTAGCGCGCTGCTTGCCAGTCCACTGTGGCGCCGCCGTGATCGTGGTGAACTCGTCGTTCGTTGGGTTGGTTCCGGCGCTGGCCGCCCCCGATGGCATCCTGGGTCCATTGTACCCGGTAGGGTAAAATGGCCTTTCCACAATGCCGGACTCGACCCAACCCCTGCCGCTCGCTGAAGTCCGGCGTCTCGCAGCGGACTATAATCTGGTTCCGCTGGCGCGTACCATCCTCGCCGACCTGAACACGCCGGTAGCCGCCTACCTGAACTGCCTGCGCGGGCGCCGCTCGAAGTACTCCTATCTTCTGGAGAGCGTCGAGGGCGGGGAAAAGCTGGGGCGCTACTCCTATTTGGGCGTGGACCCCGACTTCCTGCTGCGCCAGCGCAACGGCAAGGTCTCGTTGCGCCGGCAGGGCGCGGGCAAGTGGGAAGCGGTGGCGGGCAGCCTGAGCCACCTGGCGCGGGAGGAGGCGCGGCGGCGGCGGGTGGCGCCGATGCCGGATTTGCCGCCTTTCTTGGCGGGCGCGGTGGGCTACATGGGCTACGACATGGTGCGCTCGTTCGAGCGCATCCCCACCCAGGCGAAGAACGACCTCGGGCTGGACGAAGGCCTGCTCATGTTCTTCTCGCGCCAGATCGTCTTCGACCATGTGCGGCGGCAGATCACCCTGGTGGCCTGCGTGGATACCGCCGCGGCGGCGGGGATCGAGGCCGAGTTCGCGCGCGCGCTGGCCGACATCGAGGCGATGGCGGCGCGGTTGGAGCATGCGCCGCCGCGGCCGCGCTCGACCACCGAAAGCGGACCGATGCCGGTGTTTCCCAACTGGGAGCGGACGCAGTTCGAGACGGCGGTGCGGCGCGCGAAGCAGTACATCGAGGCGGGCGACGTCTTCCAGGTGGTGCTGTCGCAGCGCTTCGATGTGGCCACCGAGGTGGCGCCGTTTCAGGTCTATCGCGCGCTGCGCACCATCAACCCCTCGCCCTACATGTTCTTCCTGCAGTTGGGCGACTGGTCGGTGGCGGGCGCCTCACCCGAGCTGCTGGTGGGGGTCGCGCAGCGGCAGATCCAGTACCGTCCCATCGCGGGGACGCGGGCGCGGGGCGCGAGCGAGGACCAGGACGCGGAGCTGACGCGCGAGTTGCTGGCGGATGAGAAGGAGCGGGCCGAGCACGTCATGCTGGTGGACCTGGGGCGGAACGACGTGGGCCGCGTGGCCACCGTCGGCACGGTCACGGTGCCGGCGCTGATGACGGTGGAGAAGTACTCCCACGTACAGCACCTGGTATCGGACGTGCGGGCCGAGCTGCGCGCCGGCTGCGACGCCTTCGACGCGCTGACCGCGTGCTTTCCCGCCGGGACGCTGTCGGGCGCGCCCAAGGTGCGGGCGATGCAGATCATCGAGGAGTTGGAGCCGACGCGGCGCGGGCCGTACGGCGGCACCGTGCTGAACTTCGATTACTCCGGCAACTTGAGCTCCTGCATCCTGATCCGGGCGGTGGTGTTCCGCAAGGGGATGGCGAGCGTGCAGGCGGGGGCGGGAATCGTAGCGGACTCGGTGCCGGAGCGGGAGTTCCTGGAGTGCGTGAACAAGGCGGGGGCGATGATGCGGGCGATCGAGCGCGCCCGCGCCGGACTGTAAGGACCAGCGGCCATGGTGTTCCTACTCGACAACTACGACTCGTTCACCTACAACCTGGCCCAGTACCTGGGCGAGTTGGGGCAGGAAGTGGTGGTGCGGCGCAACGACCAGGTCACGCTGGACGAGATCGACGCGATGCGGCCGGCGGCGCTGGTGATCTCGCCCGGGCCGTGCACGCCGGACGAGGCCGGGCTGAGCGTGCCGGCGGTGCGGCACTTCGCCGGGCGGCTGCCCATTTTGGGCGTTTGCCTGGGGCACCAGAGCATCGGGCAGGCGTTTGGCGGGCGGATCGTGCGCGCCTCGGTGCTGATGCACGGCAAGACCAGCATGATCGAGCACGACGGCCGCACCGTCTTCGCGGGCCTGCCGCAGCCCTTCTCGGCCACGCGGTACCATTCGCTGATCATCGACCCGGCGTCGCTGCCCTCCTGCCTGGAGGTGAGCGCGCGCAGCCCCGACGGCACCATCATGGCGGTGCGCCACCGCGAGTGGGCGGTGGAGGGGGTGCAGTTCCACCCCGAAAGCATCCTGACGCTGGCGGGCAAGCACCTGCTGGCCAACTTCCTCGGCACCTACCTGCGCCCAGTCGCGGTTTAGCTAGACCTTGACCGGCGCCGCCGCGTCCGCGGGGGTGTGCGCGGCGGCCGAGATCGCCTGCAGCATTACCGTCCAGAGGCGTTCGCGCATGGCGGTGCGCTGCTGCGCCGGCGTGGTGTAGCGCACCACCAGGGTGAAGTGGCCGTCGGCGGAGGGGCGGAGCAGCACCGTGGGCGCCGTGCTGAACGGCGCCTGGGCGTGCATGTGGCGCCACTGCTGCTGCCACTCATGCCGCGCGGTTTCGGCCTGGTCGCCGATCTCGCGCCGGATGGCGGCCTCCACCTCGGCCACGACGCGATGCGGATCCACGGCATCGGGAACCTGGGCGGTGAGCTCGTCCCAGAGCCACTGGCCGGCGGTGGAGTAGTTGAAGTAGCTGCCCTTGAGGGCGAAGCTGTTGGGGAAAAAGACGCGGCGGCCGGTGGGGTGTCCCGGGGTAATCCAGTTGCCGGTCTCGAGCAGCACCGTGCGCAGCAGGCGGATTTCGGTGACCTCGCCCTGCACGCCGTTGATTTCGACCCAGTCGCCAAGGTGAACGCCGCCGCGGCCGATCAGAATGAACCAGCCGGCGAGGCTGAGGATGGCGTCCTGGAAGGCGACGGTGAGGGCGGCGCCGGCGAGGCCGATGATGGTGAGCAGTTGGGTGGGCTGTCCGAAGAACACCATCAGCAGGCAGATGGCGGCGAACACCTCGGCGCAGAGGCCGAGGACGTGGCGCAGCATCAGGGCACGCTTGCGCTCCCAGCGGGCGTGGCGCAGGCCCTGGTCGAGCAGGGCGAGGAAGAGGCCGAGCACGCCCAGGATCGCCAGGATGACGAGCAACTCGCTGAGCGCGGCGTGCAGGGCGGCGGTGCGCTGGTTCACGGCGATGGGCTCCCAGTGAGCGTAGGCATCGGCCAGCTCGCCGGCGACGTCGGCCTGGGAGTCGAAGCGGGAGATCTGGACCTGCTGTTGCGCCAGCGAATGGAGCCGGTCCACGCGGTCGGAGCTGGCCGCGGCGGGGGCGGCCTTGAGGGCGGCTTCCTCGGCGGCGAGCCGGGCATGCAGCCGGTCGTGTTCGGCAATCACGCCGGGGATGGCGGCGCGCACCGCGGCTTCGGCGTCCTCCAGGCGATGGAGCTTGTCGGTCAGCAGCAGGGCGGCGTGCAGCTCGCCCACCAGGCCGCGGGCGGTCCGGGGGTTGCGGGCGGAGGCCTCGGCGGCGAGGGCATCGCCCCCGCCGTCGGCCAGCTTATGCAGCGACTCGTGTTCCTGCTGGAGGCGCTGCAGCCGGTCGGTGCCGTCGCTGCCGCGGGAGGCGTCGCTGATCGCATCCTGCAGGCGGGCTTGGTCGAGCTCGAGCTGCGCCTGGGCGACGGCGAGGCCAACGGTGGCTGGGCGGCTCTGGCGCAGCGACAGCTGGTCGGCGGCGACGGCGGCGCGGGCGCGCGTGATGCGGGCTTGGGCGGCGGGATCGGGAGCGGCGCCGGGGGCGGCTTGGGCCTCGGCCTCGACCTCGAGAGCGATGGCGAAGGAGAGGTCCACCAGCTCGTCGGCGTAGTGCTGGGCTTGCGCGGCGTAGGCGCGCTCGTTGCCGTAGTCGGCCATACCGCCGAGGGAGGAGGCGGTCTGGTAGAAGTTCTGGTCCTGGTTGAAGCGGCGCAGCGCGGCGGCGGCGAGGACCGGATTACCGCCTTTCAGGGTGGACGAGGTGGTGCGCTCGGTAAAGTGGTAGCCGAAGCCGCACAGCACGACGAGGACGGCAAACAGCGCCCAGCGCCAGCGGCCGCCGCCGGACGGAGCGGGATGCGGGGCGGCTTGGGGATGCGACGACATTGCTCCCCATTTTGCCCTGTTCCGCGGCCCGCCGCCATCCGGCGGTCAACCTGGATGGAGTTCCCGTGTCGGTTAGTTGTTACGGCGCTTGGCCGCCATCGCATCCACGATGTTGCGCAGTTCGGAGCCCAGCACCGGTTGCGTGAGGTACTTGTCCACGCCGAGCGGCGTCTCGGAACGCGGGCTGCCGAAGGCCACGATCTTGGCCTGGGGCGTGGACCGGCGAATGGCCTGGATGAGAGGCGTCAGCGACATGCGGTAGTGAATTACGGCAACGTCCACGCCCAAGCCGCGCTTGACCGCGGAGAGGGCTTTGTCGGGCTCCTTGTACACGGTGACGCTGCCGGTATCCTGCAGCACTTCTCCGAGGTAGGGCTGCCGTACGGAGGATTCATCCACGAGCAAGATGCGTTTTGCGGACATAATTCCAGTCTCCTTTTCGACGAGCGGAAATAAAGGCTCTCCGGCGGAGGAGCCGCCGGGGAAAAAGGCAGAGCAGGATCGGAGACTAGATGCGGAGGACGAAGGCCTCAAAGAAGAAGTGGCTGGTGCCGGCGGTGACGACGGTGAGGGGAGCGAGTTCGGCGTGGTCCTTGATGCCGGCGGTGCGGGCGGGGGCGGGCGCGGGCCAGTCGGGTTCGGCCATGAGCACGGCCGCGCGCACCAAGTGATAGGCGGCGTGGCTGACTTGGTGTTCCGCCTGGCCGGCGGCGCGCTCGAGCCGATGCTCGAGGCCCAGCACCGGGACGGCCCAGCGAAACGAGGCGTACATCACCACCATGAGCCCGGCGGTCCAGCGCAAGCGGGCACTGCGTGATGGTGTGAAGGTCACCACAGGGATACAAATACCATATTCCCCGGCGATCCGTCTATCCAGAAGATTGGGGGCCGGGAGGCCAGGCGGCCAGGTCCGGATTGGAGCGGGAGACGGGATTCGAACCCGCGACTTCGACCTTGGCAAGGTCGCACTCTACCACTGAGTTACTCCCGCCTGGGAGAACCCCAATGTAGCACGGGCGGCAACGGAAGGGAAAGTGCAAATCGCAGCGCCGTCGCGGCGTAGGGCATCAGGGGCCCGGTGCCGGGGCGAGCAAAAGCGGGGCGCGCGGCGGAGCCGCGCTGGGGCCCGCGCCAATAAAAGGAGAGGGGGGTGGTCGCTTTCGCTCCCACCCCCCTTTGTGCGCTAACGGGTTGATCGGTCAAACCCGGGCGCTTTGGGGAAGTTGCGGAGGGGCCAAAATTTTTTTCGATGCCAGAGATGACCAAAACTGAAGGGGCCCTGGTCGAACCAGGGCCCCTTCAGGATTACGGTGGACTGTTGGGATTGGCCGAGGCGGTCGCGGTGGCCGCTTCAGCGAGGCTGTGGGCGCGCGAACGCCTAAGCCTCAGCCACCTCGCAAGTCCAAATTGAAGTTCGTCTACTGCCTGAATTGTCCACTGGACCACCTCCTTCCTTGCGTACCCCCAGTCCAGCATTTTGCCGGACAAATTGCAAGCGGAGCTACCGTCCCCCCAGGGTTTGCGCGGCGGCCTCGAAGACCTCCATGCCCGACTGGAAGCGGTGCTGGAAGGCGCGGCGGCAGCGTTCGATCTCGGGCTGGAAGCGGGTGGCGGCGTCGCCGGCGCGTTGGGCGGCGGCGAACTCCTGGGTGCGGTCGCGCTCGAGGTAGAGGGCGAGATCCTCAATGAGCAGATGGGCGAAGCGGGCGGCGGGGTCGGCGTGAACTAGGGCCTCGGGCCGTGCGGCGGCGGGGACCCGCGGCGCGGCTTCCGGGTCCGCGGGCCGGGGCGCGGGCAGGGCTTGAGAGAGGAGGCACAGGCCGGCGACGCGCAGCAACAGTTGGAGGCGGGAGAGGCGCGCGGGCTCGAGATCGGCGGCGGCCTCCCAGTAGAGCCATCCGACGGCGAGCTCGCGCACATGGATGGGAAGCAGGCCGCGGCTGCGACCGGGGGCGGGGCGCAGGATGTCGTTGTGGGCCGCCAGCGGGAAGCGGTCGGGCAGGCGGACGCCTTGTGCGCGCCAGACGGCGGACTCGCCTCCCAGGGTGACGATCAGGGCGCGGGCGGGCCCGGTGAGCGCCTCGGTGGCGTCGAACAGGGCGGCGAACATCTGGTTGGGGTCGGCGGAGGCGTCCACTGCCTGAAGCAAGGCCTCGGGTCCGAGGCGGCCTTCGGCGGCCTGGGGACGTAGGGCGGTTTCGATCAAAGACTGGAGGCGGGGTTCGAGCTGGAGCTGGAAGTAGCGCAGGCGCTCGACCAGGAGGCGGTCGAGCAGCGGTTCGAGCGCGGCGCGGAGTTCGGCTTCGGAGAGGAGCACGGCGGCAGAGGCCATCATAGCGCGCGCGGACGGGGCGTATACTGGAGGTGTTGCTTCTGTGAATGTGGGGGCGTCCCGGATTCGACGGGAGTGGATGAGATAGGGAGGCGTGCCGGTCACCATGCCGCCGGAATCGCATGGAAACCTAGAAATGCCAATTCTCAACAACTGGCATACGCGGCCTAATTAAGCTCGCGTCGTTCACCCTGGTTCGCCTGTAGGCCGGGAGTGGGCGTCATCCTTGCAGGATGGTCCGCCGCCGCGGCTCCGAGGCGGAGGGACGAGAGCCTCTCACGAGGCAAGGGGCTAACGGCATCCGGCTCTTGTCTGTTCTGACCGGGTGTCGCGAGCAGTTTCGGAACGGAATACGCCCGTAGTTCTCCCTGTCGGCAGCACTTTCGGACGTGGGTTCAACTCCCACCGCCTCCACCAACTTGCGCGCGTCGCGCGGAACGTGCCTCAGTTCGGCGTTAGCTCTCCCACGTGGTCGACCACGACGACACGGAATTCTGATCTGCGTGCGCTGAGCTGTAGGCCCAGTTCGCCTTTCAAGGCAGCGTTCAGGACGTAATCGGCACTGGGTAAGTCGAAGGGCTTGGCGGCGAGGTCGACGTAGGGCGTGAAATCGAGGGTCAGGTCGTACTCGCCCGACAACCCCGTCTGGTCGGCCACCGGGGCGTTCAGCGGCCCTGTCAGGAAGGCCGCGAATTGCGGCATCGTGATGTTCCGCGCGGTCGTGCCAGAAGCGGAGTTGTGGCGGACCATCTCGCCCGCCGTTGTCGAAGGATGGAACGATGCGGGGACTCTTGGGGATGACAACACGGTGAGGATGTACCCGCGCATTTCCTTTTGCTCCAGGTGAACTCGCAGACCAAACCGCTCAGCGAGCAGCGTTCGCAGCATGAGCCGGATGTTGGTGTCCGAGGGGTTGGCTCCTGCCTTGGCGGTGATGTCGTACGTCCGTTGCGAGAGGGAGGCGGGGCCGGCAATCTGCGAGGTGGATACCCCATAGGCGAACGCCACGCAAGCCCGGACTGAAACCGCGCGCATGCGCAGCGTATCGTGCGTCAGCGAGATTTGCCCGTCCCGCTCGAAGGGGACCGGTTGGGAATTCGGCCGGATGCTGGCCACGTCGAACCTGACTTGGGCAACCGCCGCGAGAGGCAGCAGCAGAGCTACCATTGCCAAAGCTTGGGCCAGGAATCGTCGCATGAACCCGGGTACGCTTTCGACGCTGCCATTGTTCCCGACGCGAGACAAGTTGATGCTGCACATGCTCACCGGAAACGCGGGGCGCGGATTGCGCGAAACTACGGCTCTGAGAGCGTAGTAAAATCAATAAGCTGGATGTTTGTCAGTGGGGTGTCGCAAGTTCAAATCCGCCGCTTCCACCACCTTCTGCGTCCAGCGCGCAGCAGGTCTGGCGCAACCATGAAGAGCTTCACCGCTGTCGTCGAGCGCGGTTTTGCCACCGGTTTCTACGTGGGCTGGGTGCCCGGGATTGCCGGTGCCCACAGCCAGGGAGCTTCCCTGGATGAGCTGGACGACAACCTGCGCGAGGTCATTGCGATGCTGAGCGAGGACGGTCCGATCGAACCCGAGTCGGAGTACGTCTGCACGCGCAGCGTCCGCGTCGGCTAAGCCGTGGGCAAACCGCAAATTCTGAAACCCCGGGAGGTGGCCGCTTTGCTCGAATGCCTGGGATTTCGGGAAGTCAGGCAGCGAGGTTCCCACAAACAATTCCGGCATCCGGACGGGCGTTTGACGACGGTCCCATTCCATGCGGGGAGGGGCATTTCCCCGGTCTTGCTCCGGCAGATCGCGCGCGACATTGGGCTGACCGTCGAGGAATTGACAGGAATCTCCTGACTGGTCCGCCGCCGAAACGTGATTGAGTTCGGTATCAACTCTCCCCAAGCGGTCGACCACGACGACGTCGCCCGCTGGCATTTCATGGGCAGGCCCCAGCGCGGAAGGCCGCGCGCCCGGCGTTTCCGGGCGCCTTCGGCTTCTGCGCTTCTGCATTGAGTTGGCGCGAGATTGGGCAGCTGGGCGCCGTGTCCGCAGAATTGTGCCGCGTCAGTCTTGACGCAGGGGTCGGACGACGGCGGCGATGTCTTGGTCGCCCAGGCCGGCGGCGGTGGCGGTGTGGAAGCGGGCGCGGGCGGGTTCGGCGGTGGTGAGCACCAGCCCGGAGCGGCGGGCCTCGTCCTCGGCGTACTGCAAATCCTTTTCCATGAGGCGGACGCGGAAGTTCAGGCTGGCGTCGGGGGCGGTCATGCGTTTCGAGACGCCCGCGAGCAAGGGGCTGCCGGGGGCGCCGGCGGCGAGGAGCCCGAGCGCTTGGCCGACATCCATGTGACTGCGTTCCAGCCAGGCGATGGCTTCCGCCAGCGAGGCGATCTGCACGCCGCAGAGAAAGTTGTTGACCAGCTTCATGCGCGCGCCGCTGCCGGTGGGGCCGAGGTAGACGATGGCCTTGCCCATGGCGGCCAGGGCGGGGCGGGCGGCGGCCAGCGCGGCGGGGGCGCCGCCGACGAGGAAGGTCAGTTGGCCGGACTCGGCCTGGGCGCGGCTGCCGGTCACGGGCGCGTCGAGCAGCTCGAGCGAACACCGGGCGGCCAGGGCGGCGAGTTCCGCGATCCAGACCGGGCTTAGGGTGCTGCACTCGACCAGCACGGCGCCGGGGGACGCCGCCGCGAGCGCTCCGGTCTCTCCCGTCCAGACCGCGCGGGAGGCGGCATCGTCGGCCACCATCGCGACAATCAGGCGCGCTCCGTGCGCCGCCTCGGCGGGAGTCGCGGCCACGCGCGCTCCCTGGGCGGCCAGGGGCTCGGCGGCGGCGCGGGTTCGGTTGTAAACCGCGAGCGGAAAGCCGGCGCGGAGCAGGCTGGCCGCCATCCCGGCTCCCATGGTGCCCAGTCCCAGGAATGCAATTGTGTCCGGCATTCGATTCTCCTGAATTATTCGAGACAGCGGACCGTCAGGCGGCGGGTATCGCCGGACTCAACGCGCACCGGATTCCGCAGGGGCCGTCCCATGCCTTGGAAGCCGACCTGCATCCAATCCCCATCCTCCAGGCGGATGCCGTCGGCAAAGCTGAGGGCATCGGCGCCGAAGAAATGGACGTGTACGTCGCCGGGCTGGCGGTGAACCTCGAACTTGAAGTGGTGGTGCTCGAGGTTGGCCAGGCTGTGGCACATGTTCTCTTCGCCGCTGGCCACCTCGCGCGACCAGACGGTGGCGGCGCCGCGCTCAACGCGGACCTCGCCGGCCACGGCCTGGAACCCGGCGCCGACAACCAACTCCGGCCCAATGCTGCAGGTGCGGAGCTTCGAGCCCGCGAGGTTCAGGTAGTTGCGCTTCTCGAAGCGGTGGTCGGAGAACTCGTTGCCGTTGGCAAAGCCAACCCGGCAGGGCTGGCCGTCGTCGCCGATGAGATAGATGCCCGCGATCTCCGCCTCATCGCCCCCGTCCTCGGCGTAGGCGGGGATGGTGAGCGGCTCTCCGGGAGACCGCAGCAAGACTCCGGTGCCTTTGTGAAACCACTCCGGGGCGATGCCGACCGCGTTGCCCTCCGGGCGTCCGCCTTCCACGCCCCACTGGAACATCCGCATGCTGTCGGTGAGGGGTTCGGCGGCTTGCTCTGGTTTTGCGGCATGCATGGCCTGACGCTGGCGCGCGCTGCCCAGGTGGGTGAGGCCGGTACCGCTGACCAGCAGACGGGCCGGCTGCCCGGGCACGTCCATTGGGGGCAGCAGCCGCCAGCTCGAACGGCCGGCGTAGATCGCGTCGTAGTCGAGAAGCTCGTCCGTGGCCAGGCTGTGCGCCAGATGAGTCAGCGACCGGGGCTCGCGCAGGGCGCGTTGGACCAGGGCGTACACGCTCTCCACCTCGCGCAGGCAGCGCAGGCGGGGTTCCTCCACCAGGGCGATGCGGCGCCCCCGCTCGCCGGCGATTTGTACGAGATGCATCATGCCTCGGTCATCACTCGATCACGGTGAAGCGCTGGAGCGCCTCTTCGCGGACAGTCAGGCCCAGGCCCGGGGTATGGTCATCGAGATCGATGGCGCCGCGGACGGGCTCGGGTTCGCCATCGAAGATGTACCAGAATAGTTCGTTGCCCACCTCGACGTCCACCTTGGGGAAAAACTCCGCGATGGGCGAGTTCAGGCTGGCCATCACCACGTGATAGTTATGCATTTGGCCGGCGTGGGGCACCACCGGAACCTGGTAGGCCTCGGCCAGCGCCGCAATTTTCCGTGCCTGGCTGATGCCGCCCACGCGGTTGGTGTCGAACTGGATGTAGTCAAGCGCGTTGGCCTCGAGCAGTTCGCGGAAGCCGAACAGGGTGAACTCATGTTCGCCGCCGGCGATGGGGATCCGGCCCTGGGCCTTGAGCTCGCGGTAGCCGCGGGTGTCGTCGGGGATGACCGGTTCCTCGAGCCAGCGCAGATGAAACGGTTCGAGCAGCGGCAGCATGCGCTTGGCATAGTCCAGCGTCCAGCCCATATAGGCGTCGGCCATGAGGTCGACCCCGTCGCCGACCACCTCGCGGACGGTGCGCACCAGTTCGAGGTTGCGCTGCATGCCGGCCGCGCCATCCACCGGGCCCCAGCCAAAGCGCAGCTTCATGGCGGTGTAGCCCTCATCGCGGTAGCGCTGGGCCTCGCGGCGCAGGGCCTCGAGCGGCATGCTGTAGAGCCGGCTGGCGTAGACCGGGATGCGGGCTTTGGTGCGCCCGCCCAGCAGCCGGAAGACGGGCTGGCGGGCGGCCTTGCCCAGCAGATCCCACAGCGCGATGTCCACCGCGCTGATCGCCACCATGCCGACGCCCTTGCGGCCGAAGGCCAGGGTGCGGCGGTACATCCGCTGCCAGAGAATCTCGATATCCCACGGGTCGGCGCCGAGCAGCAGGGGGCGCAGGTAGGTATCGATGCAGGTCTTGGTGACGAGCGGCGCCAGGGCGGCGTTGCCGAGCCCGACCAGGCCGGCATCCGTGAAGACCTCGACCAGCACCCAGCCATGGAAGGCAAAGTTGCTCATCGCGGCGGAGGGGCCGGAGCCGGTCTCGAACGGCACCAGGTCCATGGGGTTGGTGCAAAAGTGCGGGGGGAGGGGCGCGGTCGCTTCCCGCCACTGCACCACGCGGGTGCGTACTTCCGTGATTTTCATAGGTTGAATCCGGTGGCGGCCTCGCGCGGCAGCTCCAGCGGCCGGAGCCGGCCTTCGAGCAGCAAGATGGCGATGAAGCCGACGATGTGAAAACTTCCGAAGAGGACGAACAGAGTTCCGTACCCGAACCCGTGCGCGAGCAGGAAGCCGGCGACCACGCCGAAGATGGCGCCGCCGATGGCCCCGCCAAAGCCGATCAGCCCGGCGACCGAACCCACCATCGGGAGCGGGAACAAGTCGGCGGGCAGGGTCATGATCAGCCCCGACCAGGACTGTTGGCAGAAGAAGGCGATGCTGAACATCACCAGCGCCCAGGCCACGGCGACGTGGGGCACGAGCATGACCACCGGCATGAAGGCGGCGCTGAGGCCGAGGGCGAGTTTGCGCGCGAAGTCGAGAGAGTGGCCGCGGGCGAGCAAGGCGCTCGAGAACCAGCCCCCCAGGAAGCTCCCGGCGCCGGAGGCGGCATACGGAATCCAGGCAAAGGCGGCGACCTGTTTGATATCGAATCCGCGCATGTCGTAGAGATACTTGGGCAGCCAGAACAGGTAAAAATACCACGCCGAATCGCTCAGGAACTTGGCGAAGACCAGCACCCAGACCTGGCGCATGCGCGCCAGCGCGAAAATCGGGGGAGGTGGCGTGGCTGGCGCCGAGGGCACCGCGGGGCCGCGGTCCTGATAAGCCAGCATCCACCAGACCACCCAGGCGAGGCCGGCGGCGCCGGCGGCGAGAAACATCGTCCGCCAGCCGCTGACCAGCAGCACCAAACCGATCAAGGGCGGCGCCAGCAGCGAGCCGGCCGCGGTGCCGGCGTTGATGATGCCCATCGCGGTGGAGCGCCGCGCGGGCGGCACCCATTCGGCGACCACGCGGGTGGCGGCGGGAAAGGCGCCGCCCTCGCCCATGCCCAGCAGCGCGCGCGCCGTCAGCAGGAAGGCAAAGTCCCGAGCCAGGCCGTGCAGGGCGCAGGCGCACGACCACCACACCATGACCAGGATGAAGCCGCGGCGCGTGCCCAGACGGTCCAGGATGCGGCCGCCGCCGATATAGAGAAACGCGTACGGAATCAGGAACGCCGACTGCAGCCAGGCGAACTGCTGATCGCTGAGCGGAATCGTCCGCTCGATGGCCGCGATCGCCACCGGGAGGGTTTGGCGATCGAAGTAGTTGATGGCGATGGCGGCGGTCGCCAACGCGACGAACAACCAGCGGGCATCGCGGCCGTCGAGTGGCGCGGGGAAGCGCGTGCGCCGCGGGCTCGCCCCGCCAGCGGGATACAGTGGAGACTCCATCGCGGAATCTCCCATGGTACCGTGCCGCTCGCGGGGGTCGCGCCGTTTGCACTGCGGGCAAAGTCGGCGCGGAGGGCTGCGAAATTCCGCAGGGCGGCCCGCCCCCGGCAAGCAATGCAGGCGCGGCCCCCGCGAGCGCAGCACCGGCATGGGGCTCCGGGGTCCCCATGCCGGTGCGAGCATAAGCCGAAGGCGCCCGGAAACGCCGGGCGCGTGGCCTTCCGCGCTGGGGCCCGCGCCCATCAAACCGGACGCTCGCGGCGGCGGCGCTCGATCGCAGCCGGCAGCCGGGCCATGGCCGGGTGCAAGAGCTAACGAAGGTGAAGGTAGTCGTCCACGCTAAATCCCGCGTCTTTGAGGATCCGAGCTGCCAAGCCGCGCCCTAAGTCACATCCGGTGTGCATGGGAACGGTGATCGAAGTGTTCCGTTCCTCGGATCGCAGGGTGAGGTGGCTGCCGACGTGGCGGACCTCGATGAAGCCGTGGGCCTTGAGAAATCGGGTGAGTTCGTGCGCCGTCACTTGCGGCATGCGGCTCATTCGGGTACGCCGACGCTGAGCTCTTCCACGTAGACCAGGCGATCATTTTGTGGCACCGGCTGGCCTTGCTCGCGCAGGTGTTCCAGATGCTGCTCGATCGCGAGGCGCATGTTGCGGCGCGTTGCTTCGATCGTCTCTCCGTTGCTAAAGCAGCCGGGAATCGTTGGGCTGAAGGCGAAGTAGCCGGGGTCCTCTGGCTCCTTTTCGATCACGATTTGGAATGCGTAATACTTCATGCCGGGCGTTCCAGGGCCGCTGCAATTATGATCCCATGCCGGCAGTGGACTTCCCATTGTATACGTGACCCGCTCGTGGCAAGGCGGGCCGCCCCCGGCAAGCAATGCAGGCGCGGCCCCCGCGAGCGCAGTCCGGGCAGAAGCGGGGCGCGCGGCGCGGCCGCGCTGGGGCCCGTCTATAACCCCGGCACCCCTGTCAAGGGCAAATGTGCCACACTGCGCCGCTGACGCCTTGTAGGCGGCTCGGGCGAGCTCGCCCGCCGCGCCTTCAGGTTGCGCCATTTTGCTCTCTTGGGTTGTCTTGACCAAAACCGCGTACTCGGATCTGCTATTACGGCGCACATCGCTTGC
>DATNAC010000174.1:0-7386 GCA_035573035.1 Terriglobales bacterium
CGCTCGCCACCCAGGTGGACTACCCCTGCGTGCTCAAGCCGCTGATGCTCTCCGCCAGCCGCGGCGTCATCCGCGCCGACACCCCCGAGCAGTTCGCCGCCGCATTCACCCGCATCCGCCAGCTACTTGAGTCCCCCGAGATCCAGCAGCAGCAGGATCCCAACGCACGCTTTCTCCAGATCGAGGGCTTTCTCTCCGGCGTGGAGTGCGCGCTCGAGGGCTGGATGTCCGCCGGCGTGCTCCAGCGCTTCGCCCTCGTCGACAAGCCCGACCCGCTCAACGGCCCTTACTTCGAGGAGAGCCTGTACATCGCCCCCTCCCGCCTCGACACCGACCGCCGCGCCGTGATCTGGGACATGGTCGAGGCCGCCGCCCGCGCCGTCAGCCTCGGCCCCGGACCGGTCCATGCCGAGGTCCGCTGGAGCGACGACGTCTGTTATGTGCTGGAGATCGCCGCCCGCTCCATCGGCGGCCTCTGCGGCCGCGCCCTGCGCTTCCGCAAACCCGGCAAAGCCGAGCTGATCTCGCTGGAAGAACTCCTCATCCGCGGTGCGCTGGGGGAACCGCTCAACGCCTGGGAGCGCGAGGCCCAAGCCAGCGGGGTGATGATGATCCCCATCCCGCGCAGCGGCGTGCTCGACCGCATCGAAGGCGTGGAAGCCGCGCAAGCGCTGCCCGGCATCGAATCCATCGAGATCACCGCCAAACCCGACCAACTCCTGCGCGCCCTGCCCGAAGGCGCCACCTACCTGGGCTTCATCTTCGCCCGTGCCGCCACCCCGGAAGCGGTGGAAGCCGCGCTGCGCGCCGCCCACGCGCAGTTGCGTATCACGCTGCGCGAAGCCCTGCCGGTCCTCTAAGAACAGCGACACCGGGGAGATAAGGGGAGCGGAGCGAATGGCCCCCGTAGCGTTTCCGAGGGCCGCGAGCAGGCGCCCGTGCGCATCTGACGAAAGCCACCGGGCTGAGCGCCCGTCATGGAACGTCGCCCGCCGGATTGAGATACGACAGACCCACGAAGTGCCGCTCGTTGGTGGTCACCACCACACAGCCGCTTACTTCGGCAATCGCCGCGATCAGCATGTCGAAACCGCTTCTTGGCCGCCCGGTGGCCTTCCCGGCGGCCATGAGCCGCGCCCATGCCAAGCCGGCCGCCACCGTGACCGACGAAATGTAAAGGCTTGACGCAATCTGCTTCCGCATCCACGTCACCAGCGGTGCCGGAGGGACCGGTCTCACCAACGCGCTCAGAATGTTGGTGTCGAGCAGGAAGCGGCTCAAAACTTAATCCTTCGCCCTTCGCCCGTCACCCGCATCAAGCGCAGATCGGCTCCCATCCAGGGGGATCGCCGCAACGCCGCAACCACGGTTTCGCCGCTGGGTCCTGCGCCCTGCAAGCTATTCACCACCGCAGCCCGCATCTGCGCCGCCGCCGCATCTCCGGCGGCCAGCGATTTGGCCAAGGCACGAATCAGCCCCCGGTCCTCAGGGCGCCCGACTACCTCAAAACGCGCCAAGCCGCGCGCGGTAAGCCGCTTCCGAAACGCTCGGACCGCCCGAGCCTGGCCGGATTGGTTTGAGCCCACCATACCGGTAATAGAACCGGAAATAAACGAACCGGCAAAATGCAATGCAACCGCGGCGCAGCCGCGGAGGTTCCCGCGCCGAACCAAGTGGCGGCAGCTCGTA
This sequence comes from Terriglobales bacterium, assembly GCA_035573035.1. Lineage (GTDB taxonomy): Bacteria > Acidobacteriota > Terriglobia > Terriglobales > SCQP01 > SCQP01. The sequence goes on from DATNAC010000174.1 coordinate 1,690, forward strand.
GATGGCCCGAGCAGAGCGGGCATCCCCTGCCGGCAATCGAAGCCCGGCCTCCGAGCGACCAACGGGAGCGACCCAGGCAAAAAGTGGCCGTGCCACTCTATTTCGATTTTTGCGCGACGTACCCGGGAGGCAGTTGCGCCCCCGCTCCAAAGAAGAACTGCTCCAGTTGCTCGTTGAGCAGTTTCTGCGCCTCGGGCGTCCAGGGCGCCAGACGGTACTCGTTGAGCACCATCTTGGCGTGCTCCTTCCACAGGTTCCAGCCCTCGATCGAGACGTTCTCGTACACGCGCTGGCCCAACTCCCCCGGCCAGGGCGGTTCGGGCAGTCCCGGTAGTTCCTTGCCGAACTTCACGCAATGGACCATTCGCGCCATTTCCTTATCATATCCCTGTGCGCCTAATTTTCATGGGGACCCCGGCCTTCGCTGTACCGACCCTGGAGCGGCTCGCGCAGCACCGCGGCTGGGAACTGACCGCCGTCGTCTGTCAGCCCGACCGTCCCGTGGGCCGCTCCGGCGCGCTTGAACCGCCCGCCGTCAAACGCGCCGCCGCGAATCTCGGTCTTGAGGTCTACCAGCCCGAGCGCATGCGCGGCGACGCCCCATTGGCTTGGCTGCGCGCCCAGCGTCCGGACGCGCTGGTGGTGGTGGCCTTCGGCCAGATTTTGCCCGCCGCCGTCTTCGAACTCCCCCGTTACGGCGCCATCAACGCGCATGCCTCGCTGCTGCCCGCCTACCGCGGCGCCGCCCCCATCCAGTGGGCCCTGGCGCGCGGCGAAACCCGCACCGGCGTCACCACCATGCGCATCAACGCCGGCCTCGACACCGGCGACATGCTCCTCCAGCGCTCGCTCGACATCGGTCCCAACGAAACCGCCGTCGTGCTCGCGCCACGACTCGCAGCCCTGTCCGCGATGCTGATGGAGGAGACGCTGGAAAGCCTGGCGGCCGGCGCCATCACCCCGCAACCGCAGCCGGAGGAAGGCACGCTCGCCCCCATCCTCACCCGCGCCGATGGCTTGGTGGACTGGACCGCCAGCGCCCGGGAAATCTACAACCGCTGGCGCGGCTTCCAACCCTGGCCCGGCCTCCACACCCGCTTCCGCGGCAAACAACTCGCCATCCTCGCCTGCCACCCGCTCCCGGAAAACACCCGGGGTGCCGCGCCTCCGGGCACCCTGATTGCGGACCCCGCCGCTCCGGCGGTGGTCTGCGGTCGCGGCCGCCTCGTGCTCGAAACCGTCCGCCTGGAGGGCCGCCAGGCCGTGGCCGCGTCCGCCTTCGCCAACGGCGCCCGCCTGGGCGCGGACGAGAAGTTGGGCTAAGCGGGACAGTCTCTGCGCATGCCGCAGCCGCGCTGGGGCCCACGCCAACCAATCGTTGGCGGTTCCGCAAGCACTACAGAATCCTCTGTAGACTCAGGCTAGAGGTCGTTATGGAAATTAAACGCGCCGGCTCCGAACCCTCGATTACCGGCCCTTCCGACTGGTTCACCGGCACCGTCCGCATTGATCCGCTCTTCCAGTCACCCGACCCGGCGCGCGCACAGGGCGCTAGCGTGACCTTTGAGCCCGGCGCCCGTACCCACTGGCACACCCACCCCTTTGGTCAAACCCTTATCGTCATTGCTGGCTGCGGCTGGGCCCAGCGCGCCGGCGGACCGGTGGAAGAGATCCATCCCGGCGACGTGGTTTGGATTCCAGCAGGCGAAAAGCATTGGCACGGCGCCACACCCACCACCGCCATGGCCCACTTCGCCGTCCAGGAGCGCCGCGAAGGCAGCGCGGTGGAGTGGCTCGAGCCGGTAAGCGATGCCCAGTACCGCAGATCCTAGTCACCCGCAGCCCTGTACCTGCAACCTCGTCAACCAAACCGTCTTGTCACGCCGCAAGACAGCCGGGCACGTGTCTGCGTCCTCAGGCGGGTGTGGCGGGCCGGGGGCCCGCGGGCTCCCGGTAGCGACCGGCCGGGATGGGAGTGGCCTTCTCGAGCGGACGGGCAAAAAAATAGGCCCAGGCCTTGGTCTTGTTTTCTCCGTCCGGCCAAACATTCACCAAGCGGCGCTCGAACAGTCCTTCGTCACAGCCCTCCAGCTGATCGAGTTTCTTCAGCGTGGGTTGCGGCTCTGCAAGGCGGTACAGCTCGCCATGAATAAAATCGCGGCGGCCTCTGTCCCTGATCGCGCCAGGATACCTGCGCCGAGGCAGATGGTACAGCTTCCCGCGAATTCGAGCGTTGCCCATAAACTCGATGGCAGGAGCTTCTTGAAGATGGCGATGCAGCCGCTGCCCGCGCATCAGCGTACCGTACACGAACAACTGAGATGAGGTGCTCAAGGGCTGACTCTAGTGCTTGGGCGCTTCCTCAATTGTAGCGAGTAGGGATTTCAGGCGTTCGAATCCATTCTGCCCTGCGTACTCGCAAATTTCAGGATGCCGCTTAAGCGAGCGCAGGTAGTAATCGAACATCGCGTCGACGTCCCTTTGGTCTAGCTGGCCCCGCTCCTGCAGGTAGGCAATGTACTCGAAAAAGTTGAGGTAGTCCGTAAAATCGTCGAAGAGGTCCCGCTCATGCTGGGAGAATGGACCGGCGTTTCGGCTGGCTATGCGGACGATCTCCCCAACATCGTCGATGCCCCGAGCAGAGCGGGCATCCTCTGCCGGCAATCGAAGCCCTGCCTCCGAGCGACCAACGGGAGCGACCCAGGCAAAAAGTGGCCGTGCCAGCGTAGCCGCTTTCGGCCGCCGGTGTCCACCCGCCTCTTTCCGTGGTGCCGACCACGCGCCTGACGCCGTTTGCGTCCCCGTCTTGACCCATTCTCCCCCTTCCAGTAAAATTATCTTTTCCCGCCCCGAAGCCCTCCAGGCGCTTCGCTCGTGAAAATATGGGTCAGACGTTCCAACAACTGGGCCAATTACTGTTCGACAGCATTCCGACGATCATCGTCTTCCTGCTGTTGCACTTCTACCTGAAACGGGTGCTCTACCGCCCCCTGCGTCAGGTGCTCGACGCCCGCGCCGCCCGCATTGACGGCAAGCTCGAGGCCGCCAGCCGCACCATCGCCGCCGCCGAGCGTAAACTCGCCGACTACGAGGAGACCCTGCGCCAGCACCGCGTCGCCAGCTTCCGCCGCATCGAAGCTCAGCGCCAGAAGGGTCTCGGCGAAGGCCAGCAGGTGGTCAGCCAGGCACGCCACGAGTCCGCCCAAGCCCTGGTCGCCGCCCGCCAGCAGGTCGCCGCCGACACCGCCCAGGCCCACGCCCACCTCCAGACCAGCGCCGACGCCCTCGCCAACCAGATCCTCCAGCAGGTCCTGGCCCGCAAGGCCATGCCCACCCCCGGAGCCGCCGTATGAACCTGCTCGCCCTCCTCTGGGTTCAGGTCAATCCCGAGAGCGTGAGTTGGTGGCTGCCCTCCGGCACCGCCCGCGACATCATCTGGACCGCCGTCGCCGCCCTCAACTTGGCCCTCCTGCTCTGGGTCGTCTATAAGTTGTTGGTCAGCTTCAAGGTGCCGCACCAAATCCGCGGCCGCAGCGTGGATATCCGCACCCGCATCGAGTCCGCCGAGCGCTCCCACCAGGAAGCCCAGCAGCGCCTCGCCGCCCTCGAGACCCGCATCGCCCAGCTCCCCGCCGAGATTGCCGCCATCGAGGCCGAGGCCGAGCGCGAAGCCGCCGAAGAGTACAAGCGTGTCGTCGCCGAGAGCCAGCGCGAGTCCGAGCGCATTCTGCATCTCGGCAAGATGGAGATCGAAGCCGTCACCAAGTTGGCTCAAAAGGAGCTGAAGTCCCTGGCCGCCTCGCTCGCCGTGGATCTCGCCACCAAACGCATCGAGGAGCGCCTCACCGCCGAGATGGATGAAGAAGTAGTCCGTCACGCTCTCGCCGCCATGGCCGTCTCCGGAGGGCGTACCCACTAGTCATGGCCGTCATCGAACAACGTTACGCCCAGGCTCTGGCCGATCTGGTTGCTCAAGGCGTTGTCCCCGCCGGCCAAATGCGGCGCGAGCTCGCCGAGCTCACCCAGGTCATCGAGTCCTCCCGCCCGCTGCGCACCGTGCTTGCCAGCCCCGCCGTAGCCTGGGACAAGAAACGCGCGCTGCTCGATGCCGTCGCCGATCGCGTCGGCGTCTCCCGCATCGCCCGCAACTTCCTGATCGTCGCCGCCCAGCGCGGCCGCGTTGGCCGCCTTGCTGGCATGGACCTGGCCTTCGAGCAGTTGCTGCTTGAGCGCGAGGGCATCGTCAAGGCCGAGGTCGCGAGCGCCCGCCAGTTGAACGCGCGCGAGCGCGCCGCCATCGAGGCCGAACTCGCCCGCCAGCTCGGACGCAAACTCCAGACCCGCTATGTCACCGACGCCGCCCTGGTGGGCGGCTTCGTCGCCCGCGTCGGCGATCAAGTCTACGACGGCAGCATCCGCGGCCGCCTCGGCCGCCTCCGCCAGGCGCTGCTCACCGCCTAAGGCGCGCTTCTCACAGACATCCTTCATCGGCAATCCCTATGGCAATCCTTCGCACCGACGAAATCTCCGAGATCCTGCGCAAGCAGATTGAAAACTACGACACCGTGATGGCCGTGGACGAAGTCGGCACCGTGGTGTCGGTCGGCGACGGTATCGCCCGCGTGTACGGGCTGGAAAAGGTCATGGCCGGCGAGCTCCTCGAGTTCCCCCACGGCGTGGCCGGCATCGCCATGAACCTGGAAGAAGACCAGGTCGGTACCGTCATGCTGGGCGACTACACCGAGATCCGCGAGGGCGACCAAGTCAAGCGCACCCACCGCATCATGTCCGTCCCCGTCGGCGATGCCATGATCGGCCGCGTGGTCAACGCCCTGGGCCAGCCCATCGACGGCAAGGGCCCCATCCTGACCGAGCAATTCAATGCCATCGAGCGCATCGCCCCCGGCGTGCTCGACCGCTCCCCGGTCAAGGAGCCGATGCAGACCGGCCTCAAGGCGATTGACGCCATGGTGCCCGTCGGCCGCGGCCAGCGCGAGTTGATCATCGGCGACCGCCAGACCGGCAAGACCGCCGTCGCCCTCGACACCATCATCAACAGCAAGGGCAAGAACCTCATCTGCATCTACGTCGCCATCGGCCAGAAGCGCTCCACCGTGGCCCAGGTGGTGGCCACCCTCGAGCGCTACGGCGCCATGGAGTACACCATCGTGGTCGCCGCCACCGCCAGCGATCCGGCGCCCATGCTCTACCTCGCGCCCTACTCCGGCTGCGCCATCGGCGAGTACTTCCGCGACACCAAGCGCCACGCCCTCACCGTCTACGACGATCTCTCCAAGCACGCCGCCGCCTACCGCGAAATTTCGCTGCTGCTCCGCCGTCCCCCCGGCCGCGAAGCCTACCCCGGCGACGTCTTCTACCTCCACTCCCGCCTGCTGGAGCGCGCCAGCAAGCTCAGCCCCGAGCTGGGCGGCGGCTCGCTCACCTCGCTGCCGGTGATTGAAACCCAGGCCGGCGACGTCAGCGCCTACATCCCCACCAACGTCATCTCCATCACCGACGGCCAAATCTTTCTCGACAGCGATCTGTTCAACAGCGGCGTCCGCCCCGCCATCAACGTCGGCATCTCCGTCAGCCGCGTGGGCGGCAACGCCCAGATCAAGGCCATGAAGCAGGTTGCCGGCACCTTGCGTCTCGCCATGGCGCAGTACCGGTCGCTGGCGGCGTTTGCCCAGTTCG
>DATNAC010000175.1:0-7864 GCA_035573035.1 Terriglobales bacterium
CGTCGTGATGATGCGCTTCGACTCCAGCGAGATGGGCCAGACCATGTCCGAGGTGGTCGCCTACGGCACCGCGATTGTGCTCGACCCTGCGCCGCCGGAGTAGCCGAAGAGAAGAGCATGCCCTTTGTACTGATCCTGGTCGCGGTAGCGGTGCTGGTCGGGTTGTACTTTGTTTACGACCGCCGCCGGTATCGCGGCCGTTCCACGGCGGGCCAAGTTCCTACCGGAGAAGTTTTCCGCGATCCCGTCTCCGGCCGCCGCACCCGCGTCTACGAGGATCCGCGCACCGGCGCCCGCGAATACCGCCCCGAAGATCCCGAGGATCCTCCCGGCGCCTGAGCCCAAGCGCCGAAGGCGCTTAGGAACGCCGGAAGCGCAGCACAAGCGGGGCGCGCGGCGCAGCCGCGCTGGGGCCCGCGCCAATCAAAGCTGGGGCCGCGCCCATCACTGCCCGAGCGCGGCGAGCAATTTCTGCGCGGCCTGTTGCACCGCGGCATGAATCGCGTCGGCCGTGAGCGAGCCGGTGGACTGCTCGGCGTCCGCCCATAAGACATGGCCTCCGCTGTCCACCAGCCGGATGGCGATCGCCGCCGATTGCCGCGGTACCTCGCGCTGCCAGCCGCGCACCCCGCCCGAATCCCGTTCGCTATCCGACTGGGATTCGTTGCGTTCGCTGAACTCGATTACGCACCGCACGTCGGCGTCGGCTTCACGGCACTCCTCGACCACGCTGACCCGCATGCTTTGGGCCAGCGCTGCGATCAATAGAGCCTGGGCTGAGTGCGCGGCGACCGTGTCGCCCAACGAGGCCACGCAGACCTGGTGCACCGCCCGCAGCGGCAGTGGCGCCGCCGCCGCTTTGGGACGGGGCGCCTGCGCCAGCGCGGCACCCGCCGCCAGCACCCAGACCACGCTAGCCGTGAATGTGTGCCTCGGCCTCCGGCGATTCATACTCCACCTTGCGCCCGGTACGCGCTTCGATTACCACGATCGCTCCGGCGACCTCATTCTTGCCGATTTCCAACAGCACCCCTTGCGGTTTGTCGGCGGCATCGGTATAGCCCAAGGTCAAAAAGTGACGCCGACGCTTGCTGAAGAGGATCCAGGGCGATACCGCCAGCGCCACACCCAGCCGCCGGCCGACCTTCTCGCCGTACTCCAGCGATGCGATCCGGTCCCAGGCGATCGTAAAGCGTTGGTCGTGCCCGGCCGTGAAGGTTAACTCCCGGGGGTTGGAGAGATCCAGCCGCCCGGACGTGTCTTCGCTAAACCCCGGGACCGTGCCCGCCAGGTACCGGCACGGCTTGCCGCTCGCGGGCGCCCAAGCCACGAACGTCAACGCCAGCAGCCCGAGCCAGGCGAGACTACTTCGCCGCATCGGCCCTTGCCTCCGCGGATTGGTACACCACCGTGACGTGACTCCGTTCGCTGAATGCGGCGAGCACCGTGTGAACGTCGTGCTTGCCAATCTCCAGCACCGCGCCCTGGGTGGCGCCCCGCGCATCCTTAAAGGTCAGGGTGACGAAGTGGCGGCGCTTATGCGACAACAAAAAGAGGGGACTCACGGCCAGCGCCGCCCCCAGTCGCCGGCCTACCTTTTCGCCGTACTCCAGCGACTCCACCCCTTGGTACGGAATGGTAAACGCCGCGCCTCCCTTGGCGGCGAGAAACTCGGCCGCGGGGCCGGCCAGATCCAGCCGTCCCATCGTGTGCTCGGGCAAGGGAAGGGTGCCGCCGACATACAGCACATGGTCGCCGCGGACCGCTGCCGCCGCTAAGGCGCAGCCCAGGACCGCGACCGCGGCGCCCAGACCGATCCGCCCCCTCCATCGGAGCATGACGCAACCTCCTGCTCCGACCCTAGCCGCAAGCCCGCCTCCTGGGCTATTCCCCCGAATGGGCGCTCGCCGCTAGTACCGAATCCCGCTTTGGTCCCACACCCGGACGATCGGGTAAACGTTCGAGGTGCGCGGCTGGTACGGCGAGTGCTCGTACCACCACTGCAGCCGGGCCTGCGGATCGGCGGCAAAGCTGGCGTCCGCCGCTAATGCCGCCTGGAACTGCTGCCGCAATTCGGGTGAGTTCGCCATCAGCCGGCGGGCCATCGGCTCGCTGAGGTAGGGATTGGGCATGCCCCGCCCGCCGCCGCCGAACACCGGATCCATCAAGCCCCACCGGATGAGCGAATCGGGCGCCATCGGCTCCAGCAGCGCCAGGATCAGCCGCGCCCGCCGCTGTTTCATCGGCACCCAGTAGGAGTTGCCTGGCAGGGTCACCGAGGCGGTCTCCAATTTGGCGTCGAAGTCCACCATCACGTGGCCCTCGAACGCGGTGCGCGCATAGGTCACGTTTGAGAATTTGTACGTCTCGTACTTGCCCGTCACCGGCTGAGTGATCCGGTGCATTTCGACCCCCTGCATGCGCAGTTCGTCGGCGACGGTATTCCAGCCGGCGGGGATGAGGTATCCCAAGGGGATCTGCGCCTCCGCTGTGGTGGTGATCCTGTCGTGAATGACGGTCGAGATGTTGTCGGGCTCGGGGAGGTAGCCGTTGACCATGCCGCCGGTGACCGCGCTAGGATACGTCCCGCGCTTGAGCGAGCGGTACACAATCGGGCGGCTGGTGGTCGCGTCCACCTTGCCCGCCAGGTAGACTGGAGCCGCATTGCGGTCGCCCGCGCGCTGCATCATGTCCTGGTCCGAGTCCAGCACCGCTTGGCGCAGCGCCGCCGGGTTCCGCAGGATGGTTGTGATGGCGTCTTTCATGATGTCGTAGTCGGCCCAGGCCCGGGTGCGGGTGCTCTTGAGGCTGTGGGTCTCGACCAGCAGACAGGGCCGGTCCTGGACCGCCGTGTAGAGGTGCGAGTAGCGCGGGCTGAACACCTCCATGAAGAATTCGGGCTTGCCGTTGATACTGCGCAGCGCGCCGTAAGGCGCCACGCCGTGTCCGTCATCGGCCATCTTCTGGTCCAGTCCGGGCACGAACGTTTGGTTGACCCAGTTGCGCGCCGGCTCGGCGATGTCCTGGTTCCGGGCCATGTCCCAGGTCACGTCGTACTGCATATCGGCGCCATCGGTGACATGGTTGTCGAACATGAAGTCGGGAAGCCACTGGTTGTAAAGCTTGAGCCAGGCGCGCATCTCGAGCGTGTCGGCCTTCATGTAGTCGCGGTTCAGGTTCAATCCCCGCGCCGTCTCGCGCAACCCGGTCTCGCGCGGACCGTTCTGGTTGGCGCGGTTGAAGGGACTGATGTGTTCATGCCCGTCCAGGTTGAAGTTGGTGATGGCGACGAAAACGATGTGGTCCAGCCAGGCGGAGTAACGCTTGGTGATGGCGATGTCGCGAACCAGCATGAGCGTGGTGTCCTGGCTCTCGATCTCGCCCGAATGAATCCCGCTCTGGATCAGGATCACCAGCTTGCCGTCCTTGCGCGCCGCCTCGGGGGTGAAGTCGCCGCCCTTGGCCACGATCATCGCCACCATGGGCCGTCCCTCGGGCGACGTGCCGTAGGTGACCGTGCGCACCCAGGGCGAGCGCTGCGCCATCTTGCGCGCTAGGGCCACCGCCTCGGCGTAGGGTCCGACCGCATCCCAGTGGGTCTTTTCGCTGGTGGTGAGCAGGTCGGGCGGGGAAGCCTGCGTGCTCGCGCTGAGCGAAGCCGCCGCCGCCGCGGCCGGGGGCTCATAGGCCGAGTGCGGATAGAAGGGATTCTGCGCAACCGCGGCAATTCCCAGCGCGCAGACCAGGACCGGAAGGCATCGCGGCAATCGGTGCATGCGGCATTCTAGCCTCATTTAGATCACGCCGCCCGTGTTAAAAATGCGAATCGCGGGGGTCGCGCCGTTTGCGCCGTGGGCAAAGCCGCTGGCCTTCCGCGCTGGAGTCCGCGCCCATCAAAAATGGTGGCGCCGTCGCCCGCCGCAACCCGATGCACGGCGAGTTGCGGTATCTCGTTCAGCGCTACGGGATCGTTCCGGCTACTTTTTGCTAAGCGCGGACTTGACCCCGGCGGCGACGTCGCCCTCCAGGTCGTTCGCCATGGGCCCGGGAGTGTGGATCTCGGCGTCGGAAAAGCTGCCCGTGCTGCCGGAGTTGTAGGTCCGGGTCTTGTCGACGACCTTTTTGCCGCCGGCGTCGGTCACCCAATAATGCACGGTGATCACCTCGGTGTTGCTGCTCACTCCTCCCGAGTGTCCATCCAGATCGTTGGCCTGATACATCCGCGTGATCTGTCCGTCTACCGTGTCCACCGCCCCGCCGCTCGCCGGCGCATCGGCGGTAACGGTAACCTTGCCGTCGAGCTTCTTGCTGACTTTGTCCACCATCTGGGTTTGGAGTTGCTTGAAGTCGTATGGCCAGTCCACACCTGCCTTCGCCGTAAACATATGGACTACCACCGTAGGCGCCCCCTGCGGCGCCGGCGGCACCGCCCACAGCGCCACCGCTCCCAGGCATACACTCGTCAGCAACAGTTTCATCCCGGTATCTCCCGAGGAAAGTTCCTCAATGCCATTGTGGACTAAATATCGCTCGAAGAACAATGCGGTAGCTGTCAGTTCCAGCGCAGCCCCTGCAATTGCTCCAACCCGACATTGCCGCCGCTCAACACGCAGGCCACGCGTTCTCCCGGTTGTGCCGGGATCAAACCACGCAGCAGCGCCGCCACCGGTGCCGCCGCCGCCCCCTCCACCACCAGCTTGCAGTGCTGCATCACCCACAGCATGGCGGCGAAAATCTCTTCGTCGGGTAAGGTAACGATGTCCTCGACAAAGCGGCTTACCACCCAGCGTGTGTTCTCGCCCACGCGTTTCACCCGCAGCCCGTCAATAATGCAATCCACGTGGTCGAGCGTTACCACCTCGCCGGCCGCCACGCTGCGCTGCATTCCGGGCGCCCCCGACGACTCCACCCCGTAGATCCGGATGCCGGGCTTGCGCGCCTTCAGCGCCATGGACACGCCCGAAATCAGCCCGCCCCCGCCGATGGGGACCACCACCACATCCACCTCGGGCCAGTCGTCGTGAATCTCCAATCCCAGCGTCCCCTGTCCGGCGATCAGTTGCGGATCGTCAAAGGGATGAATGTAGGTGTACCCATGCGCTGCCACCAGCGTCCGCGCGTTGGCATCGGCCTCATCCCAGATCTTGCCCTGCAGCACCACTTCGGCGCCGTAGCCCCGGGTGGCGGCGATCTTGGAGGGAGTTGCGTTGTCCGCCATGCAGACTACCGCCTTGATCCCGTGCAATTTGGCCGCCAGCGCCACTCCTTGGGCGTGGTTGCCCGCCGAGGAACAAATCACGCCCCGCTGGCGTTGTTCCGCGCTCAGGTGCTGGAATTTGTTCAGCGGTCCACGAATTTTATAGGAGCCGGTACGCTGGAAAACTTCGGCCTTCAGACGTACCTCAAAGCCAGTGCGTTCGCTGAGCGTGCGGCTGCGCAGCAGCGGGGTGTGGTGAGCGTGCGCGGCGACGTGCCGCCGGGCGGCGTCGAACTGGGCCAACGTGACGGGTTCCATCCCGACATTGTAGGCGCAAAGGCCACGATTTGTGTCCCGCACGCGTCACACTAGACATGCGGTCCGTAACCATGCGCTGTGCACTGTTCGTCCTGGCCAACTGCATCGGATTCGCCTACGGTCAAGCTCCGGTACCGGCCCAGGCGCCCGCCGCCCCTGGCCAGCGGCCTCAGGAGCAGATCCGGGCTCCGGGCAACGCCGCCGTTCAGACCGTCGATCGGCTGGGGCATGGGGTCGTGGCCTTTCCCGCCGCCGTCGTGCATCACTGGCGCATCAGCCTGCCGGTCGTGGCCGGGACCGCCGCTCTCATGGCATGGGGCGACCGGCCCGCCTCCGCGGCCATCACCTCGCCCAGCCTTGAGACCCGTTCGCGTCAGTTCTCGAACTATCTGGAGATGGCCGGGCTGCCCGCTCTCGCCTTGGGCGCGGTGGCCACGCGGCGCGAGCCGGGCCGCTGGACGACCATCGAGACGGTCGGTATGGCTGCGCTCGGCGCTGGCGCGGCTGTCGAGGTCGTAAAGCGCACCGCCGGCCGCGAACGCCCTTTCCTTCAGGGCGACAATGACGGCGGGTTCCTCGAAGCTGGCACCTCGTTTCCCTCCGGCCACGCGGTAATCAGCTTTGCGGTGGCCTCCGCCTTGGCGCACCGCTACCCCGACCGCCGATGGGTGCGTTGGACCGCTTATTCACTCGCGGGTGTCATCGCCGGTCTGCGCTTCACCGGCAAGGAACATTTCCCCTCCGACTTGGCCGTCGGCTCTGGCCTCGGCTATCTGATCGGCCGTTGCGCCATCGCCTGCCGTGATTGAGTCATGACAACTCCCTCAACCAGACCGGCACTATATTGCGCGATACTCAATGATGCGCCTGTAGGACCTGCATCACGGCGGGCGGCAGCTCGTTCGAGTGCGCCAGCATCACGCTGACCTGCCAGCGCTCGGTGTCGGACAGCATGGTGCGGAACGAGGGCATGCCGCTCAGACGGATGCCGTTGGTGACTTTCCAGTAGGTCTCCCCAGCGGGGTCGTCTGACACCCCTTGGCCGTGAAAGAGCTGCGGCGGAGGGGGGAACATGCTGGTGGCGTCGTCGCTATCCGGCTGTCCCGGCAGGCCGTGGCACTCGCCGCACTGTGTTTTGTACACTTGCGCGCCGGCCTGGAACGTGGCCGCGTCCGCCGCGATAGGCACGGTCGTCGGCATCTCTTTGCGGACGCGGGCGTTCAACGCCTTTTTTGCCAGCGTCGTCTCAAACGGCATGGGCTTCGCATTGGTCGCGACCGGGGCGTGTCCGCCCCATACGTAGAGATAAGCCCCCAGAGCCAGCACCACCAGCGTGATCACGATCCCCAGGATGAAATTCCGCATTGCCGCCCTCCTCGCACTCTGCTTGGATGCGCGCGGGCGGCACCTTCAGCGTGCAATCGGTCCCAGACAGGGCTCGGCGTGGATCAGGACCTCGTCGCCAATTTGGGTATGGGTGCGTGCCACCGAACCAGCGGGAAGCTCCAAAACGCCTGCCGCACTAGGGCGAATGGCGCCCAAACGCCAGGGGCGCAGCCCGCTGTGGATGTGAATGACCCGGTGGTTGGCGTCCAGGTACACGGCGTCAATGGGATAGCGCATCCCGATGCAGTGTACCCCTTTGCTGGGCTGGATCCAGAGGCCCCGACCGAAGCCGAACTCCTTGCGCTGGGTGGTTAGCAGGCCGCGCAGCCGCGACAGGAAGCGGTCCGCGAAGCGCAGTTCGGTCGCAAGAAATACCTGGCGGGTGCGATTCAGGGCATAGCCGGGCATGGGATGAACCAACGCTGTAGTCATAGTGGTCTCCTGGGCTAATGGGCCAGGACCGGCCCCAGGTGGCGGATCATGGCGAGCGCGGCCGGACCCATGATCACGATCATCACGGCCGGAAATACGAACAGGGCGAGCACGGGTAACATCTTGATGCTGAGCTTCGCCGCCGCTTCTTCGGCGCGCTGCCGGCGTTCGGTTCGAAGCGCGTCGGAATGTACCCGCAGCGCCTGGCTGACGCTGGTGCCGAACCGGTCGGTCTGGATCAACACAGCGGCCAAGGCACGCAAATCGTCCACCGGGGAACGCTGGCTCAGGGCGCGCAGCGCCTCGCTGCGCGGCACGCCGGCGCGCATCTCCAGCACCAGCAGCTCGAGCTCCAGGCAGAGATCGGGATGAATGAGGCGCAACTCCTGCGAAACCTTCTGGATCGCCTGATCCAGGCCCAGGCCAGCCTCGACGCAGATCACCATCAGATCGAGGACGTCGGGCAAGCTGAGCCGGATGCGGGTCGAGCGCGCCGTGACCTGGCGTTTGAGCAGAAAGCGCGGCAGGATC
>DATNAC010000176.1:0-10623 GCA_035573035.1 Terriglobales bacterium
CGTGCAGCACATCCAGATCTGCGAGATGGAGCCGCTGATTCCGCCCACCTCGACCGAGTACTTCCGCGAGCAGAACTACGACGTGATGCACGACCCGCGCACGCAGATCACCTACGACGACGCGCGGCACTTTGTGCTGACCACGCCGCAGCACTTCGACCTGATTACCTCGGACCCGATCCATCCCTGGGTGAAGGGGAGCGCGACGCTGTATTCAAAGGAGTACTTCCAGATGGTGCGCGACCACCTCAATCCGGGCGGGGTGGTGACGCAGTGGGTGCCGCTGTACGAGAGCAGCCCGGAGGTGGTGAAGAGCGAGATCGCCACCTTCTTCGACGTGTTTCCCAACGGCTCGATCTGGGCGAACACGATTGACGGGGGCGGCTACGACGTGTTCCTGCTGGGTTCGAATGGGCCGATTCAGGTGAACGTGGACGCGCTGCAGCAAAAGCTGAGCTCGCCGGAGTACGCCAAGGTGGCCGCCTCGCTGCGCGAGGTCGGGGTCGGATCGGCGGATGAGCTGCTCTCGACCTACGCCGGGCAGCAGAGCGACCTGGCTCCGTGGCTGCAGAACGCCGAGATCAACCGGGACGGAAACCTGCGGCTGCAGTACCTGGCTGGGCTGGCGCTCAACGTCAGCGAAGAGGGCGATATCTACAACGAGATGCTGCATTACCGGCGGTTCCCGCAGTGGATCACGGGCTCGCCGGAGGCGCTGGGACCGCTGCAGGTGGCGCTGCAACCGCGTTGATTATGCGACCGCCGAGGAGGACTTGGTATGGCGACGGGACAGGCGACGACGGAACGGCACTTACCCTGGCTGCTGGTACTCTTCGCGGGCAGCGGGTGTGCGGCGCTCATTTATGAGCTGGTCTGGTACCAGATGCTGCAACTGGCGATCGGCTCGCAGACGGTGTGCCTGGGGCTGCTGCTGGCGGCCTACATGGGCGGCCTCTGCCTGGGCTCCATCGGCCTGCCGCGGTATCTCGACCGGTACGCGCGGCATCCGCTGAAGGTCTACGCGCAACTGGAACTGGCGACGGGTGCGCTGGCGCTGGCGCTGCTCTGGGTGATGCCCTGGGCGGAGCGCGCCTACTTCGCGGCCTCGGTGGACGGGACGGCCGGGCTGGTGCTGCGCGGGGTGCTGTGCGCGGTGTGTTTGGTGCCGCCGACGGTGCTGATGGGCGCGTCGCTGCCGGCGCTGGTGCGGTGGATCGAGGCGACGCCGGAGGGCGTGGCGCACTGGGGCTGGCTGTACGGGGCGAACATTGCCGGCGCCGTGCTGGGGTGCCTGGCGGCGGGGTTCTACCTGCTGCGGCTGTACGACATGTATACCGCGACGTATGTGGCAATCGCGGTGAACGTGCTGGTAGCGGGAGCGAGTTGGTGGTTGGCGTCGCGGAGCGCGGCGCCGCGTCCGCGGGCGGCGGCGGCTGTCCGGCCGCGGATTGCGGGGGCATGGCAGGTGTACCTGGCGATCGCGCTCTCGGGGGCGACGGCGCTGGGGGCCGAGGTGGTGTGGACGCGGCTGTTCGGGATGCTGCTGGGAGCGACGGTGTACGCCTTCTCGCTCATCCTGGCGGTGTTTCTGATCGGGCTTGGCCTGGGAAGCTGGATCGGGGCGGAGGCGAGCCGGAAAATGCGGGCGCGGGCGGCGCTGGGCTGGAGCCAGATCGCGCTGGCCTTCGGCATCGGTTGGACGGCGTGGATGATCGCCGACTCGCTGCCGTACTGGCCGATCAACCCGCAGCTGACCACCAGCCCGTGGTTCACCTTCCAGATTGATTTCGTGCGCTGCCTGTGGGCGATCCTGCCGGCGGCGGTGTTGTGGGGAGCGAGCTTCCCGCTGGCGCTGGCGGCGCTGGCGACGCCGGAGGAGGATCCCGGTCGCGTGGTGGGCGGCGTGTACGCGGCCAACACGCTGGGCGGCATCGCGGGAGCGCTGGCGGTGAGTTTATGGCTGGTCCCAACCATCGGCACGCAGAACTGCGAGCGCTGGATGGTGGTATTGGCGGGCGTGGCGGCAGGGTTGCTGCTGGTTCCGGAGGCGGTGGCGCGGCGCAGCAAGCTGGCTTGGGTCACGGCGGCGGCGGGTCTGGCGGCGGCCGCGCTGCTCACCGTGAGCGTGCATAAGATTCCGGGAGAGTTGATCGCCTATGGGCGGAAGATGGCGGTTTCGGAAGGGTACTCGCACGTGCTGACCACGGTGGAGGGGCGGAACTCGTCCATCGCGATCACGCGCTGGAACGACGGCGCCACCGAGGTGGACGTGAACGGCCACGTGGAAGCGACCACCGAACCCTACGACATGAAGCTGCAGCGGATGGTGGGGCACCTGCCGGCGCTGCTGCATCCCAACCCGCGCTCGGTGCTGGGGATCGGCTTCGGGGCGGGGGTGAGCGCGGGAACGTTTACGCGGTATCCCGGCATCGAGCGCATCACCATCTGCGAAATCGAACCCAAGATTCCGCCGACCTCGACGCAGTACTTCGCGGCGGCGGACTACGACGTGCGGGACAACGCGCGCACCCACATCGTGTTCGACGACGCGCGGCATTACATCATGACCACACACGACACCTTCGACGTGATCGCGAGCGATCCGCTGGACGTGTTCGTGAAGGGAACCGCGAGCATTTACTCGAAGGAGTACTTCGAGGCGGTGAAGCGCCACCTCAACCCGGGCGGGATGTTCACGCTCTATGTGCCGCTCTACGAGAGCGACGTGCGCACGGTGCAGAGCGAGCTGGCGACGTTCTTCGCGGTCTTTCCCGAGGGCACGGTGTGGGGCAATACCATCAACGGGCAGGGCTACGACTTGGTGCTGCTGGGACAGCAGGGGCCGCTGAAGATCAACCTGGACGAGGTGCAGCTGCGGCTGGAGCGCCCCGATTACGCGCCGGTGGCGGACTCGCTGGCGGGGATCGGGGTGAACTCGGCGGTGGACCTGTTTGCGACCTACGCCGGGAGCGCGCACGATCTGGCGCCGTGGACGCAGGGGGCACCGTTGAACCGCGACGCCGATCTGCGGCTGCAGTACCTGGGCGGGTGGGGAATCAACTCCACGCTGGACGACGTGATCTGGCGCCAGATGCTGAGCTACCGTCGCCCGCCGGTGGGGATCTTCAGCGGCCGCCCGGAGCGGGTGCAGCAGCTGATGAGCGCCGTCGCGCCGTAGGGGAATGCGGTGCCTGGGGTAGTGATAAAGTAGTAATATTCACTACTGAGGCCCCATGGAGATCATCGTTTCCGCGACCGAAGCCAACCGCAAGTTTTCGGAGATTTTGCGTGGAGTACGGGACGGCAGGAGCTATGTGATTACCAGCCATGGCGAGGCCGTAGCCCGGATTGTGCCCAGCCACTGGGATAACGCCGAACGCCGGCGCCGCGAGGCGGCGGGCCGGACTCTTTTGGAACATCTTCGGGCGCAGCCAATCATTGAGGTTGGCCCGCTGACTCGCGACGATGCCTATGACCAATCCTGAACCGCGAGCCGCCGTGACGAAGCAGGGAGCCTGCACGCAAGAGTCATGAGGATCGCTCTCGATGCGAACGTGCTGCTCTATGCGGAGGGCATCAACGGCAGGCAACGAGCGCCACAGGCGAGGGCGCTGGTCGCCCGGCTGTCAGCAGAGGACACCGTAATCGCCGTGCAAACGCTCGGCGAAGTCTACAACGTTCTGGTGCGCAAGGCGCACTTGCCTCGAGAGCAGGCGCGCGACGCGGTGCGGCATTGGCAAGCGCGCTTCCCGGTCGTGGATACCACGGCGGAGGTCACGTCCGAGGCGATTTCGCTGGCCGCCGCGCACGAAATCAACATTTGGGACGCCGTCCAAGTCGCCGTCGCGGCCAGCGCGGGTTGCACGATTCTCCTATCCGAAGATTTACAAGACGGGTTCATTTGGCGCGGTGTGGAAATTGTCAATCCGTTTTCGCAGGAGCGGCAAGCCTGGCTGGATGCGCTCCTCGACTGAATCGTTCGGAGCGAATTATGGGGCGCGGCGGAGACTGCGGCGGACCAGGAGCGCGGAGCCGAGGCCGACCAGGAGGACGACCGCGAGGATGCCGTTGATGCGGTTGGTGAGGGTGACGGCGCTGCGGACGGGCGGCAAGCGCGAGAGGGGTACGGCCACCAGGTTCATAAAGAGATAGACGCCGGCGCCGTAGAGCGGGCCGGAGATCAGCGGGCGGCGGAGGAGCACCGCGAAGCGCCGGGCGAGCCGGTAGAAGAGCACCACCCAAAAAATGGCAATGGCATAGTGCATGACCACGCCGAGGGCGACGGCGGCATAGCCGGCGTGCACGGCGGCGGCGGGGCCGAGGAGGCCGCTGGCGATATAGCGGAAGACCATGGCCGGAGTGATGTGGCGGACGGCGTTGTAGATGAGGTTGTCGCCGATGTCGAGCGAGCCGACGACGAGGCCGATGGCCAGCAAAGTTGCGGCGGAGAGCCGAGGCGCGGCCCGGCGGGCAGCGGGGGTGCTCATGGGGGGAAGCTTAGCGCAAGACGCCGGGGTGTGAAGCGTTGAGCTCCGCATGGCTGGCGAGCGGGACCGGACTGGCGGTAGAGCGCGTCAGGGTGGAGAGGACGGCTTCGAGGAGCGGGGTCATGTGGCGGAGCTGGCGGAGGCGGATGACGGCGTCCCAGAGGGGTTCGAAGCGTTTCCAGCCGGCGGCGTAGAAGAAGTGCTTGGCCTGGTGCTGGAGCGAGCCGTGGCGGAGCGAGGCGCGGGCGATGGCGCTCCAGGCGTAGAAATCCCTATAGGCGCGCCAGTAGCCAGTCTCGAGTTGTTCAGCCGTGAGGCGGGCGGGGCGGTAGACGACGTGACGGGTGTCGTAGAGGTCCCAGTCGCGGTGCAGGATGCGGCGGTCGCGCTCCATCTGCTGCCATAGGCGGGTTCCCGGGTACGGCGTCTGGATGTGGAAGGTGGCGGTGGTGACGCCGTGGGCGATGGCCCAGTCCACGGTGCGGGCGAAGACGTCGGGGCCGTCGTCATCCATGCCGAAGACGAAGCTGCCGTTGATCATGATGCCGAGGGAGTGGAGGCGGTCGGTGACGGCTTTGTAGTCGCGGCCGAGGTTCTGGCGCTTGTTGCTGCCGGCGAGGTTGGCGGGGGAGAGGGTCTCGAAGCCGACGAAGAGGCTGCGCAGGCCGGCCTCGGCGGCTTCCTCGATGAGGTTGCCGCGCAAGATGGAGTCGACGGTGGCGGCGCCCTGGAAGAGGCGGCCCATGCCGCGCATGCCGGAGAAGAGGGCGCTGGCGAAGGGGCGGTTGCCGAGCAGGTGGTCGTCGAGGAAGTAGAGGTGGCGGCCGGGAAGACGGGCGATCTCGGCGAGGGCCTCGTCCACGCGCTGGGTGTAGAAGCCGCGGCCGGCGGCGAAGAAAGCGTCTTTGTAGCAGAAGTCGCAGTGCTGGGGACAGCCGCGGGTGACCACGATGGAGTTGGGGACGAGATAGAGGCCGCGGCGGATAAGATCGCGGCGGATGGGGGGCACACGTTCCAGGGTGCGTCCCGCGGTCGAGGCGTAGCGGCGCTGGGGCGAGCCGGCGCGGAAATCGGCGAGGAATTGGGGGAAGGTCTGTTCGCCGGGGCCGAGGAAGATGGCGTCGGCGTGGGGCGCGGCTTCCTCGGGCAGGGCGGTGACGTGCAGGCCGCCGAGGACGACGAAGGCGCCGGCGGCGCGGTAGGCGTCGGCGAGGCGGTAGGCGCGGCCGGCGTTGGTGATGTAGACCTGGATGACGACGAGGTCGCAGCGTCCGGGTTCGGGCGGGCGGAGGCGCATCACGTGCTCGTCCTCGATCCAGGCTTCATCGCCGGGGTCGAGGTAAGCGGCGAGGGTGGCGAGACCGAGCGGCGGGAATAGGGAGTACTTGACCGGGCGGAACAGCGGGCTGGTGGCTTCCGTCAGCGCCGGCAGAATGAATTTCACTTGCAGCGGTTTCATGCCGTTTGCTCCGAGGCGGCTTCGGGCAGGGCGCCGAAGCGGCGCTGGCGGCGGGCGAAGGCGGCAAGGGCGCGGCGGAGGTGAGGGCGTCCGAAGTCGGGCCAGAGCGTACGGGTGAAGAGCAGTTCGGCGTAGGCGCACTCCCAGAGCAGGAAGTCGGAGAGGCGGCGTTCGGCCCCGGTGCGGATGAGCAGATCCACCGGTCCGGGTTCGCGTTCGAGCGAGCTGGCGATAAGGCGGGCCATGAGATCGCGGTTGGGAGCGACGTTGGGGGCCCAGCGCGAAGCCGCGGCCGCGGCGGCGCGGGCGATGTCGTCGCGGCCGGAGTAATCGACGGCGAGACGGAGCCAGAGACGGTCACCGGCGCGGGTGGCGGATTCGGCCGCGGCGACGGCGTCGAGCAGCGCGGCAGAGAGCCGATCGCGGCGGCCGATGAGAGAGCAGCGCACGCCGGCGCGGGCGAGGGGGCCACGCTCGCTCTCGAGATAGGCGCGCAGGAGCTCGAAGATGGCGTGCACCTCGGGGGCGGGGCGGCGCCAGTTGTCGGCGGAAAAGACATAGAGGGTGAGGGTGGCGATGCCGAGGCGGGGGGCGGCCTCGACCACGCGGCGCACGGCGGCGATGCCGGCGAGGTGTCCGCGGGCGCGGGGCCAGGCGCGGGCGGCGGCCCAGCGTCCGTTGCCGTCCATGATGATGGCCAGGTGCGCGGGTGTTGGTTGTGATGAAAAAGTACTTTGCATCATAAAGTATCCAGGTAAAAAAAGGGGAGGTTCAGGCGGGAGCGTGCGGCAGCGCCGGGCGCGGGGCGCGGACGCGGGACTCGGACACCGGGCGGGTGACGGCGGCGGCGTCGGCGACGACCTGGGTCAACTGACGCAGGTACTCGGTGAAGCGCTCGCGGCCCTGGCGGGTGAGGCGGCAAAGGGTGCGGGGGCGGCGGCGCTCGAACTCCTTGGTGACGGCGATCAGCCCGGCCTGCTCCAGGACGGTGAGGTGGCGGCTGAGGTTGCCGTCGGTGAGGCCGCACAGGGACTTGAGGTCGTTGAAGGCGAGGCCCTGGGGATGGGCGGCGAGCGAGGTGACGATGCCGAGGCGGGCGCGCTCGTGCAGCACGCGGTCGAGGCCGGCGTATTCGAAACGCCCCGGGGTGGAGGAATCAGTGGAGGAATCAGAGGGTGGCATAGGGTTCTTCCGCCAGGGCGAGCCGGCGCGAGGCCTGCCACAGAATGACCGCGACCAGCGACTGGCCAACAAAGAAGGGGACGGCCATGAGCACGGGCGCAAACGCCAGCGGGCGATGGGACTGCGCCAGGCAGACCAGGCCGGTGGCGAGGTACCAGATGCCGGCGGCGAGGGTGGGGCGGGGGAGGAAACGGCAGGAGGCGAAGACGCCGAGGCTGAAGAACACCTGCCAGAGCCCGGGGAGCAGCGGGGCGGCCGAGGGCGCGGCGGCGAGGATGATCCAGGTAGCGAGCAGGCCGGCACCGGCGGCGGGGAGGAACTGTTCGATGGCGGCCTGGATCATCTCGCCGGCGAGGCCGTGATGGAGGCGGCGGGTGCGGGCCCAGGCTTCGGCGGCGATCAGGGCGGCGGCAAGGGCGGCGGCGGCGCTCCAATACAGGGCGTAGCCGGAGGGATCGCGTTGGGGCGCGGGAACGAGACGAGGCTGGAGGGCGGCGGCCAGCGCCGCCAGAAGCGCGGTGGCGAAGAGCGTCGCGGGGCCGTAGCCGCGGAACTGCGCGGCGCGGGCCATCTGGCCGCGGATGGCGGCAATGTCGGCGAGGGCGTGGTGCAAGTCGTCCATGTGCGGCCCTGGTCACTTTATACTGCAAAGTTGCTGGTGGCGTCAAGCGGCGGGGAGCGCGACTTCCCCTATAGTGGAGGCATGTTCTGCGATGCCATCGTTCGGGACACGAGCCGCCGTGGCGGCAAGGAAGGGAGCGGGGCGCAACCGGGTCGGCCGCTCATGAGCCAGTCGTTTGACCGGCGGGCGCTGTTGCAAGAGTTGCGCTCGCGGGGGGTACGGCTGACGGCGCAGCGGCGGGCGCTGGTGGAGGTAATCCAGGAGGCCACCGAGCACCTGGATGTGAACGGGCTGCTGGAGCGGGCGCGGGAGCGCGGCGTGGAGGTGGACCGGGCCACGGTGTACCGGACGGTGGACATGTTGAAGCGGCACGGGTTGGTGGACGAGCTCGACCTGATGCACCTGCAAGGGGAGAAGCATTATTACGAAGTCCGGACCCGGCGGGACCACATTCACCTGGCCTGCTTTCAGTGCGGGCGGATCGTGGAGTTGGCCACGCCCATGTTGGAGCGTCTGAAACTGGAGGTGGCGCGGTGCACCGGGTTTGAGCTGCGGGTAACGCGGCTGGAGGTGGGGGGAACGTGTCCGGAGTGCCGCCCCACCAAAGGTGGAGGACGAGGATAGCTTCAGGGGCTTGGCGGCCGGCGCGGTTGCGCGCTCCGGCAAGTGGACCACCGTAATAATGACCATCAAGGCCACCTGCCTGGCGGTGTTGGAGCACGTGCGGGTCTCCGGGCAACCGGTGATGGTGACGCGATTCGGCAAGCCGGTGGCGGAAATCGTTCCCCCATCCGGCGGCCGGAGGGCGCGCAAGCGCGAGGCGGGACGGCTGGCGCACACGGGACGGATCGTGGGCGACATTGTCGGGCCGGTCAGCGTGGATGAGGATTGGGACGCGCTGCGATGAAGCTGCGCTCGATACCCACATCTGGCTCTGGCGCGAGTTAGAGCCATCGCGCATGCGTGGCAGCATCGCGCGCGCCCTCGCCAACCCGAACAATGAACTGTGGCTGTCACCGGTGAGCGCGTGGGAATTGCTGTTGTTGGTGGAGCGCGGGCGAATCGAACTCGATCGCACGGTGGCCGAGTGGGTGAATCTCAGCATGGCCAACGAAGGCTATCGGACGGCGCCGTTGACGGTGGAGGTGGCTCTGGCCGCGGCCCAGGTGCAATTGGAACATTGTGACCCCGCCGACCGGTTGTTGGCGGCAACGGCCCGTAGTTACGATCTGGTACTGGTAACCACCGACGAGAGACTTGCCGGAGGCCGCGGGTATGCGCGCCTGCGTTGGCGCGGCGAGTCCGGAGCGGAGTAGCGGGCGGGTAGGCAGGAGTGGTGGCTCACGATCGCAACTGCCGGGAACTAGTGTAGTGCGTCACACAGAATGACGTTTCATTTCGGGCGAAAGGGTGCGACTTTTCTTGGGGAAAAGTCGCATACGGGGCATTGGCATAATGCCTGCTATTTGTGACGCACTACTAGGGCGGCTCAGCGGCTGCCCGAATCGCGGCTGAAGACCTTGGCCAAGGGGAAGTTGGCGGGGAAGTTGGCGGGGAATTGACAATGCCCCCGGCTTTTAGGTACGATGCAAGAGTTCTAAAGAGGTCTCAGCGCCGCGAGCGGTGATCGCGGCATTCTGTGTCGAGCCTGGCCAGCGGTAGGGGCCCGGTTCTCCCCTCGCTCGCGTCCCCACGACGCTCCCGGTACCCAACTGGGATTATGTGGCGGACTGCCGGGGCGAAACGGAGCGGTCCTGGAGTTGCTCCAGCGACCGCGCAACGTCGCCGCGGGATCTTGTGGGATTGGACTACGGAAGGCAGACGGGAGAGTTGTCGGCGCCTGAGGGCCGGCGGCGCGCCCGATTTTGGCTGGCGATTCAACGAGAGAGATATGCCTACTTTCCATCAGTTGGTGCGTGCCGGGCGCGAGAAGACGCGCTACAAGACGGCTTCGCCGGCGCTGCAGGATTGTCCGCAGCGGCGCGGGGTCTGCACCCGTGTGTACACCCAGACGCCGAAGAAGCCGAACTCGGCCTTGCGCAAGGTGGCGCGCGTGCGGCTGACCAACGGGATCGAGGTCACGACCTACATTCCGGGCATTGGCCACAACCTGCAGGAGCACTCGATCGTGCTGATCCGCGGCGGGCGCGTGAAGGACCTGCCGGGGGTGCGCTACCACGTGGTGCGCGGGACTATGGACGCGGTCGGGGTGCAGAACCGCAAGCAGGCGCGCTCGAAGTACGGGGCCAAGCGGCCCAAGGCCTAGGCGGAAGAGGACAGCATGCCACGCAAGGGAACAACCGAAAAACGCGAGATCTCGCCGGACGCGATTCACGACTCCCGGCTGGTCGAGAAGTTCATTAACTCGATGATGTGGGACGGCAAGAAGTCCACCGCCCAGGCCATCTTCTACGGCGCCCTGGAGCGGGTGGCGGAGAAGGCGCCGGCGCCGAAGGCGACCGAGGGCAAGACGGGCGAGGGCGCGGCGCCGGAGAAGGAAGACGCGCTGAAGATCTTCAAGCGGGCGATCGAGAACGTGAAGCCGGTGGTGGAGGTGAAGTCGCGGCGCGTGGGCGGCGCCAACTACCAGGTGCCGATCGAGGTCAACAACACCCGCCGGGTGTCGCTGGCGGTGCGGTGGCTGGTGACCTTCGCCCGCACCCGCGGCGAAAAAGGCATGGTGGACAAGCTGGCCAACGAGATCCTGGACGCCGCCAACAACCGCGGCGGCGCGGTCAAGAAGCGCGAAGACGTGCACCGCATGGCCGAGGCCAACAAGGCCTTCGCTCACTACCGTTGGTAGGTTTCAGGTTTCGGGTGTCAGGGTTCAGTGCTTGGCGCTCTGAAGGTTTTGGAGATTGATGCCGGCCTCA
>DATNAC010000177.1:0-8126 GCA_035573035.1 Terriglobales bacterium
CGTGGCCGGCTTGACCGCCGTGGGCAGCACCGCCGCCAGACGCAGCCCGCGCTCCGGCCACAGCTCCCGGATCTCGGCCAGCCCGGTCAGGGTCTGGCGCGCGCCCACCAGCGCCAGCGAGTCCATGCCCACCGGCACCACCACCTCAGCCGCGCACACCAGCACGTTCAAGGTGAGCAGGCTCATCGCCGGCGAGGTGTCGAAGACGACGGCGTCGTAGCCGGCCAGCGCGCGCAGCCGCCGCGTCAGCACGGTTTCGCGCTGCACTTGGCCGGCAAGGTGCGGCTCCAGTCCGAAGGCGGCGGTAGTGGAGGCAATCACGTCGAGCCGGGGACGCACCGCCGCGTGAATCACGGCTTCGAGTGGGGCTTCGCCCAGCATGAGTTCGCGCAAGGTCACGCCGGGAGCCAGCCCGAGCGCATGCGCGACGTTGCCCTGCGGATCGGCGTCCACCAGCAAGGTGCGCAGGCCGCGCCGGGCAAAGCCCGCCGCCAGGTGCACCGCGGTCGTGGTCTTGCCCACGCCGCCCTTCATGTTCACCACCGCCAGTGTCCGCATGGCTGCCCCTCAGCTAAGCACGGCGGCTTCAGCAAGTCAATGGTGGCCGCGAGGAAAACACCGCTTGCGCCATGCCTATCTACCCGGCCGCCATGAACTTGGCTTCCAGGCGGGGATGCAAATCCGCCACGACGTCACACCGCTGGCTACCACGCAATCGGCTACACCGTGATGCCCGGTCCGGTGATTGCGGGCCCGCCTCCCGCCGCATGGTCTTCGCAACACATGCAGGTGCCGCACCTGGAGCATCGCAAAGCGCGGCGTCCCGGATATTGCGCGGCCTTGTCGCGCCACACCCTTGTCAGCCGCTGGATCATGGCTGGCGTGGCTGTCCGAACTGTGCAAGAATTGATGGGTCGCGGTCGGCCGCAACAGCCAACCGGAACAGCCATTGGCGGTTGTGGACCGGTCAAGACAGGCGTTCCTCCAACGAGACAAGTCGTTGGAAATAAACCTGTCACCAGCCAGATGGCCAGGTAGCTCAGTTGGTAGAGCAGCGGACTGAAAATCCGCGTGTCGGGGGTTCAATTCCCTCCCTGGCCACCACATTCCCACGCGACACGCCATCGCGCGCACCCGCGAATCAGCCCGCGAGCGGTGCGCTGCATCCGACCGATAACGGAGGATGCATCGCATGAAACGTAGTGTTCTATTGAGTGTTTTGGTGGCGGTCTTCGCCACCGGTGTGTGGGCCCAGTCCACGGCGGCGAGCGCCAACGCCAGCCCGGACGACGTGCAGCACTCGGAACTGTCGGTCCAGGTGAGCGGCGTGCTGACGCGCAATACCAACAATGCGCCGACGACGCACTTGGCCACCAACTCGGCCGGATTGCTGGTGGGTTACCGCGTTCACCTCAACCATTGGGAGGCGTTGGAGGTGGAGTATGGATACACCAGCAACGGCCAGCGCTATTTCACCGCACCCACGGCCGGCAATACCAGCGGTTTTGCCGGCGCGGTGACGGCGCGCATGCACCAGTTCATCGCCAACGAAGTAGTCACCACGCCGCGCCTGTTCGGCTTCCTGCAGCCCTTCGTGCTGGCCGGGGGCGGCGCGCTGTACTTCCGGCCGCGATCGGACAGTCTGGTGGCGGCCAACAACCAGTGGCGCGGCGCCTTCAATTACGGCGCCGGCGTGGACTTCCACATCATGCACCTGGGCGCGCGCGCCGAGTACCAGGGACTGATCTTCAAAGTTCCCAACTTCGGCAACCCGCTGCTCAACGTCAACAAGTTCACCCATGTCGCGCAACCGTCTGTGGGCCTGGTGTTCACTTTCTGAACGGCATCGAGGGCGCGACTCGCTAGACTAAGTAGCGTGCACGTCCTCGATCAACCCATTTGGAACGCCCTACAAACGCGGCAGGCGCGCTGGGCCGAGGGTGGCGCCTTGGCCCGGCGCTTTCCGCCGGCGATGACGACGCTGGGGGCGCTGCGCGAGCCCAGTATCGAAGCCTTTGACGCCCTCGCCGCGTTGCAGCAGCCGGGCGAGGCGACGGCGCTGCTCTTCCCCGAAGCCGTCGGGCCCCCGCCGGGTTGGGAAGTGATCCGGTCGTTCCTGCTGCCGCAATTCATTCACGTTGGCGATGTCCCCGCGCCTCCGAAAATCGAGCCCGAGGCCCTGGGCGATTCCGACAGCCCCGCCATGTACGAGTTGGCGCGGCTGACCAAGCCCGGTCCGTTCGGCCTGCGCACGTACCAGTTGGGCGGCTACTACGGCGTCTATCGCGCGGGCCGTCTTGCCGCCATGGCGGGCGAGCGCCTGCAACTGCCGGGATACACCGAGGTCAGCGCGGTATGTACCCATCCCGACTTCGCCGGCCAAGGCCTGGCGGCTGGCTTGGTCGCGACCGTGGCCGGGCGCATCCGCGCCCGCGGCGAGACGCCGTTCCTGCATGTGGTGGCCGAGAACACGCGCGCCATCGCGCTCTATGAACGGCTTGGGTTTCGCCGCCGCCGCGAGATCCCCATGCTGGTCGTCCGCCGCCGCTAGGTTTGCAGCACGCCGGTACGGAAGGGCGGGATCTCGGGGTTGAGGGCCGCCACCTCCAGCGCCGCGATCAGCCGTTCGCGCGTTTCTTCGGGAGCGATGATCGCGTCCAGCCACAGCCGCGCGGCGCCGTAGCGCGGATCGGACTGCGCCTCGTAACTGGCGCGGATGCCGGCCAGCATCTCCTCGCGCTGCTCCGGACTCAGCGCCCGGCCATTCTTTTCCAGTTGCTTGACCTTGATCTCGAGCAGCGTGTTGGCCGCCTGGTCGCCACCCATGACCGCATAGCGCGCGGTGGGCCAGGCGAACAGGAAGCGCGGATCGTAGGCGCGGCCGCACATGGCATAGTGGCCGGCGCCAAAGCTGCCGCCCAGGATCACGCTCAGCTTGGGGACCACGCTGTTGGCCACCACATTGACCATCTTGGCGCCGGCGCGGATGATTCCCGCCGCTTCCATCTCCTTGCCCACCATGAAGCCGTTGACGTCGTGGAAGAACACCAGCGGGATGTGGGCCTGGTTGCAATCCATGATGAAGCGCGCGGCCTTGTCGGCGCTCTCGGGGTAGATCACGCCCCCAAACTCAAGCCGGCGGTCGGCGCGCTTCACCGTCTTTTTCTGGTTGGCCACGACGCCCACCGCGAAGCCGCCCAGACGGCCGTAGCCGCACACCAGCGTCTGGCCGTACTCGGGGCGGTACTCGTCCCAGCCGCCCGCGTCGAGGATGCAGGCGAGCACGTCGCGCACGTCGTAGGCGGCTTGCGGATCGGTGGGGAAGATGTTGCCGATGTCGCCCGCCGGCCGGGCCGTTCCGCGCGCGGCGATGCGGTCGAAGGGTGAGGCCGGCGGCGGCCCCAGCCGGCTCATCAGCGAGCGGATGCGCTCCAGGCAGGCGGCGTCATCGGGCTCGCGGAAGTCCACCGTGCCGCTCACCGCGGCGTGCAGGTGCGCGCCGCCGAGATCCTCGCTCGATACCTTCTGCCCGATGGCCGCCTGCACCAGCGCCGGACCGGCGAGATACAGGCCGCTGCCCTCGGTCATGAGGATGGTATCGCACATCACCGGAAGATAGGCGCCCCCGGCCACGCAACTGCCCATGATGGCGGTGATTTGGGAAATGCCCCGCGCGCTGGCCACGGCGTTGTGGCGGAACACGCGGCCGAAGTCGTCAATGTCGGGAAAGACCTCGTCCTGGAGCGGCAGAAAGACGCCGGCGGAGTCCACCAGGTAGATCAGCGGCAGGCGGTTCTCGATCGCGATGGTCTGGCAGCGCAGCACCTTCTTCGCGGTCATCGGGAAGAAGGCGCCGGCCTTGACGGTGGCGTCGTTGGCGACGATCATCGCCCAACGCCCGCACACCCGGCCCACGCCGCAGACCACGCCCGCGGCCACCGCGCCGCCCCACTCCTCATACATGCCCCAGGCGGCGTGCAGTCCAACTTCGTGGAAGGGCGAACCGGGATCGAGCAGCGCGGCAAGACGTTCGCGGGCGGTGAGGCGGGCCTTCTCGTGCTGCCGCCGGATGGCGGCGGCCCCGCCGCCCTGGCGCAACTGTTCCGATTCCTCGCGCAGACGCCGTACTAACTCCGCCAGCACGGGCATGGTGGTCTTACTGGGCATTCATGGCGGCGAGGAAGTCGCTGTTGCTCTTGGCCTTGAGCAGCCGGTCGCGCAGCAGCTCCATGGACTCGGTCACCGAAAGCGGGTTCAGCACCTTGCGCAGCACCCAGATGCGGTTGAGATCGTCCTTGGGGATGAGCAGCTCTTCCTTGCGGGTGCCGGAGCGCTGGATGTCGATGGCGGGGAAGACGCGCTTATCCACCAGCTTCCGGTCGAGGATGATCTCCATGTTGCCGGTGCCCTTGAACTCCTCGAAAATGACGTCGTCCATGCGGCTGCCGGTCTCGATCAGGGCGGTGGCGATGATGGTCAGCGAGCCGCCTTCCTCAATGTTGCGGGCAGCGCCGAAAAAACGCTTGGGACGCTGCAGCGCATTGGAGTCCACGCCGCCCGAGAGCACCTTGCCGGAGGGCGGTACCACGGTGTTGTAGGCCCGGGCCAGGCGGGTGATCGAGTCGAGCAGGATCACCACATCGCGCTTGTGCTCGACCAGGCGCTTGGCCTTCTCGATCACCATTTCCGCCACTTGCACGTGCCGGCTGGCGGGCTCATCAAAGGTCGAGCTGATGACCTCGCCCTTGACCGTGCGCTGCATGTCGGTGACCTCTTCCGGACGCTCGTCAATCAGCAGCACGATCAGCACCACCTCGGGATGATTGGCGGTAATCGAGTTGGCGATGGCCTGCAGCAGCATGGTCTTGCCGGTGCGGGGCGGCGCCACGATCAGGCCGCGCTGGCCCTTCCCAATCGGGGTGCAGAGGTCCATGATGCGGCCGGAAACATTCTCGCGAATGGTTTCCAGCTTGATGCGCTCGGCGGGATAGAGCGGGGTCAAATTGTCGAAGAGGATCTTGTTGCGCGCCTCTTCCGGGGCCTCGAAGTTGATGGCCTCGATTTTGACCAGGGCGAAATATTTTTCCCCTTCTTTGGGGGGGCGCACCTGTCCCGAACAGGTATCGCCGGTGCGCAAGTCGAAGCGGCGGATCTGCGAGGGCGAAACGTAAATATCGTCCGGACCGGGGAGGTAGTTGTAATCGGGGGAGCGAAGGAAGCCGTAGCCGTCGGGCAGGATCTCCAGCACGCCTTCGGCGAAGATGTGGCCCTCCTTTTCGCTCTGCGCCTGCAGGATCTTGAAGATCAGGTCCTGCTTGCGCATGCCGCTGGCGCCGGGAAGCTCCAGCGCGCGGGCAACTTTAGCCAGTTCGGTAATACTTTTTTCCTTCAGTTCTGCGATGGTCATGAATTTCTAGCGGTGGGAGAGATTGAGATGGGCGAGAGCAGCCGGCAGGGCAAGGCGCGGGTACAAGCGCGCGGGGCGGATGTTTGCGGCGGAACAAACCGCGGGGCTGGGAGGGCGGTCACAAGTACTGAAGTTTGTGGGACGGCTCAACCAGCAACCGTAGAGCCATTAGAGTAACAGTGCGAGCCGGCAAAGTCAAGTGGAAAACTAATCCAAATCCACGTCGCGGATGGGGCGGGGTTCATTGGGATTGTCCCGCACCCGACGCATACTCTGGTCGAACTTCTTGGACAACAACTCGTCCCGCTTCTTCTCCGCCTCCACCGACTGGGCGAAGCGCTGGTTGCGCTCCTCCTCCTGGCGGCGGAGTACATCCTGGCTGCGGTCGAGATCCACGCCGCGGTGACGGACAGCGGGAGCCTTGTGCCCGACCACCATGCCGGTTTCAGCGTCAACCCGGAGTTCGGTGCCACAGTCGGGACAGCGTACGTGGAGAACCTCTGCCATAAGTGCGGCCTACTTCATCTTGCGCCTTTGCGCGCGTTCGATCAAGCCGGGAGGCAGTCCCAATTTTTGGCGGAGTTCCTGTTCCCGGTGCTGCATCTCGCCCTGGTCGGCCTCATGGTCGTAGCCGGCTAGATGCAGCATCCCGTGCAGCATCAGGATGCGGATTTCGATCGCCAGCGTGTGGCGGCGGACCCGGGCCTGGCGCAGGGCGGTATCGAGTGAGATCGCCAAATCGCGGGAACCGGGAAACGACAACACGTCGGTGGGCTTGTCGAAGCCACGGAACTCACGATTGAGAACTTGGATGTCGCGGTCGGACATCAGCCGCACCGAGGGCGCCGCGGCGAGCCCAACCGCGCGCTGGGCCTGACGGGCAAACCGCCGCAGCGCCGGGAGATCCGGTTCCAACCCGGGATGTTGATTTTCGATCATGCCAGGCTGCTGTCGGCCAGCTCGTCGGCGGGCAGCAGCGAGAGTTGGCGCTCGGCCTCATGTTCCTGATAGGCGTGCACGATGCGCTGCACCAGAGCGTGGCGCACCACGTCGCGCTCATCGAAGTTGACGACGGAGATGCCGTCCACCCCGCTCAGAATCTCCACCGCCTGCAGCAAGCCGCTGCGCCGCCCCTGCGGCAGGTCGATCTGCGTCACGTCGCCGGTAATCACGGCTTTGGAATGGAAGCCCATGCGTGTCAGGAACATTTTCATCTGCTCCTGGGTGCTATTCTGCGCCTCGTCCAGGATGATGAAGGCGTCGTTGAGGGTGCGGCCGCGCATGAAGGCCAGCGGCGCGATCTCGATGGTGTTGCGCTCGAGCAGCCGCTCCACCCGCTCGGGCTCGAGCAGGTCAAACAACGCGTCGTAGAGCGGGCGCAGATAGGGGTCCACTTTTTCCTGCAGCGTGCCCGGCAAAAAACCCAAACGCTCGCCCGCCTCGACCGCCGGCCGGGCGAGCACGATGCGGTTGACCTGTTTGGACACCAGCGCGGTCACCGCCATGGCCACCGCCAGATAGGTCTTGCCGGTGCCGGCCGGACCGACGCCAAACACCATGTCCTGCCGCTCGATGGCGTCCAGGTACTTGCGCTGGTTGACGGTCTTGGGCTGGACCATCTTCTTCCCGAACGAACGCTGCCGGCCGCTCCTGGCCAGGCTGGCGAGGCTGGCCGTGGGGTCCTCCAGCACGATCTGCAGCAGCGAGCGCAGGTCGCCGTTCTGGAATTGGTGCCCGTCGGTCTGCAAGCTCTGGAAGTCGGCCAGGATGGCTTCGGCGCGCGCCACCGCGCCCGCTTCGCCCTCCAGTTCAATGGCTTGGGGACTCAGCCGTATCGCGACCCGCAGTTGTTGTTCCAGGGAATGGAGGTTTTCGTCCAGGGGGCCAAACAGGGTTTCGATGCCCGGGGTGAACTCAAGGCTTTTTTTCATGGGCCAAGGACGACCGGCTCCGGATCCGCCCGCGCGGTTGCCGCAAGCTGGCGCTTGGTTATAGAATACTAGGGAACACCATGGCAAACCACCCCTCCGCCCTGAAGCGGGTACGCGAGACCCGCGCGCGCACCCTCCGCAACCGCGCCAACGCCAGCCGCCTGCGCACCGCCGTCAAGAAGCTGCGCGGGGCGATCGAGTCCAACGATCTCGCCACCGCCAAAGAGCTCTTTCAGCCGACGCTATCGCAGATCGACAAGTCCATTCAGAAGGGCGTGCTCCACCACAACGCCGCGGACCGTTACAAATCCCACCTCACGGTGGCCTACAACGCCCTTTCCGCGAAGTAGTTCCCAGGTCAGTGGCCCGAAACAGTACCATGCGACCGCTGGCGGCAGTGCCGCCAGCGGTTTTGTCGTTTTTGACATGGGCGGCCGCGGCGAGGGAACGAGGTTAAAATCAAGGTATCCGGCATACAATTGATCGCTGACCTATGACCGTTTTTAAGCCCCGCAATTTGGCGTTTGTGGCAGTGGCGCTGGCCTCCGGCGCCGCGCTTAGCGGCTGCAAGCAAACCCAGCCCAAAGCCGCCGCC
Organism: Terriglobales bacterium; assembly: GCA_035573035.1. Classification (GTDB taxonomy): domain Bacteria; phylum Acidobacteriota; class Terriglobia; order Terriglobales; family SCQP01; genus SCQP01. The sequence continues at coordinate 7,934 of DATNAC010000177.1, forward strand.
CTGGCCCCGGTTCCGGTGACCGTGGCCCATGCCAGCACCCAGGACGTGCCGACCCGTTTGCAAGCCATTGGTTCGGTGCAGACCGTGGCCACCGTGTCGGTCAAGTCGTTGGTGGGCGGGCAGTTGCAAACCGTGGGGTTCAAGCAGGGCGATACCGTCCACAAAGGACAGGTGTTGTTCACTATTGACCCGC
>DATNAC010000178.1:0-22608 GCA_035573035.1 Terriglobales bacterium
ACCTGGCCTACGTGCACGTCGGGGATGCGGTCAACATCACCACCGACGCCTACCCGGAAACCTTCCACGGCCGCATTCAATTCATCAGTCCCGCACTCGACCCCAATTCGCGCACGCTGCAGGCCCGGATCGAAACCGCCAACCCGCGCGGCGAGCTGAAAAAGCAGATGTACGTGACCGCCAACATCGCCGCCGGCAGCCAGCGCAACATCATCGTGGTGCCCGATGCGGCGGTGCTGCGCGACGACCAGAACGTGCCCTTCGTCTACGTCCAGGCGAAAGACTACCACAACCAGTTCGTGCGCCGCACAGTGGCGCTGGGGGATTCGCAAAACGGCTTCACCCAAATCACCAGCGGCTTGCAGGCGGGCGAGCCGGTCGTGGGCAACGGCAGCCTGTTTCTGCAATTCGCCAATTCGTTCCAGCAGTAGCCGCGCGTTGACGCCGAGATCGAGATGATCCATCGCATCGTTCAATTCGCCCTGCGGCAGCGCTTCCTGGTGCTGATCCTGATGGTGCTGCTGGTGATCTCGGGCACGATCTCCTTCCAGCGCATGCCGGTGGACGCCTACCCCGATCTCTCGCCACCGCTGGTGGAGATCATTACCCAGTGGCCGGGGCACGGCTCGCAGGAGGTGGAGCGGCTGATCACGCTCCCCCTGGAACTGGCCATGAACGGCACTCCGGGGCTGGTCTACATGCGCTCGATCTCGCTCTACGGCCTGAGCGACGTCACCCTCACCTTTGAGGACGCAACCGACAACTACTTCGCGCGCGAGCAAGCCTTTCAGCGCCTCGCCGACGCCTCGCTGCCGAGCGGCGTCACGCCCAGCCTCTCGCCGCTCTCCAGCCCCAGCGGGCTGATTTACCGCTACGTGCTGGAGAGCCCGGACCGCAGCCCGCAGGATCTGAAGACGATCGAGACCTGGACGCTGGAGCGCGCCTACAAATCCATCCCCGGGGTGGCCGACGACTCCGGCTTCGGCGGCACGGTGATGCAGTATCAGGTGCTGCTCGACCCGGCCAAGCTCTACAACTACCACGTCACCGTGCCGCAGGTCATGGCGGCGTTGAGCGCCAACAACGGCAACACCGGGGGCGGCTTTTACTCCCAAGGTGGGCAGTTCTACTATGTCCGCGCCCTGGGCCTGGTCAAAGATACCCAGGACATCGGCGACATCGTCGTCGCCAGCGTCAATGGCGCCCCGGTGTTCGTGCACGATGTGGCTCAAATCACCATCGGGCACGCGCCCCGGCTGGGCGAGTTCGGCTTCGATCATAACAACGACGCGGTCGAAGGCGTCATCCTGCTGCTGACCGGCGCGCAGGCGGGACCGGTACTGAAGGACGTGGAGGCCAAGACGGCGGCGCTGAACCGCGAACTGCCGCCCGACGTCAAAATTCATCCCTACTACGACCGCAGCGGCTTGGTGCAGCTTACCACCGACACGGTCGAGGGCAACCTGCTGCGCGGCATCACGCTGGTGCTGGTGGTGCTCATTCTGCTCCTGGTGAGCGTGCGGGCGGCGGTGATCGTGGCGCTGACCATCCCACTGGCGCTGCTGTTCAGCTTTATCTTCCTGCATGCCTGGGGCATCCCCGCCAACCTGCTCTCCATCGGGGCGATCGATTTCGGCATCATCATCGACGGCACCGTGGTGATGATGGAGAACATCTACCGCGAACTGGAGGAGCGGCGCGGACAGCAGTACGACTTGTTCGAGTTGATCGTGGGCGCGGCCAAGGATGTGGACCGGCCCATCTTCTACTCGGTAGCGGTGATGATCGCCGCCTATTTGCCGATCTACGCGCTCAGCGGCGCCAGCGGCAAGCTCTTCCGTCCGATGGCCGACACCATGGGGTTGGCGCTGGTGGGTTCGCTGCTCATCACGCTGACTCTGGTGCCGGTGCTGAGCTCGTACTGGTTCAAGCATGGCATCCGCGCCACCGTCAACCGTCCGCTGGAGTGGATGAAGGGCTGGTACCGGGGCCAGGTACGCTGGTGCCTGCGCCATCCCTGGCTCGTGTCCATGGCCACTCTCCTGGTGTTCGGCGCCTCGCTCTTGTTGGCGCCCTTTATCGGCGGCGAGTTCATGCCGCACTTGGATGAAGGCGCCCTCTGGGTGCGGGCCACCATGCCTTACACCATCTCCTACGAGGAGGCAAGCAAGATCGCTCCCCAGATCCGCCAGATCCTGATGTCGTACCCGCAGGTCACCGACGTGGGCAGCGAACTTGGACGGCCGGACGACGGCACCGACTCGACCGGGTTCTTCAACTGCGAGTTCTATGTCGGGCTTCGCCCCTACGGCGACGCCACCTGGAAGCAGAGTTCGGATCACACCAAGGACGCGCTGATTGCCGATCTCTCGAATCGGCTGGACCGCTATCCCGGAATCATCTTCAATTACACCCAGCCGGCGGAAGACGCGGTCGACGAGGCGCTGACCGGGCTGAAGAGCGCGCTCGCGGTGAAGGTCTTTGGCCCCGACTTGAACGTGCTGCAAGCCAACGCGCTCAAAATCCGCGACACGCTGGCCAAGGTGCCGGGCTTCACCGAGCTCACCGTGGTGCGCGAGCTGGGCCAGCCCAGCGTGGCGATTCAAATCAACCGCCCGGCCCTGGCGCGCTACGGAGTCAACGCCGCCGACGTGGAAGCGGTGGTCGAAGCCGGCGTGGGCGGCGACGCGGTCAGCCAGGTGCAACAGGGCGAAAAGCTCTTCGACCTGGTGGTGCGCATGGAGCCGCAGTACCGCAGCAGCATCCCGGCGATCGGAAACCTGCTGGTGGGGACGCCGGCTGGCCAGCAAATTCCCGTGCGGGACCTGGCTACGGTGACCGAAGAGGACAGCCCATCGTTCATTTACCGCGAGAACAACGAGCGTTATATCGGCGTGCAGTTCAGCATCGAGGGGCGGGATCTGCAACACGCGGTGGAAGACGGCCAGAAGGCGGTGCGGGCCGCGGTGCGCCTGCCCTACGGTTACCACTTGGCCTGGGGCGGAGAGTATAGCGAGTTCCTGGCGGCCAAGCAACAGCTGCAGGTCGTGGGACCGCTGGTCATTCTGCTGATCTTCATGATCCTGTTCGCGCTTTACGGCAACATCAAGTTCCCGATCGTGATCGCGCTGGGGGTGGTGTTGACCGTACCGGAAGGGGCGCTCCTCGCCTTATGGTGGAGCGGGACCGCCTTCAGCGTCTCCTCGGTGCTGGGTCTGCTGGCGTTAACCGGCGTGTCGGTGGAGACCGCGGTGATTCTGGTCTCCTATATCAACAAGCTGCGCCTGGAGGGCCAGGACATCGCCGACGCCACCGTGGAGGCCTCGGTGTTGCGCTTGCGCCCGATTCTGATCACCGGTCTGGTGGCCTGCATTGGGCTGCTGCCGGCGGCGTTGTCGCACGGCATTGGCAGCGACACACAGCGTCCGTTCGCCATTGTGATCGTGGCCGGCATGATTTCACGCCTCATTTTGGGCCTCTACATCAACCCCGTGTTGTACGCCGTGGTGGCCAAGCCGGGCGACGTGCTGCAGGTCTGAGCTTCTTTTGACGCGGGCCCCAGCGCGGCTCCGCCGCGCGCCCCGCTTGTGTGGGGCCGGCATTCCTCCCATGGTCCAGCAACTCTGGATTGGCGGCCGGAGTCTCATGATCGCGTCTCGGCACCGCCGCGGCGTGGAGGTGGTCGGTGGCCAAAGTCCAAACCCGGGCGGCGGTAGCGGAGCCGCCGCGGAGTCTGCAAGCGGAAGTCTGGCGACTCCGCACGGCGGCCGACTGGGAGTCGGCCGCCCGCCCCTGGATGCGCTTGGCGCAAACGGTGGGCGCGCCGGCCTGGCTGAGCTGGGAGTGGCAGTTTACCTGGTGGCAAACCGTGGCGCCGCGGACGGTAGTGCGGCTGCTGGTGTTGACGAACCGCGAGGGCGAGTGGAGCGGGGTGCTGCCGTTGCGCGAGGGCCGGTGGGGCCCGTGCCGGCGTTGGGGCGGCGCCGCGCTCGACAGTCAACGCCGCGGCCTGCTCTGCCGGTCCGAGGATGGCGCGGCGGCGCGCGCGGAGCTGGCCCGGCTGGTGCGCGAACGCCGCGACTGGGACTGGCTCCAGGTGGACGGACTCGCGGAGGAGGACGCCACCGGTCTGGCCGGGCACTGGCAGTCCCGCGGCCTCGAGCCCCAGTTCGGGGAGCGCAGCTTGCAGCGCTATGTCGCGCTCTCCCGCACCGGTCCGGGCTTCGCCGCTCAGTGCGGTCTGGCGATGTCGCGCGAGTTGGAACGGCGCGAGCGCAAGCTGCGCCAGCGCGGGCGGCTCTGGCTGGAAGTGTTGCGCGACGCGGCGCCGGCGGCGGCGGCGTTTGAGACCTGCCTGCAAATCGAAGCCCAAGGCTGGAAGGGCCGGGCGGGCACGGCGCTGCTCAACTCCGCCGTGTATACCGCGTTCTATCGCCGCTTGGTGCGCCAGTTGGCGGCCTCTGGCCAACTCCGGCTCATGCTGCTCCGGCTCGACGCGGCGGTGCTGGCGTTTCAACTGGGGGCGCTTGCGCCGGGTTCGTTGGCCGGATTGAAGGTGGGGTATGACGAGGCCTGGGCACCGTTCGGCCCGGGCAAAATCATGCTGCTGCACATCCTGCGGCACGCGCAGGAGGAGGGCCTGCGCGAGTACGACTTCCTGGGCGGAGACGATCCCTTCAAGGCTTCCTGGACCCCCTTGGCGCGCACGCTGACGCATCTCCGCGTCTTTAACGACACCCGGCGCGGTCTCGCCCTAAGTTACGCCCTGTCTGCGCGCCGGCGCCTCGCCCCGTGGCGTCTTGCACCGCCACGCGCCACCCCGGTGCCGTAGGGCTGTTGTCGTCCGTAGAGTCCAGCCACCGCTATAACAACGCGCGCAACGACTCGCTCCACCGAGGAGCCAGCACGCGGCTATCCCATCGCTCGACCATCTCTTGCCGGGCCTGGGCCGCTCGCCGCGCGGCGGCGGTGCGGTCCGCCACTACCGCGCGCATCAACTGGGCCAAATGGTCCGGGCTGGGCTCGGCCCAACGCTGCCCGATATAGGCTTCGCGGTCGGAATCGCGGGGCACCGCCACCACCCCGTCCAGATCAATCAGGTAGCTGTTGCCGTCGTGGAGAAAGTCGAGGTGGCCGCTCCAACGCGTGGCCAGTACGGGGAGCTGCGTGGCCGCGGCCTCCAGGTACGGCCGCCCCCAACCCTCGCCGCGGCTCGGCAGGACAAATGCGTCGGCGGAGGCATAGAGCCGCGGCATCTCGGCCGCGGGAAGCAGGCCGCGCAACACCAGGATCGGCGGCGCCTTTTCCAGCGGCACGCCCAACTCGCGTTCGATGAAGGCCATCAGGCGTTGCTCCAGCTGGGCCTGGGGATCATCAAATTTGTGGATCTTGAGGATCAAGGCGACGTCGTCATCGGCATGGAACGCCTGGACGTAGGCACGCAGCAGAACGTCGGGACCCTTGCGATCGATCCAGTCGAAGATCGAAAGGAAGTTGAACCCACGCCGTTCCGGAATCGGCAGCGGCGCCAGTCCGGGCCGAAAGCGTTGCGTGTCCAGACCTTCCGGCATGACGCGCAGACGTTCGGGCGCGACCCCGGCGCGGGAGAACGTCTCGCGATTGAACTCCGACGGCACCCAAACCTGGTCGAGGACGTTGCAGCGTTCGGTCCACCCGTCGGGCAAAGAATCGGTCTCGAAAGCGGTGCGGCCGATGCGAACCCGGGCTTCGAGCTGGGTTTCGAAATCGGGCGCGGGGGAACACTGGTACAAGACACTGCGGCCCACATCGTAGCGGCGGCGCTGGAGGCGGGCCAGCGCGCTGCGGCGTTTGGCGGGCAGCAGCCGCTCCTGGTCCTCCTGCGGACCGATGGGAACAAGTTGCAGCGGCAGGCCAGCCGCTTCCAGGCCGGACAGAATATCCAAGTTGCCGTCGGCATAGCCGCTGCCGCCGTACACCGCGGCGCGGAAAACTATGCCGGCCGGGCTCGGGGCGGTCATGGCGCCGCCACCTGCGCGGCGGCCAGCGCGGGTGGCGGCAGGACCACCGGGTCGGCGGCGCGCCAGGTTTGCAGCCCGCGCGGCTCGAAGGCGAACTCGCGGATCACGCAACCGCGCTCGCGCAATGCCCGCTCCACCTCCAGACGCCGCTCGAAGTCGCAGTAAAACATCATGAACCCGCCGCCGCCGGCGCCGTTGAGTTTGCCGCCGAGCGCGCCAGCCCGGCGCGCGGCTTGGTAGAGCTCATCCACCCGGCCGGTGGTGATCTGGGGCGAGATCCGTTTCTTGTACTCCCAGGCCTCGTGCAGCAGCGCGCCGAACTCGTTCAATTGCCGTCGCAGCAGCAGGTTTTTCATCTCGATGGCGAGTTCCTTTTGCCGGCGCAGGCCTTGCAAGTTGCCGGCCTCGCCGCGCTGATAGCGGCCCACCTGGTCGGCGATGATGCCGCCCGAGACTCGCGTGTCGCCGGTGAAACAGAGGATCAGGTTGTGCTCGAGCTCGTTCAGCACTTCCATGGGCAGCCGCAAAGGGTTGACCATGACCCGGCCCGCGCCGGCAAACTCGATGAAATTCCAGCCCCCGAAGGCGGCGGCGTACTGGTCCTGCATGCCGCCCGGAATCCCTAACTCCTGGCGCTCCAGGCGGTAGGCCAGTTGGGCCAGTTCGTAATCGTCAACAACCAGGCGGCGCCACTCCTTGAGTAGCCCCATCACCGCCACCATCAGGCTGGAGGAGGAACCAAGCCCCGAACCCGGGCGTGCGTCGGAGTGGAGAAAAATATCAAAGCCGCCACAGTCGGCGCCGCCCATTTCCCGGATGGCGGCCTTGGCGAGGTCGAGCCGGCCGTCGTAGGCGAGGGGATGGTCCTTGCTGTACTCGAGCGCGAGTCCCAGGTCGGCCGAGCGCAAGTGGATGGTGCCGTCGGACAGCGGGCAGAGCGTGCCGAAGGCATACATGTTGATCGTGGCGCTGAGGACGCAGCCACCCTCAAAGTCGGGAAACGGCGGCACGTCGGTGCCGCCGCCGGCGAAGCCCAGCCGTAGCGGGGCCTTGGCTCGAATTAGCATGCGGTACCTCCTCGCGCCTCTCGCAACTCACGCTTCCACCGGGTGGCGCCCGCCACCAGGCGGCGGTAATCCTCGGGGGTGCCGATATCCAAAAAGGTGCCGGGGGTGGGGAGAGCGTGGACGCCGCCGCCGGCCAGCCAGTGGGGCAAGACATCGCGTTCCAAAGAAGCAGCCATCGGCGGGGCCAAACCGAACGCAGCCGGGGCAAGGGCATAGACGCCGCCGTTGATCCATCCCGGGCCACCTCGATCCTTTTCATGAAAGCCGGTGACACGAGCTTGCCCATCGACTTGGACACGGCCGAATCGTCCGGTATCCGCGACCTGCGCCAGCGCCAGCGTGGCCAGGGCGCCGCGGCGGACGTGATGGACAAGCAAGTCGCGCAGGTTGACCGGTAGCCAGGAGTCGCCATTGCAGGCAAGGAAAACGCTGCCACCGGCCAACTGTTGGCGGGCGAAGCGGATGGCACCCCAGGTGCCCTGCGGCTCCCGCTCCAGGGAATAAGAGATTGCCAACCCCAGCGCGCGCCCATCGCCATAGCGGCGCTGAAATTCTTCGGCGCGATAGCCGAGGCCGAGCACGATGCGGCGCACGCCTTGCGCGCCCAACCACTCCAGCAAATAGTCCAGAAACGGACGCCCGCCGACCGAAGCCAAAGGCTTGGCGGCCTCGCCGATGGCCGGACGCAGGCGCGTGCCCGCGCCACCGGCGAGCACCAGGCAGGGGACGGTCTCGAGTTCCGGGGCCGCTTCCGCCATGGCGTCAGGCCTTCTGGCCGACCGCAAACACGCTCCAGCCAAACAACTCCCAGACCGCCACGCAGACCCAGCGCCGACGCCGCAGCAGCAGGCCGCTCAGCAACAGGAAAGGAGCGGCCAACACCTTGCGGAGATGGCGCACGTAGCCGGTGCGCACTTGGGCGCAGCCGGCCATTTGCAGGAACATGTGGAGACCGCGGCGGCTGAGTGGCCGCACGTGGGTGAAATTGTCGAAGAAGTTGAGGTCGTCGCCGATGGCATTGGCGGGATCGCGCGACGGAACGAACGAGAAGGAAGGCAGCCATAGCGCCCGCGTGCTCGGCCCCTCAATATAGATGCGCCCGCCGGGCTTGAGCACGCGGGCGAACTCGCCCAACACGTTCATGCGGTTGGCGAGGTGTTCCAGAACATGGCAAAAGAAGATGGCGTCGAATTGACCGTCGGCGAAGGGAAACGCCTGCGTCTCAAAGTTTAGTTGCGCGAACGTGACGCCCTTCGGGCACTGACCGGCTACATCCAGCTGATCGAGGCCGAAAAAACGCAGGTCGGGGCGGGCGGCTTGGAGGCGCAGCAGCGTCTTGAAGGCCCCGCAGCCGGCGTCGAGCACGGCCGCACCAGGCGGCAGGGAGCGAATAAAGTCGAGGCGGACGTCGTGGCGTTCGAGCGAAGTAGCCATGGCAACCCAGCCCGGCATTAGGAGTTTCTAAGCGAACTCCCGCCGGCTGCTTGGTTCCATGCAGCCTGAGGGCCAAAGCGGCCCTGCGAGGCGGCGGCCGCGGACCGCCCGCGGGCGGCGGGAGTCGAGATTGCGCCGGCCACTTACGACGCGCGTGTGGCGCGGGCCGCGCTCTAAGCCTACTGCTCGACTTTGAGTACGGCCAGGAAGGCGTCCTGGGGGATTTCCACCCGACCCAGGCGTTTGAGGCGCTTTTTGCCTTCCTTCTGCTTTTCCAGCAGCTTGCGTTTGCGGCTGATATCGCCGCCGTAGCACTTGGCGAGCACGTCCTTCCGAATCGCGCGCACCGTTTCACGCGCGATGATCTTGCCCCCGATCGCGGCCTGGATGGGGACCTCGAACTGCTGGCGCGGGATGAGTTCCTTCATCTTGGCCGCCAGCGCCTTGCCGCGCTCGAACGACATGTCGCGGTGCAGGATCATGGAGAGCGCATCCACCGGATCGCCCGCCACCAGCACGTCCAGCTTGACCAGGTCGCTGGCGCGGTAGCCGTCGAGGTGATAGTCGAGCGAAGCGTAGCCGCGCGAGACGGTCTTGAGCCGGTCGTAAAAGTCGAGCACCACCTCGTTCAAGGGCAGCTCATAGGTCAGCATGACGCGCTGCGGACCGACGTAATCAAAACCCTTCTGCACGCCGCGCTTGTCCTCGCAGAGCTTGAGGATGCCGCCCAGCGCCTCCTCGTTGGCGATGATGGTGGCGGTGATGATGGGCTCCTCGATGCGCTCGATTTCGCCCGGCGGCGGCAGCTTTTCGGGGTTGTTGACCTCGACCATCACACCGTCGCGGCGCAACACCTGGTAGCGCACGCCCGGGGCGGTGACAATCAGGTCCAGGTTGAACTCGCGCTCCAGCCGCTCCTGCACGATTTCCATGTGCAGCAGACCGAGGAAGCCGCAGCGGAAGCCGAAGCCGAGGGCGGCGGAGTTCTCGGGCTCGAAGAAGAACGAGGAATCGTTCAAGCGAAGCTTTTCCAGAGCGTCGCGCAACGCCGTATGCTGGTCGCTCTCGATGGGATACAGCCCGGCGAAGACCATGGGCTTGATCTCCTCGAAGCCGGGCAGCGGTGCGGCGGCGGGCGCCTCATCGTCGGTGATGGTATCGCCGATCTTGGCGTCGGCCACGCGCTTGATATTGGCCACGATCAGGCCGACCTCGCCCGCCGCCAGGGTCTCGACCGGGACGGTCTTGGGCGTCCGCACCGCCAGCGTCTCTACCGCGTAGCGCTCGCCATTGGACATCAGCCGGATCTTCTGTCCCACCCGCAGCGTGCCCTGCATCACGCGCACCAGGATGATGACGCCGCGGTAGGGGTCGAACCAGGAGTCGAACAGCAGTGCCTGCAGCGGCGCCTCGGGCAGGCCGGAGGGCGGCGGGACGCGGCGCACGATCGCTTCCAGCACCGCCTCGGTGCCGAGACCGGTTTTGGCCGAGGCCAGCACGGCGTCGGAGGCGTCGAGTCCAATGACGCTCTCGATCTGTTCCTTGATCCGCTCCGGCTCGGCGCTGGGCAGATCCACCTTGTTGATGACCGGGATCACCTCCAGGTGCTGGTTGACGGCAAGGTAGGCGTTGGCCACGGTCTGGGCTTCGACTCCCTGAGCGGCGTCCACCACCAGCAGCGCGCCCTCGCAGGCGGCCAGGCTGCGCGAGACCTCGTAGGAGAAGTCGACGTGGCCCGGGGTGTCGATCAAATTGAGCTGGTAGTCGTTGCCGTCCAGGGCGCGGTAGGCGAGGCGCACGGCGTGGGCCTTGATGGTGATGCCGCGCTCGCGCTCCAGGTCCATGCTGTCGAGCACCTGCTTCTGCATTTCGCGCGCGGTGAGCGCCCCGGTCGCCTCCAGCAGGCGGTCGGCGAGGGTGCTCTTGCCGTGGTCAATGTGGGCCACGATCGAGAAGTTGCGGATGAAACGGCGGTCCATGGAGCGGGAAGCGGGCGAATCTTAAGGATACTATGCTGCTAAAATGAGGCCTTCGGAGCCGCACGCCAGATGGAACCACCGCAAGTTGTCCGCCTCGAAATCGATGCGCCTTTGGCCTGGATCACGATTGACCGGCCGGCAAAACTGAACGCGCTCAACCTGGAAGTGATCGGGCAGCTCACCAGCGTGTTGGAAGGGTTGCGCGGTAGATCCGAAGTGCGGGCGGCGATCCTCACCGGAGCGGGCGAGAAGGCTTTTGTCGCCGGCGCCGACATCGCCGAGATTGCGGCGCTGGACGTGGCGGCGGCGCACGCCTTCAGCCAGCACGGCAACCGCCTGTTCCTGGCACTGGAGCGCTTTCCCATCCCGGTGATCGCGGCCATCAATGGTTTTGCGCTGGGCGGCGGACTGGAGCTCGCGATGAGCTGCACGCTGCGCTTGGCGAGCGAGAACGCCAAGTTGGGTCAGCCCGAAGTGAAATTGGGGTTGATCCCCGGCTACGGGGGCACGCAGCGGCTGGCGCGCCTGATCGGAGCCGGACCGGCGTTGCAGATGATCCTCGGCGGCGAACCGATCCCGGCCTCCGAGGCGCTGCGCCTGGGCCTGGTCAATCAAGTGGTGCCCGCGGACGAGTTGCGCGCAACCGCGGCCGCGCTCGCCGGCCGCATCGCGGCGAACGCTCCGCTCGCGGTGCGCTACTGTTTGCAGGCCGTGCGCGAAGGCGTGGAGATGAGCCTGGAACAGGGTCTGGCACTCGAGGCCAGCCTGTTCGCCCTGAGCTGCGCCACCCACGACATGAAAGAGGGCACACAGGCCTTCCTGGAGAAGCGCGCGCCGCGCTTTGAGGGCCGGTGACGGAAGCGGCAAGCCCGGCGGACCGGGTCGCGGGCCGGCTCACCGCCGCCCCTTATCGTTTTGCGGTGGTCTATAGCCGCTTCAACGAGTTCATTACCCGCCGCCTGTTGGCCAGCGCGCTCGATGCTTTGGCGCGGATGGGCGCGGCGCCCGGGGCGGTATCGGTGATTGAGGTGCCGGGCGCGTTCGAACTGCCGGCCGCGGCGCGTAACGCGGCGGAATCCGGGCAGTTTGACGCAGTAGTGTGTCTGGGACTGATTTTGCGGGGCGAGACCCCGCATTTCGACTACATCAGCCGCGAAGTGACGCGAGGGATTGGCCAGGCGGCGCTCGAAACTGGCATCCCGCATGCGTTCGGTGTCCTGACGTGCAACACGCTGGAGGAGGCGGTGCAGCGGGCCGGGCTGAAGGCCGGCAATAAGGGCTGGGAGGCGGCCCAGGCCGCGGTGGAGATGGCGAGCCTGTTTGCCCAGCTGAAAGCCCTATTTCCGCCAAGCTAAAGCGGCAGACGGGCGCGGCGGAAGGCACGGCGGCGCCCCGCTGGGGCCCGCACCCATAAATGCGCTATGATGACTGTATCGGCCCGGTCCGGAGATGGAAGCGTCTTTGGGTGAAGCGATCCCCTTTCTGGGGCTTCACCGCTCTCCGGCGGCCTTGATCTGAAACCTGAATTCCGATGCGGCGGGGTGCATCCGCCGACGAGGTTTGTGCTTGTGACAACAAATACACCCGTGGCTGCCGCGGTGGGCGAAGGCGCAGTCAGCGCGCCCGCGAAGCGCATTCTGGTGGCGGTGGACGACATGTTTTTTCTGGCCAAAATCCAGGAAACCGCCCGCCAGCTCAAGGTAACCATCGATCTCGCCAAGAACGATCGCGAGTTGCTGGCCAAGGTGGAGGAGCCGCCGTCGCTGATCATTCTCGATCTCAACAGCAACGCGCTGAAACCCCTCGCCACCATCGGCAAGATCCGCCACAATCCGCAATTGAAAAAGACCGCCCTGATCGGGTTCCTCAGCCATTTGCAGGCCGACCTGAAGCAGAAGGCCCAGGAGGCGGGCTGCGACATGGTGATGCCGCGCTCGGCATTCTCCATCAACCTCCCCTCCCTGCTCCGCCGCCACGGCCTGCCCGATCCGGCGTAACGCCGCATGCCCGCACCGACAACCCCGGGCGCCCGCCTAGGCCGCGCCGCAGCCACGCTGCTGCAAGGACGGCGGCCGGCAGACGCAAGCGTGCGCGCCGGAAACGGCGTTTGGCGGAAATCGCTGGCGCGCGGCAGGGCGGCTCTGGGCCGCAGCCTGGGCCGCGCGCTGCATCGCCTGGGCCTGCAGTTGAGCGGGGTGGCCTTCCTGGTCTTTGCCCTCGCCTTTGGTTCGGCCGGCTTGAGCGGCTGGTGGAACGCCCACCCCCATGCGCGTCCCGGCGCCAACCTGACCTCGCTGCCTCCCCTCGCCGGAGTTGAGCTGGGGCTGGGGCTCTTGTTCCTCTACTTTGGCGTCAGCAACCTGTTGCGCGCCGGGCACCGCCCATGAAGCCCATTTCCAAGTCCGCCTACACCCCCGCCGACCTCGCCGGCTTCGATTACGATCGCGAACTGGGCGCGCCCGGATCCTATCCGTATACCCGCGGCGTCCGCGCCGACATGTACCGCGGACGGCTTTGGACCATGCGCCAGTACGCCGGTTTTGCCGACGCCGAAGAGTCCAACCGCCGCTACCGGTACTTGTTGAGCCAGGGGACGACCGGCCTGTCGGTCGCCTTCGATCTTCCCACCCAGATCGGCCTCGACAGCGATGCCCCCTTGGCACGCGGCGAGGTGGGCCGGGTGGGGGTGGCGATCGCTTCGATCGAGGACATGGAGCGCCTGTTCCGGGAACTGCCGCTCGAAACCATTTCCAGCTCGATGACCATCAACGCCACCGCGGCCACGCTGCTGGCGCTCTACGTGGCGGTGGCCAAACGCCAGGGAGCGGATCCGCGCAAGCTGCAGGGCACGGTGCAGAACGACATTCTCAAGGAGTACATTGCCCGGGGAACCTACATCTACCCGGTGCGCGCCGGTCTGCGCCTGGTCACCGACATCTTCGAGTACGGCACGCGCGAGCTGCCCAACTGGAACACCATCTCCATCTCCGGCTACCACATGCGCGAAGCGGGCTGCACGGCGGCGCAGGAGATCGCCTTCACGCTCGGCAACGGCTGCGCCTACGTGCAGGCGGCGCTGGAGCGGGGACTCGCTCTCGACCAGTTCGCCCCGCGGCTGTCGTTTTTCTTTAACGCCCACAACAACCTGTTCGAGGAAGCCGCCAAGTTCCGCGCCGCCCGCCGCATGTGGGCTCGCCGCATGCGGGAGCGCTTTGGCGCGCGGGACGCGCGTTCGTGGATGTTGCGTTTCCACACCCAGACGGCGGGCTCGACCCTGACCGCGCAGCAGCCGCAAGTGAACGTGGTCCGCACCGCCTACCAGGCGCTGGCCGGCGTGCTGGGCGGGACGCAGTCGCTCCACACCAATGCCTTTGACGAGGCGCTCGGCCTCCCCACCGAGTCCGCGGCACAACTGGCGCTCCGCACCCAACAGGTTCTGGCTCACGAAACCGGGGTGGCGGAGATCGTAGACCCGCTGGCGGGGTCGTACTACGTCGAGTCGCTCACCAATCAGCTTGAACTTGAGGCCGAGGCATACCTGACCAAGATCGAGTCGTGGGGCGGCCCGCTGCAAGGCATGCTGCACGCCATCGAGAGTGGCTATGTGCAGCGCGAAATCCAGAACGCGGCCTACGAGTTCCAGCAGCGGTTGGAGCAGGGACAGGCAGTGGTAGTAGGGGTGAGCCGTTTCCAGCAGGAAGAGGCGACAGCAACCCCCGTGCTGCGCATCGCCGCCGAGGTCGAGGCCCGGCAATGCGAGCGATTGCGCGAGCTGCGCACCCGCCGCGATCCCGGCCGGTGGCAGGCGGCGCTCGACCAGCTCGCCGCCCAAGCCGCCGGCGATGACAATTTAGTACCCGCCATCGTTCAGGCCGTGGAGGCCTGTGCCACCGTGGGCGAGATCGCCGACACGATGCGGCGGGAATTTGGCGAGTACCGGGAAACTGTTGTTGTTTAAAGGTTTACCACTCGAATCTCGCATAAAATGTGATGGCGATGCACTAATATTTCCATTGACAACCCATCGCTCATGCAGCTATTCTAAATAACGAAGCCCAACCATTTAGGGAATACCCATGGCAAAAATTATCGGCATTGATCTCGGCACCACCAACAGCTGCGTCGCGGTAATGGAGAACGGCGAACCGAAAGTGATCGCCAACTCCGAAGGCGGCCGCACCACGCCGTCCATTGTGGCCTTTACCAAGAGCGGCGAGCGCCTGGTTGGCCAAGTTGCCAAACGGCAGGCGATTACCAATCCCGAGGGCACGATCTACTCGATCAAGCGCTTCATGGGCCGCCGCTTCGACGAGGTCAGTGAAGAGATGAAGATGGTCCCCTACAAGGTCAAGCAGCAGGGGGACCATGTTGTGGTGGAGGTCCAGGGCAAGAGCTACACTCCACCCGAGGTTTCGGCGTTTATTCTGCAAAAGCTGAAGCAGGCGGCCGAGGACTACCTGGGCGAGAAGGTGAATGAAGCGGTCATTACGGTGCCCGCTTATTTTAACGACGCCCAGCGCCAAGCCACCAAGGACGCCGGCCGCATCGCCGGCTTGGATGTCAAGAGAATCGTCAACGAGCCCACGGCGGCCGCGCTGGCCTACGGCTTGGACAAAAAAAAGGAAGAAACCATCGCCATTTACGACTTCGGCGGCGGCACCTTCGATATTTCGATCCTCGAAGTGGGCGAAGGCGTGGTCGAGGTGAAGTCCACCAACGGCGACACGCACCTCGGCGGCGACAATATTGACCAGCGCCTGGTGGACTGGCTGGTGGACGAGTTCAAGAAAAAGGAAGGCCTGGATCTGCGCGCCCGCGGCAACGAGATGGCGCTGCAGCGCCTGAAGGACGCGGCCGAGAAGGCCAAGATGGAGCTCTCGACCACCAATGAGACCGAGATCAACCTGCCCTTCATCACCGCCGACGCCAGCGGCCCCAAGCACCTGCTGGAGAAGCTGACCCGGCCGCAGTTCGAGCGCATGGTGGAGGACATTTTGCAGCGCTCCGTCACGCCTTGCAAGAAGGCGCTGGAGGATGCCGGCGTGACCGCCGACAAGATCGACGAAGTCGTGCTGGTGGGCGGTTCGACCCGCATTCCGCGCGTCCAACAAATCGTCCGCGAACTCTTCAAGAAGGAGCCCCACAAGGGCGTGAACCCGGACGAGGTGGTGGCGGTGGGCGCGGCCGTGCAGGCCGGTGTGCTGGCGGGCGAGGTCAAGGATCTGCTGCTGCTGGACGTCACCCCGCTCTCGCTGGGCATCGAGACGCTGGGCGGCGTGAGTTCCGTTCTCATTCCGCGCAATACCACCATCCCCACCCGCAAGAGCGAGGTGTACTCCACCGCCGCCGACAACCAGACTTCGGTGGAGGTGCACGTTCTCCAGGGGGAGCGCCCCATGGCGGCCCAGAACCGCACCTTGGGCAAGTTCCACTTGGTGGGCATTCCCTCCGCCCCGCGCGGGATACCGCAGATCGAGGTGACCTTCGACATCGACGCCAACGGCATCGTCAACGTCAGCGCCAAGGACCTCGGCACCAAGAAGGAACAGAAGATCACCATCACCAGCTCCAGCGGCCTCTCCAAGGATGAGATTGACCGCATGACCAAGGATGCCGAGGCGCATGCCGACGAGGACAAGCGGCGCCGGGAGGAGGTCGAGGCGCGCAACCAGCTCGACAGCCTGGTGTACAACACCGACAAAATGCTCAAGGAGAACCGGGACAAGGTCTCCGCCGAGGATGCGGGCGCGGTCGAGGCGGGATTGGCGGAGGCGCGCAAGGCGCTGGAGGGCAGCGACGTGGCGGCCATGAACGCGGCCCGCGACCAGTTGACCGCCTCCACCCACAAGCTGGCCGAAGCCATGTACAAAAACGCCAGCGCTCAGTCGTCCACCGGCGGCGAGACCACGCCCCCGCCGGGCGGCGAGGGCGACGGTCAGGCCAAGCAGGGCGATGTGATCGACGCCGAGTATGTCGACGCGGAGGGCGATAAGAAGTAGCGCGGGACATTCGCCGTTTGGGAGTTGGGGGCGGTGCGAGTAAACTGTCTCCAACTCCTTCTCCATCATGGCCACTGCCACCAAAGATTATTACCAACTGCTCGGGGTCAAACGCACGGCTTCCGCGGATGAGATCCGCAAAGCCTACCGGCGCTTGGCCCGCAAGCTGCATCCCGACGTCAATCCCAACAACAAGGCGGCCGAGGATAAGTTCAAGGACGTTCAGGAGGCCTACGACGTCCTAAGCGAGCCCAAGAAGCGGGAGTTCTACGACCGCGCCGGCTTCTACTCCGATCAAGCGTTTCAACACGGCGCGGAGGGATTCGGCGGGCCCGGACCCGAGCCCGGCGCCCGCCGGGGCGCGGCGCCGCCGCCGCCCGGCTTCGACTTTTCCGGCTTTGATTTCTCCGACCTCGGGGGCGGCGGCGGCAGCGCCAGCCGCCGCGGGGGCGGGGGTAGCTTTCGCGACATCTTTTCCAGCGTCTTCAACCGCCAGACCGCCTCGATCGAGGCGGTGGGCGGGGATCTGGAGTTTCAGGCGACCGTGGGGTTCTGGGACGCCATCCGCGGCACCGTGCTGCGGCTGAATGTGCCCCGCCAAGACCGTTGCCCCCAGTGCAGTGGCACGGGAAGCGGCGGCCGGGGCGGTACCTGCCCGGAGTGCGGCGGCAAGGGCCAAGTCTCGCAGACGGTCAGCGGCATGAAGTTCAACCTGCGCTGCGGAGCCTGCGGCGGCAGCGGCAAGGTGGGCGCCTCTTGCCCCCGCTGCCATGGCCAGGGCCGTGTGCAGACGCCGGAGACCTTGGAGGTGCGGCTCAAGCCCGGCACCCGCGAAGGCGCCCGCTTGCGCATCGCCGGCAAGGGTAACTGGGGAGCCGATTCCAGCGGCGACCTCTACGTCATCATCCACATTCAACCTCACCCGCTTTTTGTGCGCGAGGGGGACGACATCCACGTCAAGGTGCCGCTCAGCCTCACCGAGGCGGCGCTCGGCGCCAAGGTGGGGGTGCCCACCATTGACGGTAAGGCGCTGCTCAACATTCCCCCCGGCACGCAGTCGGGGCAGAAGTTCCGCATGCGCGAGCGCGGCGTGGTGTCCGCCCAGCACGATGGCATCCGCGGCGATGAGTACGTCGAGGTTCAGGTCGTCGTGCCCAAGGTGACCGACGAACGCAGCAAGGAGTTGTTACGCGAATTGGCGCGCCTCAATCCCGAGGATGCGCGCGAGTCCGTATTGCGGCAGGCGCAAACCTGAGGTAACGCTATGGTACGGAAAAAAGGCCGTGCCGCCTACATGATCTCGGCGGTGGCCGAGCAGTACGCGATTCATCCCCAGACCCTGCGGCTCTACGAGCGCGAGGGCCTACTCAAGCCTTCGCGCACCGAGGGCAACACCCGCCTGTATACCGACGAGGATCTGCAGCGCCTGGAGGTCATCCTCTCCCTCACCCGCGACATGGGCGTCAACCTGGCCGGGGTGGAGATCATTCTGGGCCTCCGCGAAAAGATGCAGCACATGCAGAGACAGATGCAGGAGTTCGTGGATTTCGTGCAGCGCGACCTGGTCGGGCGCGGCCTCGACTTCGAGCATGCCCGCGAGGCCCTGGTACCGGTGCGGCGCCGATCGCGGTAGACGCGGGCATGGCCAAGTCCTACTCGATTCTGGTGGCGACCGCATTCCCGCGCCACGCCACCGCCTGGGAAAAACTCCAGCACGTAATCTCGATCGGCGGTCCGATCGGTTTCATTCCGTGGGTACCGGCCACTTGCGCTTCGGCGGCGGTGGCCGGGCTGTGCTGGCTCCGGCCGCCATCGGCGGCGGTAGTCCTGGCGGTAACCGCGGTCCTCTACCTCGCCGGCGGCTTTACCGCGACCACCTCGGAACGCGTTCTGAACACACAGGACCCCCGCAACGTGGTGGTGGATGAACTCGCGGGGCAGCTATTGACGTTCCTCTGGGTCGCCCCGGTCAGCCCGGCGCTGGCGATCGGCGGCTTTCTGCTGTTCCGGCTCTTCGATATCGCCAAGCCCTTTCCGGCGAACATCGCCGAGCGGCTGCCCGCGGGCTGGGGCATCATGACCGACGATATCGTGGCCGGACTCTTTGCCGCGCTGGCGCTATGGTTGCTGCGCGCCTGGATATAGCTTTCAGTCCGTGGCATTCGCGCTGAGCAGGACGCAGCAGTAGGCGCAGCGGCGGGCGGCGATAGGTACGTCACTCAAACACTCCGGACATTTCTTGGTGACCGGCGGAGTTGCTGCTTCGGCGCCGTGCAAGCGCCGTAGCAGCGCCGCCATCGGGGCGACGACGAAGAAATACACCGCGGCGGCGATCAGGACGAAGGCGATCAGCGCGTTCAGGAAGAGCCCGTACTGAATCTTGCTGCCACGCAGAACGAGGCTGTAGGCGGAAAAATCTGGCTTCCCGACGATCGCCGCGATGAGCGGGTTCAGCAGATTGGTGGTGAACGACGTCACCACAGCGCCAAACGCGGCGCCGATAACCACCGCCACGGCCAAGTCTACGACGTTGCCCTTGAAGATAAATTGCCGGAACTCCTTGAGCATAGTCGCATCATGGCCTAGGTTGGACCGGCTGGCAAGCGGCGCCACTGCTCCTTTGGTGGGATTCCGCCCTCAGGCATGATGGCGGTGGGAACCCACACGCAACTCGCTGTCGTCGACCTCGCAGACCCCATCCACCGCGGCGATGGCGCGCACCAAGGCGCGGTGATCAGCTTCAGATTCCAGGTAACCATGGAGATAGAGCGTATGGTCCACCGCGTTCAGGTTCACATGTTCGAGCAGGTGCCCGAATTCCCGGCCAATCTGGCTATGCACCTGATCCACCAGCGTGTTCGCGTCCACATAGTGTGGGCGGCCGGACCAAGCCTCGCGCACCTCGGCGACACTGCCGCGCACACGGTTCTCCAGGTCGCGGCTGTCGCGTTCCAAGCGGCGGCGGCCGATGCGCTGCCAGTGAATCAGCTTTTGCCGGATCTGATTGCGCAGCCAATCCCCGCGTCGGGGCGCCGTCATCCACCCCACGGCGGTGCCCACCACCACACCCGCGGCCAGCCACATCAGTGCTGGCCGGATCTCCTGTCGCGTCCCTCGTCTCATGCCGGTGCCTCCCAGCTGGGTTGGATGCACCGGCCGCGACGCGCCGTTTGCAGGCGACCGCTCAATTAGCGTGATCCACCACGGCTCCTACCGCGCCCGGGAACAGCCGCGGCGAGCTCGATCGGCGTCAGGTTAGCCTGCTTCAGCTGGACATTGAGTTGCGCCAGGTCCTGAGACTTGAGCTGGTTCCAGGCGGACAATTCATGATCCACCATGACTTTGGCCTTGGCAAACCCGGATAGAGCGGTTGCATCGGGCGCATCGTTGCCGGCCTGTGCCGCGCCGGAGAGGCCGCCGAGGATGGCGCCCAGACCGGTCAGGCTGGCGGGCGCGGGAACGGCGTCGCCTTCGTTGGAGGCATCCGGGTTGGGCGGCTCCGCGGCGAAACCCTCGAGATCGTGTGCTTTCTGGTCCAGCGCGCGGATCGCGCCCGCGACTGCGGCGTTGCCGGAGGCTTGGGACTGCAGCCGGGCGAGCTGCGAACGCAACTGACCCACCTCGCGCCGCGCCGCCGCCAATCTGGTCTGCTCGGCGGTAATCTCGCCGGAGAGCCGCAACTGGGCGGCTTCGGCTGCCGCTGAGAAGGTTGTGCCGGGCGGCATCGTAACGGTAATCGGCTGCGTGTAGCTTGTTCCGCCCGCGGTCAGGCGCACCGTGTATACTCCCGGGGCGGCCGTGCGCCCGCCTCCGGCTCCACCGCGACCGGCGCCCCGGCCGGCCGGAGCCGGGGCGGCGCCCGGAGCAACCTCGCGCACATCCCAGCTCCAGCGGTGCATGCCCGGCCCGGCGCTCAGGATGGGCGTGATCGCCGCCCACACCGCCGGCGTGTCCATGGTGCGCGGATCCTGCCGGCGTACCCGGTCGGTGCTGGAGTAATGCCGCACCACTTTGCCCGCGGCATCGAGGATGTCGAGCGACACCGGACCGGTGTCGGACTTGAGGTAGTAATCAATCTCCGCGCCCGTCATCGGCCCGTCGGCGGAGGCGACCTCCACCGGATCCATGTCCGTCGCCGCGGCCAGGCTGGTATTGCGGCCGCCGCGTCCGCCCGCCGCCGCCCGAATTGCCGGCTGAGGCTTGAAAAGCACCGCCGGGGCGTCGTTCATCGCCGCGGTCGCTTGGCGCAGCGGGCTGATGTTGTCCAGCATCCAGAAGGCGCGCCCGAAGGTGGCGATCACCAGACTGTCGTTCTTGATCACGAAGTCGCGGATCTCGACCGTCGGCATGTTCAGCCGCAGCGACTGCCAGGAATCGCCGCTATTGAACGACACATAGGCGCCCTTGCTGGTGCCGGCAAACAGCAGCCCGTTGCGGACCGGATCCTCCTTAATGGACTCCAGGTACTCGGTATCGGGAATGCCCTGGACAGTCTCCTTCCAGGTCTTGCCTCCGTCGCGGGTGCGGTAGATGTGCGGGGTATCGTCGTTGAGCCGATGCCGGTCAATGGCGGCGTAGGCGGTCTGGGGGTCGAAGTGCGAGGCCTCCATCATGATCACCTTGCTCCAGGCGCTGAGGCCGGGCGGAGTAACGTTGGTCCAAGCCCTACCGCCGTCGCGGGTGACCTGAATGTTGCCGTCATCGGTGCCCACCCAGATGGTATCGGCCAGTATGGGCGAGGGAGCAATGGCGTAAATCACGCCCCAGCGCGGTCCGAAGCTGCGCTCGGAGTAGTTGGTGTCGGCTCCCGTCGTGGCATCCAGATTGGGCGGCACGCCCGGATTGTCACGCGTCAGGTCGGGACTGATTTTCTGCCAGGTGTTGCCGCCGTCCACCGTCTTGAACAGGAACTGGTTGGAGAAGTAGAATGCGTGCTTGTCGGCCATGGAGAAGGCCACCGGCAGCGTCCAGGTGTGGCGGAAGTCCTGGCCGGGATAAGCCAACATGGGCGAAATGTTCTTGCTGGCTCCCGTGAGCTGATCGCACTTGGTCACCGTGGCCCCGTAGAGCTCGGCCACGCTAAGCGGGTTGACCGCAATGTCGCCGCTCTCGCCCCCGGTGCAGGCGTTTCCCCAGCCCGCGAAATTGATGCGGCCGCCCCGGGCGCCGGCGGTGGCCACGGCGCGGGCGCCGCTATCCTGCTCGGCGCCGTAGACCCAGAATGGGTTCCGATTATCGGCGGTGATGTGGTAGTACTGACCCGTGGGCTGGTTGTTCCAGGAGCTCCAGCTCTCGGCGCCGTCCACGCTGACGATCACGCCCTGATCGCTGCTGAGGATCATGTGGTTGGCGTCGTTGGGATTGACCCAGAGCTGGTGATAGTCGTCGCCGCCAGGCGCACCCTTGATGGCAAGGAAGTTGGCGCCGCCATCAGTGGAGCGGTAGGTGGAGGTGTCCATCACGTACAGCTTGTTTGCGTCTTTCGGATCCACGGTCACCGCTTCGAAGTACCAGCCTCGATGCCAAATGCGGCCATCATTATCCATTTGCTTCCAGGTGGCGCCAGCGTCGTCGGAACGGTAGAGACCGCCCTCCTTCTCGCTGGCGTCCACGATGGCGTAGACGCGGCTCGGATCACTCGGCGCCACCGCCACCCCGATCTTGCCCGGTGCCGCGGGCAGGCCCTGGGTGAGTTGGGTCCAGTGCGTGCCACCGTCGGTGGACTTGTATAGGCCGCTGCCCGGCTCGTTGGAGGAGGGGTAGACCACCCACGGCGGACGGCGCGTCGCCCAAAGGGTGGCGTAGATCGTCTGCGGGTTGGAGGGATCGAGCGAAAGGTCGATGGCGCCGGTGTTGTCATCTTTAAACAGCACCTTGGTCCAGCTGGAACCGCCGTCGGTGGAGCGGTACACGCCGCGGTCGGGGCTCGAGGCGTACATGTTGCCCAGCGCCGCCACGTAGACGAGGTTCGCGTCGTGCGGGTCGACGACGATACGTCCGATTTGGTGCGTCGCCTCAAGACCGATCCGCGCCCAAGTGGCGCCGCCGTCGGTGGACTTGAACATGCCGTCGCCGAGCGAAAATTGCGAGCGCGCATCCGCCTCGCCGGTGCCGACGTAGATCACGTTGG
>DATNAC010000179.1:0-6933 GCA_035573035.1 Terriglobales bacterium
CCGTATTGGGAAGGACCGGAAGGCGCAGACCGCGGATTCAGAGCAGCGGGCCAGAGATCCCGATCATCCTTGCGGCCATGCGCTTGGTTGGCACTGCTGTTGAGCTGGAGGCTGCGGCTCCCTCCGTATCCACTTATCGTCCGGAGTACCAGCGTACCGATGCGCGGTGCGCCAGCTTCGAGCGGCTACTGCTCGGCTGTATCGCACGCTATGAGGCGCGCACGGTGTGCGATATCGGGGGCGGGGCCAACCCGATGCTGCCGCGCGAGTATTTGGAGACGCACCAGATGCGGTGCGTGCTGCTGGATATTTGCGGCGAGGAACTGGCCAAGGCGCCGCCGGGCTACAGCCAAATGGTGGCCGACATTGCAGCGCCCCACTTGCCGGCGGCGGGGGAGCGGTTCGATCTGGTCTTCAGCCGCATGTTGGCGGAGCACGTGCGCAGCGGCGAGCACTTTCACCGGAACGTGTTTCGGCTGCTGCGGCCGGGCGGGGTGGCGGTGCACTGCTTCCCCACCCTGTACTCGCTGCCCTTCCTGGTCAACCGGGCCATGCCGGAGCGGTGGGCGGATGCGGCATTGCGGCTGATCCAGCCCCGCGATCGGCACCAGTACGCCAAGTTCCCCGCCTACTACGATTGGTGCCGCGGCCCGAGCCCGCGCGCCTGGCGACGGCTGGAGGGGCTGGGCTATGAGGTGGTGCAGTACACCGGGCTGTTCGGCCATCCCTATTATGGGGAGAGCGGCCCTCTGGCCTGGCTGCAACAAAGCGTGACCAGGGCTCTGCTGCGGCATCCGGTAAACGCGCTCACCAGCTATGCGTTCCTGGTGCTGCGCCGGCCGGTTGTGCCGAGCTTCCGCGAGACGGAGGCGGAGGCGGTGGCCGCAGCGTAACCACGGGCCAGGATTGCTAAGCTAGGGAACCACGAGTTGGATCGTGGCTGTATGGACGTCTGCCGGCGTGCCGGTGGTAGTGGCGGTCACGGTGATGGGAAATGTTCCCGCGGGCGTGCACTGACAGCCACCACAGGCATTTTCCATCAAGCCGCCGGCGATGAGCGCTGCCAGAGCCAACATCGCCGTGCGGGGCGCTCGCCGCCGTCCGCTACACCAGGCAAACAACAGCAGCATCAGTGCAACGACGGCCACGCCGGCGCCGGTTGGGCGGCCGCCGGGTCCGGAGGCGCTGGGGCTGGGCGCGGCAGCGGTGAGGACTTTGATCTGGACCGCAACGGGCGAGTCGCCGGGCGTAACCGAGCTAGGCATAAACCTGCAGGAAGAGTATGCTGGCAAGCCGGCGCAGGCAAAGCCGATCGCGGCGTTGAAATCGCCCAGTGGCGTGACCATCAATGTCCCCGCGCCGGATTGACTGGCGGCGTCGACGGTCAACGTCGATTGACCCGGGGTCATCGAGTAGTCGGCAATTGTCATGGATAAGGAAGCCGACGCGAGCGGCGTATACTTGGCGTCGCCCGAGTATTGAGCAGTAACCGGATAGACCCCGGGTGAAGCGAGGGTGACGCCGGTGATAGTCGCCACGCCAGCGGCGAGCGAGGCCGCGTTGCCGAGCGCTCGGCCGCCGGTGAAGAGCTGAACCGAACCGGTGGGGACACCCTCTCCCCCGTTTACCGAAACCGTGAAGGTCATCGGTTGCGCCGGGAATGCGCTGGTGGAGGCGGCTTGCAGCGTCACCGCTGGAGCGTACACGGCGGAGGTGGGCCAGCTCGCGATCAACCGCGCCGCATCGACCGAGCCCCAGCCCGTGACCAAATCGAATCCCGGTTGTACCGAGTAGCCCAGCGTGCCGGTGCCGCTAGCGAGTGGTGGGATGGAGTTGTTGCAGAGACTGGGCTGGCTGAGGTCACAATTGGCAACTCCACTGCTTGCCACCGTCACATCGTGGAAGACGAGGCTCGCATGCGGCCCTTGGGCGATGCGGTACAGGGTCGGGTTGGCGTTGCCTTGCCGGCCTCCGCTGGCGTTATCCACCAAGGCCATGATTCCCGCCACGGAGGGGGCGGAGGCGGAAGTGCCGCCGTCCGTGGTGAAGGCGCGGTGGCAGTCCGTGCCCAGGGCGGCCATGCAGAAGAGATAGGGGTCATGGGTTCCCGAGGCGGAAAGGGCGAGGTCCGGCACGTAGCGTCCGGCTGGTGGGAGCGGAACGCCCGGACCCGATTGCCAGTCCGGGGCGGGAATGACGCGGCTGACCCCACCGCCGCCCGAGTCGACCTGGCTGGCGCTGGAATCGTTCCAGGCGCCCTCCGGGATGTACTGTTGCGCGGTGCCGTCGTTCCAGTAGGCGGATGGATCCGCTTGATCGGCCGCAAATTCGGTGCCGCCGACGCAGGTCACGTTCCCGCTGGAGCAGTAGCCATTGATCACCGCGGCGCCCGCGGCGGCCGGCGGCGGCACGCTATTTCCGTGGGGATCGCAGGTGGCGGCGCCGGAATCGCCGGCGCAGACGAACACACTGACGCCCTCAGCCGCCGCCAGCCCGAACATCTGATCGTAGGCTGCAATGGTGCTCGCGGGCAGGTCGCTCTCGCAGACGATGAAGCTGATGGACAAGATGTCGGCCTGCAACTTGTCCTCATTCTCGATCACATACTCGATATCGGTCACCATGCCGGGCGCCGTGCCACTAGGGCCGTCCGCGCTGGCGATCAACTCCAGAGCCGCACCCGGGGCGATGCTGCCAGCACGCGTCAGGTCCAGTGTGGCCTCCCGCTGGAGGCCCAGGAGCGGGGTGTTCTCCGGCGCGCTAAGCGGGGGCCCGGGGTCGATGCCATCGGGTGGAACCGTGACCGTGGGGGCCACCAGCGGAAGATTGAAAGCGGCGCCGAAGTCGGCGAGGTCGGGCGGATAGGCCCGAGCACGGCCCGCAATGGCGATCGTCCGTCCCGCCCCCGATACGGCGGTGGCGGGCGGCAGGTCATAAATGGTAGCGAAGTCCCGCGGCCCCAATGTGTTGGGGCAGGTGAGGCAGAGGCGGGCGGGCGGGAGCCCCGGCTCCAAGCCCGGCTGGTCGTGCTGGGTGGTGAGACCGAGAATGGCCGAGACTTTGGGCGCCAGGCTCGCCGGCAAGGAGGGCTCGCGGTCCGGCGCCAGGCGCTTGTCCGCGCCGACTTGGAAGTAGCGCAGCGTGATGTCGAAGGCGGTCTCCAACTGGGCCGCGGTGCCGCTGACCGTCAGGAACCGGCGGGTTCGAGAAATCGGGTCCACCTGCAAGCCTTGGACGCGCAGCCACCGCACCAGAGCCGACAAATCAGCGGGGCTGACGCCGAAGCGTTGGCCGATTTCCACCGGGCTCAACCAGTGGTGGAAATCGGGATCGTCGGGCGTTTGTTGGGCCCGGAGCAGTTGCCGCAATGCCTGCTCCTGCGCGGCGGAACCTGTCAGCATGAGGGTGACATGGTCGAAGGGCAGCGCCGGGGGCGCGAGTTCCAGAGCGGGCGAGTCCGCCGTCCACGGCGGCAAGTGGTCCGCCAGCAAGGATGTCCGCGCCTGAGCGGTCAGCGTCGCGGCAAGGCTCGCCGCCGCGAGCAGGAAGGCGGCGGCGCGGCGAGGACGGATGCGGAGGTGAAACGCCATGGTGACTCGCTTACAACTTTCCCGGCTTCACCAAGCCGACCAGCGCCGAGACGGGCAACTCCAGGGTGAACATATCCTTCCAGACCCAGTGCGAGGCGATGGTCCCGCCCAGGATCCTTTGCTCCTTGTAATGTACGAAGCCGTAGGTCACGCTGACGGGCAGGTTGAGTACATGGTTCGCGAACCAGCGGTAGCCGGTGAGGTTTTCGCCGATGCCGAAGTATGCCTTTTGCAGAGGTTTGCCTGCCAGCGGCAAACCCACCACGGCATGGGGAAACCAGGATTGCCGCGGCCGCCACCGCGCACCGGGGTAAAAGTCGAGCATGCCGTAGATGCCGCTTTGGCGTCCCACACTGGGAGCGGCGTCCGCGCTGGTAAACGACTGGACGTTGTAGCCGAGTGGGGGCACCGCGAGCGAGAGGCCCCACCATTCCTTGTCTTCATTGATGAAGGTACGCGTGATCGTGCAGGGACTGTCAACGGAGACGTTGCTGCAATCCGTGGGCGCGCCTGCCTGGCCCTCGCTGGCAGGTGAGGTGCCCTGTTGGGCGGAGGCGCCCGCGGACTTCGCCCTCGAGCCGGTGGGCATGGCGGAATACGTGATGTTGATCGCGTACGGCCGCGGCGAGGCGGAGGGGAGAGTCTCGGCAACCAGGACGACTATTGCGTTTGTCACCGGGGCGGACTCCCTCGGAGCGGTAAGGATCACGCCAGCGGCCGCTTGCGCCAGGGACGCAAGATCCGCCTGATTTTGCGCTTGCGCGGGTGTCGCGGAAACCTGGTAGACAACGGGCCGGGTGACATTGCCCTTGAATACGGATATTCCGATCAGAGTCACCTTGGGGACGCCATAGAGCAAGGGCTGGCCATTGAGCTTCAGCGGCGCGGCTTTCAGGCCGCAGAAATTGCCAGCGTCTTTCTTGCCTTTGTTCTCCCCCGTTCCGGTGGCCAGGTACCACGAGCTCATTGCCAGCGAGTTGGGCGACGTCCACACGGCGAGATGGACAATCCAGGCTTCCCCACTGGCTGGGCAAACAGACAGGTGGTCCCCGAACTGAATTGCAGGATCCAAAGCCCGCAAGTCCAGGCTGCCGGGTTCGCTCAGCAGAGTTTGCGTCGGATCTTTCGGGAGGGGGTAGGTAGTTTGACTGGGGGCCGCGGCCACCAGCGAGTCGGTGACCTGGCTCTGCGCAACCAGCCCCAGCCCCACCACCCATACTCCGGTCAGTATCCAGCTCGCCAAGCGTTTCTTTGGCACCATGCTCGATTCACCTCGCCCCGGGGAGACAACATCGACTGTCTGCGCTTGGGCCCTGCTAGAAAGGCGGCGGGCCGCGCCCGAAGGGGACACGGCCCGAGAAAAAGCGGCGAATGAAGGAGCGGCCTAGAAGATTGGCTGGACTCATTCCTATTGCACGACCAGCGTTAGCGAGGTCGAACGGGTCACCGATCCATCGGCCGCGGTGAGTGTCAGCGAATAGGTTCCCGCCGGCGTGCCGGCCGGGCTCTGGGAGTGGGATCCGCTCCCGTTGGGGCTGCCACTACACGCGCTCGCGAGGCTGAGCAGCGCCAATGCCGGCACGCCGAGGAGCCATCTCCGCGGGCGCGCGCGGGCGCCGCTTCCGGCCAGCGCCAGAGCGAGACACAAGACCGCGGCCAGGACCGCGAGCGGCCCCACCGGCATGGTGGGGGTTATGGGCGCACCAGGTACTGTCAGCGAGCGCGCCGTGGTGGTGACGCTCACCTGCAAACTGGCAGGCGTGCTGTTGGTAAAGCTCACCGTGGCCGGCACCGGGCTACAGTCCGCACCCGAGGGCGCGCCGGTGCAGCTCAGCGTGAACGACCCATTGAGACCATCCACCGGGGCGAGCGTCAGGGCAAAATTCGCCATCTGTCCGGCAGCCACGGTTTGCGTGGTGGCTGAACCGGCGGTGGGTGCGATCGTCAAATCGGAGCCAGTGCCGCTCAGCGTGACGGTTTGTGGCGAATCGGGCGCATCGTCGGTGAGAGTGAGCGAGCCGGTGCGGCTGCCGGTGGCGGTGGGAGCGAAGACCACGGCAAGCGCACAGCTCTTGCCGGCGTCGAGCGAGGTACCGCAAGTGTTGGTTTGGGAAAAATCTCCACTTGCCGTAATGGCCGTGATGTTCAGCGCCACGCCGCTGGTGTTGGTCACCGAGACGGTCTGGGCGCTGCTGGTTGAACCGGTCGCCTGAGATGGGAAAGTCAAGCCGGCGCTCGAAAGCGCTGCGGCCGAGGTCGCCCCGCTTCCGTCGAGGGCGATGGCGAGGTTGGCGTTGCCGACTCCAGCCACCGTGACGGTGCCATTCGCCGCTCCCGCCGCGGTGGGAGAGAACGTAATGCCCAGGTTACAGGTGGCTCCAGGAGCCAGGCTTGCGGCACAACCGTTCGCGGCGAGCGCAAAGGGACCGCTGACCTGGACGCCGTTCAGGGTTTGGCTTTGGTTGAGGAGATTCGTGACGACTACCGTCTGGCTAGCGCTGGCCGTGCCGACTTTCTGAACGCCAAAGTGAATCACCGTGACGGATGCCGCCAACCCGCTGGCGGGGAGGGCAACCGACCATGCACCCCGCCCATGCGTGATCGCCACCAGACTCCGGTCGGCCCCGAGTTGGAGGTCCTGCACCACAACATTGGGCAGGTTCGTACCCAATGGCAGCCAGTTCACGCCGGCGTTGATGGTGTAGTAGACCCCCAGGTCGGTTGCGATGTACATGGTTTGATGGAGCGACGTATCGAGGGCGATCGCGTTGACCGGAATGTTGGGAAGGTCGCCCGAAATATCCGCCCAGGTCTTGCCCCCGTCGGTGGAGTGAAAGACGTGGCCGGTGTCAAAGCCGCCGAGCGCGGCGTAGAGTTCGTTGGCGGAAGCCGGGGTGACGGCAATACCGCTGACCGTGTTGGGGAACTGGCGCAAGCGGGCAAATTGCGCATTCGCGCCGGCGGTGGCGTTGGCGCTCCCCCAGAGGTTCCCGTTTACCATGCCGGCGTACACCACCCCGGAATTCGTGGGCGCTACCGCGATTGCGGTCACCGAGTCGCCCGGGGCCGAACCAAGCTCCGGTGAAATCTTGGTCCACGTCTGGGCACCGTCGGTGGTTTGATAAAGATAATCCGTGCCGGTGTAGACGTTGGCAGAGGCCTCGGGATCGCCGGCAATCACAGCGACCCAGGGCCAGTTGTCCTTGGGGTCGATTCCGTTCTGGGCGCTGGTCCAATCCGTGGTGTTCGCACCGCCGCCCCGGCTGGCAACCCAATTAGCGCTGCCACCGACACAATGGGCATAGGCCACCGAGTTTTGCGGATCCACATAGGTGCCGCCGCC
>DATNAC010000180.1:0-3126 GCA_035573035.1 Terriglobales bacterium
TCGGGCAACGAGCCTGTCAAGATTTTTGTGTAAGTTGATCTATGGTTTGTTAGGTGAGGTAGGGCGCGAGGCGGTCGGGGTAGGCCAGGGCGAGGGCGCCGAGGGCTTGTTTTCCAGTTCTGGACGACGGCGCCTTCGACGAACCGGGCGGGGGCCTTGCGCTTGTCCCGGGACATGCCTTTCTCGGCGGCGCGGGCCCGGGCGCGCTTGTCCTCGATGTCGCGGATGGCCAGCCACAGCAGCTTGACGACGGCGTCGTCGCCGGGGAAGTGGCCGCGGTTCTTGATGATCTTGCGGAGCTGGTAGTTCAGCGACTCGATCGCGTTGGTGATGTAGATGATCTTGCGGACCTGGGCGAAAAGGCCAGGAACGGGATGAACCGCTCCCAGGCCCGTTCCCGGGCCTGCACGGTAGCGGGGTACTTGCGGCCCAGGTCAGAGTCGGCGAAGGCGAGCGGCTCGTTCTCGGCGGCGTCGGCGGTCGGCGCGGTGTAGACGGGGCGTAGCGCGGCGGCGACCTTCTTGCGGTCAGTTTAGGACACGAACCGCATCGAGGCGCGGATCAGGTGCGCGGTGCATCACCGGCGCCTCCCCCACCAGGACGATAGAGGAAAGCGTAACGCGGCTCCCGTCTCGCGGACATCCTCGGACCTTCTTATCCGTCGGAGTAGACAAGTCGTTCCAGGACCGTCTGTTGCGGCCACTCGGCGCCGAGGCGGCGGGCTTCGGCGAAGAGCACGGTCTGCGCGGTACCAGTCTCCGCCGAGCCCGCCGGTTGGTAACCTGGATGCGGCTCAGCGATTACCAAGATCGATGGTGCGCTGGTCCTGCTCGTTCCCGCAGACGCGGGAATTGGGAGTGCAGGCAGAGATGAAACCTTGCGCGACTGCGGTACCTTTCTTGAAGGCTTTGCCCGACTGCGCGGTCACAAGCACGAGGACAGTCTGATTCGCGTTCGTGCATCCAACTTGGGTTGACCCGAAGCCAGTTGCGACCGCGCTTCCGGCGCGTTGGGTGAGGCTCACATCGACAAAGGCGGTCCTGGCGCCGGCGCACTCGATCTGGACGGTGACGTTGGCGCCGGCTCCCTTGGCAACCAGCGTGGCTGGCGAGTTCACATGGATTTCAAGCAGGAGCGGCGGCGAGAAAAATCCCAGGGCGGGGCTGGCGGGTCCTACGACAGCCACCGCGGCTCCACCCGCGATCGCGAGCGCAGCCAGGGCGGCCTTAACCTTCATGTGACGCTGCATTCCACTTTCCCCTTTCGTTGAACGGTTGGATCACTGCGGGGTACTGGAGGCCGGGTGGTTGATGGGCGGCAAGGCCGACGATCACCCCAACGGTGAACGGAATTGCGGGCACCTGCCAGAGGAAGTCGAAACCACTATGCAGAAGGAAGGCGGTGGCCGCAGCGACGGCGCCTGCCCACAGCGCGCGCCCGGGCAGGTCTATTCGTGCCCTCCACAGCAGGCGCCCGACTGCGAGCAGGAGGATGGCGGCCAGTGCTGCGCCGGCGAGGCCGAGGTCGGTGAGTACCTGCAGATACTCGTTGTGGCTGTACCGGTCGATATAGAGGCCGCCGCCGGGGCCGGACCAGCGCAAGATGGCGTGCCCGGGCCCCGCCCCGGCCAACAGGTGGTGTTCAACGATGCGCAGTGCGGCGGCAGCCTCGCCGGAGCGAGCGGATGAGGCGAGCGTGAACCGCGCATGCGTGAGCGCGCGGATGGCGCCATGGACCTCCGGTGCGCGGTCGATCGCGAACACCGTGGCCGCCAGTGCCGCGCCGATGATAGCCAGTGCCAGAGCGGGGCCGGCGAAGCGCTGGATCAGGACCGCAATCACCAGACCGGCGGCCACCGCGAGTGCCGCGATCAGGGGCCTGGCAGATGCGGTGGCGCGCAGGGACGGGACCAGGCCGAGCAGCGCCACGCCAGCCCCGGCAACCGGCCCTGCAGCGGCCCGTGCCAGCGCACGTGCACCCAGTACCCAGCACAAAACGAGCAGGCCGACCGCAAAGGCCGCGGCGCCAGCCCGGCTGAGCGTGGCACCAGCGCCGGTGAGCAGGCTGGTGGCAGCCAGGCAAAGGTAAGCCGATCGCGGCATGGCCGTCAGGCGCGCCAGCGCGACCAACGCCAGCGGCACCAGCAAGGCTGCTGTCGCGTTCGCATATGTCAGCGTCGACGCGGCACGCCATAGGCCCTGCGCTGGGAGTCCCCACGGCTGCATATGCAGCGCAACGCCAAGCCACCCGGTCATGGCCACGATGACGCCAACACCGAGCACGCCGCCGAGTAGCGTCCCACGCGAGGCGGCGTCCAGCCGGCGGCTCACCGACACGACCGCAGCCGTTCCGGCGCCGAACAGCACCCAGCCAAGCGCGCTCGTCGGCGTCCCCGCCGCTGCCGCCCGGATCAGCGCCCAGACCGCCAGCAACAGGCCCGCCAAGACAAACCCGGTTCGCAGATCGGCCACTGGCAACACACGGGCGGCCAGCACGACCGCGAGCGCAAGCGCGATGAGCGCCACGGCGGACCACTGGACCGTGCTGAAGAAGGCCCCCTGCCCGAAGGCAGCTGCCGCGAGTGCCATCAGGAGCAGCAGGCTCGTTGACATGACCGTGACGTCGTTCAGGCGGTGCTGTGGCGCCTGCGCGGTGTCGACTATGCCCCCCGCACGCCAGCCCATGCGGCCCTCCACGACATATCTTCGCGGCTATCGAAGCTACAGTAGTCCTACCGAGAGCCATTTTTAGAGCCAAAAGCTAAGCGTTTTCCGGAAATCCTGCGTACGTCAGATCATCAACCGGGCAAACCGGCATGACACGGCACTAATCGGTCCAGGTTTGGCCGGGGTGGCCTAGCCGGTGGTCCCATGCCGGACCTCCCCCATTCCCATGATCGCCGCCAACTACGGGAGCCGGAGAGGGGAGTCAAGTCCGTCTTTGCGTGTACGTTGACCAGGCGCTTTACTGGCAGTTGTTGTCTTGCGGTCACAGGCTTGACGCCCGGTGGAGGCGATCCATAATTACCAGGCGGCGGGAATGGGGGTCACTTGCACCTTCCCGTCTCACGTTGTCGTGTCCCAGGTGATCAGTGAGGTGATCTCAAGAAATAGGTTTGGACGGGTA
>DATNAC010000181.1:0-10391 GCA_035573035.1 Terriglobales bacterium
CGGACTAGGGCTGGGCCTGGCCATCGTCAAGCAAATCGTCGAACTGCACGGGGGCACCGTCGCCGCCGGCAGTGCGGGCTCGGGCCAGGGCACCCGGGTCGAGGTGCGATTGCCGATCTGCGCCTGACCCGCTTTGGGCACAGGTCTCGCACGTCTGGGTTCGCAGCGTTGCACCACGGGCGGCTACGCCTGCGGCGCGGCGTCGGCTTGGGCTTGCAGGGCTTCGCGGCAGATCTCCACCGCCTCGGCGGCTTCGGGCATGCCGGTGGACAGGGCCTTCTCCAGCCAGGGGAGCGCTTCGGCGGGCTGGTCGTAGGCTTGCAGCAACAGCAGGCCCTTGTTCAGGCACAGCAGCACGTTGCCGGGATCGACCTCCAGGGCGTGGTCGAGGCTGTGCAGCGCCTCATCGAAGCGTCCGGCCTGGAGGAGAAGGCCGGCGCGGTTGGACCAGCCGCCGGCGTGGCCGGGGTGGTGTTCGAGCAAACCGTCGTAGGCGGCGAGGGCTTCATCCAGGCGCTCAAGTTCCTCCAGCAGCATGGCCTTGCGCATCCAGGCGGACTCGAAGCTCGGGTCCAGGCGCAGAGCCTCTTCGTAGGCGGCGAGGGCGCTGGTGTTGCGCTGTTCGCGTTGCAGCTCGCGGCCCCGCGCAACCAGCTCGGCGGCCTCGCTCATGAGGCGGTGACCGCGGCGCCGTCCAGCATGCCGGCAAGACGGCTGTGGGGCAGGAGGATGGTCTGATCGCGCTCGGGACCGGTGGAGATCATGCCGATGTCCACTCCCGCCTGCTGGCCGAGGAACTCGAGGTACGCGCGGGCCCGGGGCGGAAGCTGGGCGTAATCGGTGATCCCCTCGGTGGAGCATTGCCACCCGGGCAATTCCTGGTACACCGGTTCGACCTGCTCCCACTCCGCCACCGAGGTGGGCATGGAGCCCTCGCTCAAGCCGCGATAGGCGACGCAAACCGGGATCCTTTCCAGCGAGTCGAGCACGTCGAGCTTGGTGAGGATGAGCGAATCCAGGCCGTTGAGCATGACGGCGTAGCGGACCAGCGGGGCGTCGAACCAGCCCACCCGGCGGGGGCGTCCGGTGACGCTGCCGAACTCGTTGCCGCGCTGGCGCAGCTCATCGGCGCGGGGGCCGTTTTCTTCGGTGGGAAAGGGCCCGCCGCCGACGCGGGTGCAGTAGGCCTTGCTCACCCCAAGCGCACCGGTAATCCGGGTGGGGGCGAGGCTGGTGCCGATGCAAGCGCCGCCGGCGGTGGTGCTGGACGAGGTTACGAAGGGATAGGTGCCGTGGTCAATATCGAGCAGCACCCCCTGCGCGCCCTCGAGCAGGATGGACTCGCCCCGATCGGCGGCCCGGTTGAGCAGCAGCGCGGTCTCGGCGACGTAGGGGCGGATCTGCTCGCTCAGCGCCACGTAGGTCTCGAAGATTTGGCCGGGGTCGAGCGGGGCGGAGCCGTAGAGCGCGGCGGCGATGGCGTTCTTTTCGGCCAGCGCGTTGGTGATGTGGGCGCGCAACAGGCCGCGGTCGTAGAGGTCGAAGATGCGGAGACCGCGGCGGCCCATCTTGTCCTCGTAGGCGGGGCCGATGCCGCGCGAGGTGGTTCCGATTTTGACCCGTCCGGGAGCGCTCTCGGCCGCCAGCTCGATCATGCGGTGGTAGGGGAGGATGACGTGGGCGCGGCGGGAGATGAACAGCCGGCCCTTGACCTCAATCCCGGCCGCTTCGAGGGTGGCGATCTCGGTGACCAGCGCCTGCGGGTCCACCACCACGCCGTTGCCGATCACGGCGCGGGGCGAGCCCTGGCCGCGCAGGATGCCGCACGGGATCAACTGCAGGACGTACTTGCGGCCGCCAATGACCACCGTGTGCCCGGCGTTGTGGCCGCCCTGGTAGCGCGCGATCCAGGCGAAACGGCCGGCAAGCAGGTCCACGACCTTGCCCTTGCCTTCGTCGCCCCACTGCGCGCCGATGACGATGACACACGAAGCTTTCATAAATACGATGTCGCGGCGCGGCAAAACGCGACCCGGGGGGCCGGCGTTGACCGGCACATCCGGGCCGCGTTGCCAATCCTGTCTAGTTGATTATAGGTGCTTGTCCAGCGAGCGGCGCAGCGCGTCCTTGCTGACGTAGCCGACGATCTGCTCCTCCACCTTGCCGCCCTTGAACAGCAGCAGGGTGGGGATGCCCTGGACCTGGTAGGCGCCGGCGGTGCGGACGTTGTCGTCCACGTTGAGCTTGCCCACCTTGAGCTTGCCCGCCAACTCGCCCGCCACCGCTTCGACGTGAGGCGCCAATTGGCGACAGGGACCGCACCAGGGCGCCCAAAAGTCGACCAGGACCGGCGTGTCGGATTTCAGCACGTCTGTTTCAAAGCTTGCGTCGGTAAACTCGGCTACATTCGCTGCCATCGGGGCGATTCCTCCATCCGCTTACTATTGTAACGGATGCGCACCAAGGCCCCGAGGGGACAAAACTTTCTCTACCAATCCGCCTGGCTGGAGCGCGTCGCCGACGCGGCGGCGGCGCCCGGGGCGCGTGTACCGCGGCTAGTCGAGATCGGGGGCGGTCCGGGCGGGCTGACCGAACGGCTCGCCCCGCGCGCCGAACAGTTCTGGGTGGTGGAGTCGGACCCGGCGCTGGCCGAAGGCTTGCGCGCGCGCTTCCCGGGGCAGGTGGTCGAGGCCGATGTGCTCGAGGTGGATCTATCCGCGCTGGCGGGGGGCGAGCGCCTGCACGTGGCCGGCAACTTGCCCTATTACATCACCAGCCCCATTCTGCTGCACCTGTTCCGCCACGCCGCGGTGATTGCGGAAGCGGTGGTGATGGTGCAGCGCGAGGTGGCGGACCGGCTGGTGGCGGCGCCGGGGAAGCGGGAATTCGGCCTGCTGACCGCCACGACCCAGCTTTACTGCCGCCCGCAACGGCTGTTTGACCTGCCGCCGGGAGCCTTTCGGCCGCCGCCGCGGGTGCACTCCAGCGTGGTGCGGCTGACGTTTGCGCCGCGCGCC
Organism: Terriglobales bacterium; assembly: GCA_035573035.1. Taxonomy (GTDB): domain Bacteria; phylum Acidobacteriota; class Terriglobia; order Terriglobales; family SCQP01; genus SCQP01. Next base: position 3,018 of record DATNAC010000181.1, read on the forward strand.
GCCGCGTTGGGCGTGGACGAGGCCGCCTTTCTGCGCTTTCTGCGCACCGCGTTCGCGCAAAAGCGCAAGCAGCTGGGCAAGCGGCTGGGCATTCCGCTGGCGGCGCGGGCCGAGGAGCTGTCGCTGGAGGAGTTGGCCGCCTTGTTTAAACAGTTAGAATAGGGATTGTGAAAAATCCGGTGCAACTGATCCCTTTAGGCGGGCTGGGCGAGTTTGGCCTGAACATGATGGCCATCCGCTACCGCGACGACATGGTCGTGGTGGACTGCGGCCTGATGTTCCCCGAGCCCGAGCTGTTGGGGATTGACATCGTCATCCCCGATACCAGCTTCCTGGTGGAGCATCGGGCGCAACTGCGCGCCATCCTGCTGACCCACGCTCACGAGGACCATATCGGGGCGCTGCCGTTCGTGATCGAGGACCTCAACGTCCCCATCTACGGCACCGAGTTCACGCTGGCGCTGGTCGAGTCGAAATTCGCCGAGCACGGCCTGCTGGACTCCACCCAGCGGCACGTGGTGCGGCCGCTGGAGCCGTTCCAGTTGGGCGAACTCAAAATCGAGTTCATCCACGTCACCCACAGCATCGTGGGGGCCTGCGCCATCGCCATCACCACGCCGGCCGGGATCGTGATCCACACCGGCGACTTCAAGATCGATCCCACGCCGACCGACAACCGCGGTTTCGACCTGCACACCTTCGCCGAGTACGGCAAGCGGGGCGTGCTGGCGCTGCTCTCCGACAGCACCAACGTGGACAGGCGCGGCTACACCGGCAGCGAGCTCGCGGTGCGCGACCGCTTCGACGAGGTCTTCGCCAACGCCGGCGCGGGGCGGCTGTACATCTGCTGCTTCACCAGCTCCATTCACCGCATACAGCTCGCGGTGGACATGGCGGCGGAGTACGGGCGCAAGGTCTGCTTTTTGGGCCGGAGCATGGACAACAACACCGGCATCGCCCACCGGCTGGATTTCCTGCATCTGCCCGACGGCATCCTGATCCGTCCCCAGGACCTGCGCGCGTTTCCGCGCGACCGGGTGGCGGTGGTGATCTCGGGCAGCCAGGCGGAGCCGATGTCGGCGCTGGCGCGGGCCTCGGTCAACAACCACAAGTTCGCCGAGATCAGCGAGGGCGACACGGTGGTGCTCTCCAGCCGCATCATCCCGGGCAACGAGAAGAACATCTTTCGCATGATCAATCACCTGTTCAAGCGCGGCGCGCAGGTGATTTACTCGACCGATGCGTACCCGCCGGTGCACGTTTCCGGGCACGCCAGCCAGGAGGAGCTGAAGCTGCTCATCAACCTGGTGCGGCCGCGGCACTTCATCCCGGTGCACGGCGAGTTCCGGCAGCTTTCGCTGCACGCCAAGCTGGCGCGCAGCCTGCGCATTCCCAAGCTGGAGGCGCATGTGGCCGAGGACGGCGAAATTCTGGAGTTGGACCAAGACGGGCTGTTCCGCACCGGGGTGGCGCCCACCGGGCGCGTCTTCATCGACAGCGGCAGCCAGGACGAGGTGGCCGAGGATCTGATCGTGCGCGACCGGCGGCACATCGCCGAGGACGGCATCGTGCTGCCCATTATCGCCATCAACAAGGCCAGCGGGAAGGTGCAGAACGAGCCCCTCATCGTGACCTCGGGCTTCGTCAGCCCGATCATGGCCGACGGCCTGCTGGCGCGGGCGCGCGAGTTGGTCATCGCGTCGGTGGCGGCGGCGGGGCGGGAGGAGTCGGGCGACGCCTCGCTGATCAAGGAGCGCATCCGGCGAGACCTGCGCAAGTATCTGCAGAACCAGACCAACAAGCGTCCGTTGATTTTGCCCGTGATTCTGGAGGTTTAGGGTGAGAATTCCCGGATGGCTCACCGCCGTCGCCTGTCTTGTGACCGCGCCCGGGCTGTGGGCGCAGGCGGCCGCGCTGCAGAAGGCGGTGGCGCTGGCGCCGGCCACGATATACATGAGCCCCGATACGAGCAGCGCGAAGGTGGGCGTGGCGCGGCCGGGGATGGATGTCGGGATTCAGTCCACCAGCGGGGATTTCATTCAGGTCTTTACCGGCGTTTCGGGCTGGATGCCGAATCACGATGTCGTGCGCCTGGACGATCCCCAGGGCGACGAGGTGCTCTTCGGCGCCGCCGTCGGTCTGGAGAACCTGGCGGAGGAGAGCGGCGGCGAACGCCAGGCCGCGCTGGATGCCGCCCGGCTGTACATGGCTCTCTACAGCGGCTTCCCCGCCTCGCCGCGGGCGGCCGAGGCCGCCTACCGCGGGGCCGAAATCCGCTGGGAAGTGGCCTTGGGCGAGCAGCCCAAGCGCCGCACTCCGGACGAGCGGCAATTCCCCGACCAGACCGAGTTGCGCCGCGTGGAGAGCAAATTCGGCACGACGCCTTGGGGAGCGCGCGCGGCCTACCAGTTGCTGATCACCCACTTTACCTGCGGCGACTGGGTGGAGAAGCCGCAGTGCGTGGGCAAGGAGATCGGCACCTACAAGGACTACGTCAAGAAGTACCCCACCGGCCCGATGACCGCCGAAGCCGACTACGACGCGGTTTACCGCGAGGCTATCGCTTGGACGATCTACCGCGCCCCCGGCAAGAACCACGACGAGGGCAAGGCAGGGGGCTACGCCAAAGACGTCGCCCAGGATGCGGCCGCCATGGCGTCCAAGTACCGCGCCACCGACTGGGCGGCGCAGGCGGCGCTCCTGGCCTTTAGCGTGGCGCACAACACGCCGATCGCGTGGCCGGGAACGACGCCGCTGGGCGGGCCATAGCTCTCCTTGCGCTTCTACAAGAAGAGATCTAGACTCCCTCTTGTAGAAGTGCAAAGGGAGGCGGGCATGGGCGATGACGGGCTGGAGATGCCGCAGGGGGCGCTGGAACTCCTCATCCTGCGAGCGCTGGCAACGGGACCACGGCATGGTTGGGCGATCACCGAGCGCATCCAGCAGGTTTCGGATAACGCGCTGCAGATCAAGCAGGGCTCTCTCTACCCCGCCCTGCACCGCATGGAACGCCAGAAGCTGCTCAAGTCCTTTTGGGGAGCCTCCGAGTCGAACCGGCGGGCCAAATACTACGAGCTGACCCGCGCGGGGCGCGCGCGGCTGGCAGCGGGAACGGCGGCGTGGCATCGGTTGGTGGGCGCGGTCGGGCAAGTGCTGGAGGAGGCATAATGCTTCCGCCCTGGGCCCGCCGCGGCCGGAAAGAACGCGACCTCGAGGAAGAACTCGAATTCCACCTGCAACAGTCGGCGCAACGCGAGGGTTCCCGCCGCAGGGCCGAAGCGCTGCTGGGCGGCAGCGAGGCGATCAAAGAGGAGTGCCGTGCAGAACGGCGCTGGGCGGCGGCCGCGGGCTTTGGCCGCGATCTCTGTTTGGGGTGGCGGTTGCTGCGGCGGAGCCCTGGGTTTGCGGTTGCCGCCATCGTGACGCTTGCGCTGGCGATCGGGGCCAATACCGCGGCCTACAGCCTGATCGCTCCGTTGCTCGAACTGCGATCGCCGTTCCGCGATGCCGATCGCATCGCCCGACTGGTTTCGGTGAACGAGAATGAGCGTAAGTTGTTGGGGAATCCCTTTTGGTCAGGCGACTTTGCCGAGTACCGCGCTCACGCTTCGGCGTTCTCGGAACTGTCGGGATGGAACGTCAAGTCCGCGAATCTTTCGGGCGCTGGACCGGCGGCGCACGTCTCGGTAATGCAGGTGACACGCGGTTTTTTCTCGATCTGGGGTGTGGCGGCCGCCCAAGGGCGAACCTTCATGCCCAACGAGAGCGAGACTGACCGCGCCCGTGAAATCGTCCTCAGCAACCATCTGTGGCGCGGACCGTTGGGCGCGCGGCCGATGGTAGGCCGCCAGATCAAGCTCGATGGTGCGGCGTACACGGTGGTCGGCATCATGCCGGCGGGTTGGGCCCGGAACGTTATCAACGCGGACTCCTGGATTCCCCTGACGCTGAGTCCGGCGCAACTCGCCGCCCATACCCGCGCCACCGTGGTGACGCTCGACGTGGCTGGGCGCTTGCGCCCGGGCGCGACCATGGCCGAGGCCCAACAGCAGATTCTCGCACTGGCACAACAGCAAGCTGAGCGCTACACACCCGGCCGGCCTTGCAACCAGTGCGTGGCCGTTGTGCCGATCGACCAAATGGTGCAACTCGAATCGGGCAACTCGGTCGCCGCGACCGCCATGCTCATGGCGACGACTGGATTTCTCCTGGTAATCGGCTGCGCCAGTGTCGCGGGGTTGTTTTTGGAACGCGGCGCCGCGCGCGCCAACGAAATGGCGACTCGCGCGGCGTTAGGAGCGCCGCGTATACGCCTGGTGCGCCAGTTGCTGACCGAGAATCTGGTCCTAGCCGCGATGGCTACCGTATGCGGCTTGCTCCTGGCCTGGTTTGGCATCGCTTGGCTGAATGCCACTCTGCTGGACCATTCGACCTCCACCGCGCGGCTCGACGCCCGGGTGCTGGTGTTTACTGGGATATTGGGTCTGCTCACCGTTCTGCTCACCGGGCTGGCCCCGGCAATCCAAATCAGCCGGCCGCGTGCGCATCGCCAGCGGCTGCGTGCGGCGCTGATGGTGGGCGAAATCGCGCTGGCGCTAGTCAGCGTGGCCGCTAGCGCTACCCTGATCCAGGACGTCTGGCAGGAAGTTCATGTGCCCGTCGGATACAACGCCGACGGGGTGATCGCCGCCGCGGTCAACGTGGCCGGCCCGGGATACGAGACGGCGGCCGCGCGCACCGCGTTCGCCTCCCGGCTCCTCGCCGCCGCCACGGCGCTGCCCGCGGTGCGGAACGCAGCCCTGGTCAGCCCGCCGGGCATGCAATACGATCAGCCGAGCGTCACCGTGCGCGGCGCGCGACCCAAGCTCGACACCGAGGTCAAGGTGTGGGCGGTTTCGCCGGGATATTTCTCGGCCCTCCAAGTCGGGCGACAGGCCGGGCGCGACTTCCAGCCGCGCGACGGCGCCAGGGCGGCGCCGGTCGCGATTGTCAGCCAAACGGCGGCGCGCCGTTTGTTTCCCGGAGCTTCGACGGCTATTGGCCAGTACCTGCGCATTGTCCGGCAGGGTGAGCCTGACGAGTGGCGCCACGTTGTAGGGGTCGTTGGCGATGTCAGCGTCTACGGCGGCGAGAATCCCGGCGAGCGGGTGAACGTGTACGAACCACTGGCGCAGGCGGGCGCATGGACCACGGTTGGCATACTACTGCGCTCCGCACGGGGAGCGCCGGACGCCGCCCCGGCACTGCGGGAGGCGGTCACGCGCCTCGATCCCGCGTTGCCAGTCTACGCCGTCCACAAGGTTGCCGGCACTGGCGCACAGGATAATGGCGGAGATCAATATTTTGCCGAGTTGCTCGGGCTGTTGGTGGGCCTGGCCTTGTTGACCGCCGCCGTCGGCCTCTATGGCGTGGTCGCCTACGCCGCCGCGCGCCGGCGGCGGGAGGTCGCCATTCGCATCGCGGTGGGTGCCACTCGGGCGCGAGTTATCCGCCTGTTGGCGGCGGACGGACTCAGTCTGGCGCTTATCGGTGTCGCTGTCGGCTTGCTGCTTGCCTGGCTCGATTCCTACGTACTGGCCAACCTGTTTGCCGGCGTCGCCACACGGGGCGTGGCCCTTTTCGCAATTCCGAGCGTCGTTCTCCTGACCGTGGCGGTTACGGCAAGCTACCTGCCCGCTCGCCGCGCCGTGACGGCCCATCCCATGTCGGTCCTGAAGGAAAAGTAGAGAGGATCGATGCTAGCGCACGCCGTGCAGGATGGCGTCGATCTGCTGCAGGTGGTTGAGGTCGTGGCCGGCGGTCAGGCGGGCGATGGTGGCGATGGTCTCGGGGCCGCGTTCGTTGTGGACGCCGTGGTGTTTCCACTGGGCGGGGCGGAGCGACCTGAGCAGCGCCACGTTGGCGGCGCGCACGGCCTGGAACTGCCGCACCGACTGCTGGAGGGAGCGCTTGGCGTAATCCATGCCGGTGGCCCACTGATCCTGATCGAAACCGATGATGGCGGCGCCGGGTTGACCCAGAATCAGGCGCAGGCGGTAGGCGATCACCACCTCGGTGTCGGCGAGGTGGGCGGCGATTTCGGCAATGGACCACTTGTCGGGCGCGGGGCGGCGCTTGCGGCGCGCGGGCGTGGCCTTGGCGACGGCGCGCTCCAGCTTGCGCGGCGCGGCGGCCAAGGCGGCCAGCGGGGACTGCTTGCCCAGATATCCAAGAACCCGTTGTTTGTATTCGGCGGCGGTTTCGGCCATTGGCTATTCTAGCCAGTTGCCGAGGCGTTTGCGCAAGAGGACCAACTGGCCGATGTGGTACGCGTTGTGGTCGGCGAGCAATAGGGCTTGGCGCAGCAAGTTGTGGCGGCGGTCCTGGGGGAGCGGGGCGAGCAGGTCGCGGCGCGGGGCGCCGAAATAGCGGATGAAGGCGGCGAGATCCTTCGGGATCGCATCGAGGCTGGCCTTCCACGCCTTCGGAGTGGCGGGGGCGATGCGCTTGGGCCAGTAGCCGTCGGGCCAAGCCGGGGATTCATGGTTCCGGCCGCGGCTGTAGTCCAGGATGTCGCGCTGGGCGATACGGATGTGCTCGATCAGCTCCCAGGGGCTGTGCGGCTCGCCCCGCGGCTTCTTGCCGGCGGCGGCGAAGCTGATGCCCTTGACCGCTTGTTCGAACGTGGCGTGGGCTTGGCCCCCGCGCAGCAGCGCAACGACCTGTTTCTTAAGTTCCTTCATTGCCAGCTCCAATCGCGATACTGTTCGCGCAGGGCGCGCTTGTCGAGCTTGCCGGTGGCGGTGCGGGGCAGCGACTCCACAATTACGAAGCCGTCGGGGCACTGCCAACCGGGGAACGCTTGCGCCAATTGCCGCCGCCAGGCATCGGGGGAGGCGGCACCTCCATCCTCGAGCGCGACCAGGGCCAGAGGGCGCTCCTGCCACTTGGGGTGCGGCACCGCGATCACCGCGGCCTCGCGCACACCGGGGCAACCGGCGAGCGCATTCTCCAGAGCCACGGAGCTGATCCACTCGCCGCCGGAGCGGATCAGGTCCTTGTGGCGGTCCACGATCGCCATCAGGCCCTGCGCGTCGAACTCGACCACGTCGCCGGTGCGGAACCAACCATCGGCGGTCCAGGCTTGGGGATCCGCGCCGCCCACGTAGCTTCCCGCCACCCAGGGACCGCGTACCTCGAGCTCGCCGTCGGGGGCGGTGCGCGCCTCGACCAGGGGCAGCGGACGGCCCTGGCGGGTGCGGGATGCGAGCGGCGCCGCGGCTGCATCCCAGTGCGGGTTCATCGAACCCACCGGCGTCATCTCGGTCATGCCCCAGCCCATATTCACGGCGATGCCCTGGTTGTCGAAGCGGCGGAAGAGCGCCTCCGACGCCG
>DATNAC010000182.1:0-3791 GCA_035573035.1 Terriglobales bacterium
TGCACTGTGGGCAAAGTCGGCGCGAAGGGCCGCGGAATTCCGCAGGGCGGACCGCCCCCGGCAAGCAATGCAGGCGCGGTCCCCGCGAGCGCAGCACCGGCATGGGGCTCCGGGGTCCCCATGCCGGTGCGAGCCGACGCCGAAGGCGCCCGGAAACGCCGGGCGCGTGGCCTTCCGCGCTGGGGCCCGCGCCAATCAATAGTCCCGCCGGCGCCGCAAAATGCCGATCGTTGGTCCAAATTTCCGTCGCGCCGTTGTCCATCACTGTCCAAGCAATCGCCAAGTCGTAGATCCTCCGGCCCGCGAGTCGCCGCTCCTTCGCCAATTGCAGCTCCGCGAGCCCGCACATATCAGGCAATCAAAAAAACGGGTGCCGCGGTCAGGGTATCGCCGGGACACTGGCGGCGCCGCACTCGGACTGATTCACGATCTTCGCGCCCCGCGGAGGCGTGAGCACGAAGGCACTCGGGCTGGTCCACGCGGGGGCCGATCCGTTGACCGTCGGAGCCTTGGTGAGCTGCAGCAGCAGCGCATAGACGCCGGGATGAGTGACGGCAATGGTCTGCGGAAAAGCAATGCCGGAGGCCATCACGTAGTCGTCGTAATCCACGATCAGCGTCGTGGCTCCATCGGCATCATAGAAACTCTGGCGCCGCAATCTCTTGTCGCCGGGGTCAAACTCCATTTGGCGCATGGCGACAGCGCGTTGGGCGGTGGAGCGGGCCGGGAGCAGCAGGCGATAGTCGCCATTGGGAGCGTTGGTCAAACGGAAGGGAACGGCACTCTCCACAGGGAACACGGGCAGCGCCTCCAGGATCTCAGCCGGCCGGAGGCGCTGCAGACGCCCGTGCTCGCCGGTGGGGACACAGTCGTTGCGGCCTTCGATGAATTCGCCCAGAGTGGGCAGACTCAACTCGAAGTTGTCGCCATTGGAGGCCATGTCGAAGGCGCGGCCGCCGACCACCGGCAAGGAGGCGAAGATGCGCAAACTGGCCGGTTTCTGGAGTATGAGATAGCCACTGAGGGTGACGTAGGAGCGTCCGCGGGCGTGGCGCACGCGCCCGCCCAGCCAGGCCAGGCCCGAGAGGAGACGCCCAAACACGCCGACCCGGCGCAGACTGGCGGTGCCCACATCGGCGGTCAGCAGGATGGTTTGGATGCGGGCCGCATTGGCGTTGTAGCCGGCGATCAGTTCGTCGGCGGTGGCGGCTGGCGCGGGTTGCCCCGTGGCCGGCAGGGGAAGGGAATGCGGCGGGAGGAGGCACCCGCTCCCCGCGAGCAGGACCGACAAGGCCGACAGGCGCAGCGCCGGCGCCAGTTTCGCGGGATACCTCACCTCAATTCACACCCATGACAGTTCCCCACACCGCGTACGGCGGACTCGGCCGTCATGCCGAGTCAACTCCAAGTATGGCGCATCGCATCAGACGCACAAAAAAACGGACGCGCCCCAAGGCGCGCCCGTTTGAGCAGGTTTCCGGCTTGCAGCTACTGCGGCCGCATCCAGATGTCGTCCAGCACCTCGACCGAGGAGTTGTAGGTCTGGCCGCCGATGGTCAGGCGCACCATGTACGTCCCCGGCTCGAGCAGCGGTCCCTGGACCGCGCCGCCGCGTCCGCCGCCGCCCCGGCCGCCGGCCACGAACGGCACCGGCTGCGGCCCGCGTCCGGCGCCGCGTCCGCCTTGGCCCTGGCCCTGGCCACGCCCGAAGTTCTCGGCCCCGGCCGGCACCGGCGGCGCCTCGCCGCGCATGTTCCACTGGAAGCGGTTCATGCCCGCCTTGACGTCCACCTTCATGGTGCTGACCACCTTCCCGCCTTGCAGGAAGTCCACCGTGCCCGAGCCTACATCCGATTTGGCCCAGACGCTGATAGCGGTCCCGCCCTGCGGGTTGGTGCCGTGGTACATGCCCTGGAACTGATTGCGCTGCTCCTCGGTGTCGTTTTTCCACTCCACCGCCGGCCGCGGATCGAATAGGTGCACGTCTGCCGTGCCGGCCTGGCCCATCTGTTCCAGCGGGGTGATGTCATCCGCGATCCAGATCGATCGTCCGTGCGTCGCGATGATCAGGTCGCGGTCGCGCGGATGGATCAGGATGTCGTCCACCGGCACCTCCGGCAGGTTGTCCATGAATTTCTCGAAGCTCTTGGCTCCGTCGGTGGAGATGAACAGGCCGAACTCCGTCCCCACGAAAATCAGGTTGGGGTTCCGGTCGTCTTCCCGCACCGCCTGGATTTCGCCCAGCGCCGGCAGGTTGGCGGTGACGTCGGTCCAGGTCTTGCCATAGTCGGTGGTCTTGAAAAGATAGGGCTTATAGTCGTCGTTGCGGTGATTGTCGAGCGCGACGTAAGTCGTGGCGCCATCGAAGTGCGAGGGCTCGATGCGCGAGACCTGCACGTAGCCCTTGGGCGCGCCGGCCACGCTCGAGGTGAGGTTGCCCATGACGTTGGTGAAGGTGTTGCCGTCGTCCAAGCTGAGCTGGAGGTTGCCGTCGTCGGTGCCCACCCAGATTTCGCCGGGGCGGGAGGGCGACTCGCGTACCTGCGTGGCGAGCGAGCTGGCCGAGTAGCCGTCGTGCTTCTCCGCCATCGGCAGGTTGCCGGCCACGCCCATGATGGATTGCTCCGGCGCCCACCGGTTGACGTTCTTGCTCAGGTCGGTGGCATTCATCGTCCAGGTATCGCCGCGGTTGTCGGATTTGAAGAAGTACTGCGCGGCCATGTAAATCCGCGCCGGGTTGAACGGCGAGATCTCAAACGGCGCGTTCCAGTAGAAGCGCAGCGCGGCGGGATCGCCCGCGGGCTCGTTGACGATGTTGCCCGGCCCGCCCCGGCCGCCGAAACCGCCGCCTCCGGCGTTGGCCTCATTCGCCGCCACCGTGAAGCGCGGCCGAATGCTGGTCTGGGTGCCGGTGCGCAAGTCGTGCCGGCTCATGGAACCGTCCTGGCTCTCGCCGTAGACGATGGCCCAGTCGGTGGGATCCTGGCGGGTGTAGAAGCCGTCGCCCCCGGCCACGGTGTACCAGTCGGTATTGGCCGTGCCGGTGTTGTTGCGGATGGCGCTGGGCCCGCACCAGGCGTTGTTGTCCTGGAGCCCGCCGCAGACGTTGTAGGGACGGCGCATGTCGGCCGAGACCTGGTAGAACTGGCCCACCGGCATGTCGTTGTGGTAGGTCCAGGACTGGCCGCCGTCGCCGCTGCTGTCAAAGCCGCCGTCGTGGCCGATAAACACGATGCGGTCATCCTTGGGGTTGATCCAGATGGCGTGGTAGTCGGTATGCGAGCCGGTCATGCCGCGCCACGTCTTGCCGCCGTCCATCGAAATCTGGCCCGGAGTCCCGCCCACGAACAGCTTCTGGTCGTTCTGGGGATCGACGCGGATCTGGCTGAAGTACACCGGACGCTGGTCCTGGTTGCTCGCAAACGTCCAGGTCTTGCCGCCGTCGTCGGAACGGAACACGCCGCTCTTGTTCGGATCGGGCGGCTCCGCCGCCCGGCCGCGTCCGCCGCCGGCCGCGGCTCCGCCACCCCGGCCGCCGCGGGCAGCCGGTTTTTGCGGTCCACCGTCGGCGTCGGTGCCCCCGCCGGTGCCGGCGCTCGCGCCGGCTTCCACCTGAGCGTAGATCGTGCTGGGATGCGCCGCATAGATCGAGATGGCGATACGGCCGTAAATGCCGTCCTTGGGCTTGGGCCAGCCCGGGCCATCGAGGCGGGTCCAGCTATTGCCGGCGTCGGTGGACTTCCACAGTCCGCTGTTGGGCCCGCCGCCGTTATAGCCCCACCAAGTGCGCC
>DATNAC010000183.1:0-13323 GCA_035573035.1 Terriglobales bacterium
CGCCGCCGCCAAGCCCCAGCCGATGAGCAGGGCAGTTCCCGCCCAGCCCAGCTTCCGCCGTCCGCCGCGCTGCCGCAGCGCGTAGCCCATGCCGATGGAGGTCAGGCCAAGACCGAACAGGGCGAGCCAAGTCCACGGCCCCCGCGGGATCATCGGAAGCGGCGGAACCACGCTTGGACGCACCGTGGTGGTCACGGTGTAGGTTGCCGTGGAAGCCGAGGTGCCGTTCATGGTCAGCGTGGTCGGCGAAGGGACGCAGGTCGTGTTCGCCGGCGCGCCGGTGCAGCTCAGCGTCACCACCTGGGTGTAGCCGGTGGCCGGCGTCACGTTCAGCGAGAAGCTGGCGCTGGAGCCGGCCGCGATGGTGATCGTGGTCGGCGCGATGGTCAGCGAGAAGTCACCGCCGCTGCCGGTGAGGGGCAGCGTTTGCGAACCGCCCGGAGCATTATCGTTGACCACCAGCGTACCGTTCTGCGAACCCGAGGCCGTCGGCGTAAACACTACGTTGATGGTGCAGGAGTTGCCGGGGAGCAGGGTCGAGCTGTTGGCGTTGCAGTTATCGGTCTCGGTGTAGGGCCCCGTGGTCTTGATGCTGGCGATGACCAGGTTTTTCTCGCCACCGTTGGTGAAGACCACCGCCGACGCGGTGCTGGCCACGCTTGGCGCCTGCGCCGGGAAGCCGAGGTTGCTGGTGCTGAACACGCCTTGCGGTGCGGCAATGAACTTGGCCACGAAGCTGTCGTTCTGGCTGGTGGCGGCCGCTTGCACGACGCCGGTCGACACCGGGAAGTTGGCCGAGTCGGTCACTCCTACCACGAACAGATCGCCCGAAGCGTCGAGTGCCGCCCCGGTTGCGGCGTCATTGGCCAAACCGCCCATATAGCTGGAGTAGAGCAGCTTGTTGCCGTCCGAGGAGATCTTGGCCAGGAAGGCATCCTGCACGCCGCCGCTGGTCGCCTGTTCGGCGGCTTGCACCGGGAAGTCCGCGGAACTCGTGCTGCCCACGACGTAAGCCACGTCGGTGCCGTCTACGGCGATGCCGGTGCCGGCGTCGCTGCCGGTTCCACCCAGATAGCTGGCGTACACCAAGCTGGAACCGTTCGGGTTCAACTCCGCCACGAAGGCGTTCTGGCGTCCGGCCAGGCTGGTCTGGAAGGTGGCGAACGGGAAGATGTTGATGGAACTGGTGCTGCCTGCCAAAAACGCATTGCCGGCCGCATCCACCGCGATCGCATTCACGCTGTCCGACTTCGTTCCGCCGAGCAGGGTGGCATACGAGAAGCTGTGCCCGGACCGGTCCACCTTGACCACAAACCCGTCGAAGCTGCCGGCGTTGGTGCCCTGGAAGCCGCCGGAGGTCACCGGGAAGTTGCCCGAAGCGGTCGAGCCGACCACGTAGGCATTGCCGGTCTGGTCCACGGCGATGCCGTTGCCGTTGTCCACGCCGCTGCCGCCGAGATAGCTGGAGTACAGCAGCCCGGTGCCGGCCGGGTTGATCGCGGCCACGAAGGCATCCTGGCCGCCCCCGAAGGTCGCCTGCGGGGCGCCGGCGGAAACGGGAAAGTCGGTCGAGGAGGTCGTACCGGTAATGAACGCATCGCCGTTCGCGTCCACCGCGATGCCGGCGCCGGAGTCGTCCTGGGTGCCGCCGACGTAGGTGGAGTAGACCAGCGTGGCGCCGGTGGGATCGAGCTTGCTCACGAACGCGTCATGCGCGCGTCCGCCGGTAGTCTGGAAGGCGCCCGCCGTGGTCGGGAAATCGGTGGAGGTCGTCGCGCCGGTGACGTAGGCGGCGCCGGTGGAATCCACCGCGATCCCGTTGGCCCGGTCGTCGCTGGTGCCGCCCAAGTAGGTCGAGTACAGCAGCTTGGTGCCGTCCGCCGAGAGCTTGGCCACAAACGCGTCGAAATTGCCCGCGTGCAGGGTGGTCTGGACGCCGCCCACGATCGGGAAATCGGCAGAGAGCGTATAGCCGGCCACAAAAGCTTCGCCGGCCGCGTCCGTCGCCACGGCATTGGCCTGGTTGAAGGCGGAGCCGCCGAGGTAGGTCGCGTACAGCAGGACCGGATCCACCACCACCGGCTGCGAGGCGTCATAGGCGCCGAGCGCGACGCCGAATTCACCGCCGCTCCGCGCCACATAATGCGCGGCCACATCGCGGCGCTGCCCGGCGATGGTCTGGTAGGCGATCGGGTGGCGCAGCACCATCGCGCCCAGTTGCAGATCGCCGTTGGCGGCGAGGTGGGCGCGGACGCCCGCGAACCGCAGGGCCACTTGGGAGGCGTCCGCGTGGGGCGCCAGCGTCAGGTCGTACTCCAGTTGCCCGTTGTGTCCGTAGTAGGTCACATCCACGCCGGGATACATCCGCGGGTACGCGATCTGTCCGTAGCCGCGCGTGCTGGTCCGCTTCTGGCCTGCAAAGTAGGAAATGCGTGTGCTCGCCGGCTCAAGCGCGCGCGTGGCGCCGGGGCCGCCCGCGCCGGCAAAGTCCATGCGCAGCGCCCCGGCCGCGGTCTTGACCACCGCGCCGCGCTTGGTCAGGAACACCACCGAGCCCGCGCTCCGCGCCAGGTACTGCGCCGCCGCCGCCGTCTGCCCGTGATTGGCCTCGAAGAGCAGCGGAAGATTGGCCATCTCTTCGTGGACCGCCGGCCGGACCGCCGCAGCCGTCCGCTTCGGGCCGGCCGCAAATGCGGCGCCGCTCAGCAGGACGGTCAGGCCGCCCGCCAGCGCCAGCTTCCAACCATGGGGGGTCAATTGCGATTCCGAGCGAGACGAATGCGATCGAGACATAGCGTTTTGAATTCCAGGCTTAGGCACCGAGGGGCTGATACGGCAATCGTGGGCGCAATAAAATAGGGCCTTGTAGGCCGTTAAAAGATCATCTATAAGCCGGACCCGCAAGTCAAGGAAAAAGCGGACCTCCGGCGCGCTCTAGACGGCTTGCAGCCGCTCCAGATCGGCCTGCAAACGTTGGCGCAACGGCGCGCCCTCCGGCAACGTCTCGACATTAATGCGCACGTTGTCGCAGGCGCCGCGGAAGCCCGCTTGCGCCAGCGCCAGCGCGGTGGTGAGGTCGCTCGCCATGGCCGGCGGCGCTTGCCCCCGCACCTCGCGCAGACGGTCCATCAACCGCCGGCAGCGCACCGCCACCCCAAGCGGCACCTCCGCCGCGCGCACCGTCGCCGCTTGAATCGTGGCGCTCCGCGCCGCCTGTTCCTCGGCCGTCGTCTTGGGAAGCCGCCAGGCATCGCGGATCGCCAAAAACGCCGCGCTGTCTTCGTCGGTGGCGCGGGCGAGCTCCGCGCTCATCTTGGTCATCTCCTCCCCCAGCTCTTCCCATGGGGTCGGAGCCTCGGGGTTGGCCTTGCGTGCCTTCTTCAACGCCAGGCGCGCCACCATCTGTCCCAGCGCCGCCGCCATCGCGCCCGCCGCCGCCGCCGCGCTGCCCCCGCCAGGCGCCGGCTCTTCCGATGCCAATGCCGTCAGGAAGGGGGCGAGCCCTGCCGCCAGCGATACCGGCGCCGCCGCCGCGGCCATGACGGTGGCCACGCGGTTCTCCACCACGCGCTCGGTATCGAACACCGTCAACTGCAACAACTCCGCCGCCGCGCTCTCCAGTGCCTTCTGCGGCACCAGCCCGATGAGCTCGCTCTCCACCGCCTTGGCCCCCAACTTGGCGGCCTCGGCGCTCACCGCCCGCCAGACCGTGGCAATGGAGGTGGTTTCGAAATCCGTCAGGTTCATCGAGACCTGCGCCCGCGGCGGATGGGCCAACATCACGCCCATGGCCTTCACCGCCGGCATGCCGCCGCTGGAGGCGCGGATGATCTTGGCGATGCGGCGCGCCACTTCCAGGTCAGCCGTATCCAAATTGATGTTGTAGGCGATCAGGAACTTGCGCGCCCCGACAATCGTCGCCCCCGCCGAGGGATGCAGCCCCGCCTGCTCCAACGGCGGCCCAAAATCCGGCTGGCGATCCGGGTCGGTCTTGACCTGTTCGCGTACACCCTCGAACTGCCCCTTGCGCACCGCTTCCAGGTTGCGCCGCTCCGGACGCTTGGCCGCCGCTTCGTAGAGATACACCGGCACCTGGAAGCGCCGCCAAATCTCCGCTCCGGCCCACTCCGCCAGCGCCACGCACTCCTCCAGCGTGACCCCTTGCAGCGGCACGAACGGCACCACGTCGGCCGCTCCCAAGCGCGGGTGCGCTCCCTGGTGCTTGCGCAAATCGATGCGCGCGGCCGCCACCCCCACGCCCCGCACCACCGCCTCCGCCACCTTCTCCGGCTCTCCCGCCAAGGAGATCACCGAACGGTGGTGGTCGGCGTCCATCTCCCGGTCCAGCAAATACACGCCCGGCACCCCAAGCATGGCCGCCACGATCGCATCCACCACGGCCGCATCCCGGCCTTCGCTAAAATTCGGAACCGATTCGATCAATCGCATAGAAATATTGTCCGGCCTCTTAGTGTTCAGCGATCACGCCATGCCGCTTCAAAATCGCCAGAGTGGCGTCGAGCGGCAGCGCCTCCACCGTGCGGCCGCGTCCGGTTGTGGTCGTGGCGCGGAACAGGGAATTGTAGATGGCTTCTTCCGTGGCCTCGATCACCGCCAAAAACAGCGGCGACATGGCGTCGTTGCCGACCAGCTTGGCGCCCCCGGTGAGCGTCCCGCTCGCGGTCGAAAACGCGATCGCGTAATCGCCCGAGCCGTTGCTCGCCGCCGATCCGGTCCGCGCCAGCCCCATCATGGCGCGCGCCGCCATGCGCTTCAGGTTGCGCGCCTCCACCGGCGCATCGGTGGCGATGACGATCATGCAGGAGCCGTCGGCGTTGTCCCGATATGGCGGCGGTGTTGGCGGTGACTGCAGTTGGTTCTTCAAATAATACTGCCCGAGTTCGACCCCCACGGGTGCGCCGTCGATCTGCAGGATGCCCCCGAAGTTCGTCTGAACCAGTACCCCTCGCGGGGGCCGCGCCGTTTGCACTTTGGGCAAAGTCGGCGCGAAGGGCTGCAAACTTCCGAAGGGCGGCCCGCCCCCGGCAAGCAATGCAGGCGCGGTCACCGCGAGCGCAGCACCGGCATGGGGCTCCGGGGTCCCCATGCCGGTGCGAGCACAAGCGGGGCGCGCGGCGCAGCCGCGCTGGGGCCCGCGCCAATCAATGACCGTGTATCCGCCCAGGTTTGCCGGCAGATGGCGCGATGCCGTGCCGATCCCGCCCTTGAAGCCGAAGGCGATCGTGCCCGCTCCGGCCCCGACCGCGCCCTCCTCGACCGGCCCTCCGCGCGCGTTCTCGATCGCGGCGAATACTTCCTTTTCGCCCACGTGCCGCCCGCGGATGTCGTTCAATCCCCCATCGTTGGTCTCGCCCACCACCGGGTTGATGGATTGCACCCGCTGGTTGCCCGGCAGCGCCAGCATGTAGCTGATGAGCGCGTCCGCCACCCGCGGGACATTCAGCGTTGACGTCAGCAGAATCGGGGTTTCGATCTCCCCCAACTCCTCAATCTGCGTGGACCCCATCAGCTTGCCGAAGGCGTTGCCGACGAACACCGCCCCCGGCACCTTTTGCGGATACATGTTGCCGGGGTGCGGCAGGATCGCGGTCACGCCGGTATGAATGTCGTGGTGGTCGTCGAGCGTCACCTGCCCCACCTCGACCCCAGCCACATCTGTGATTGCGTTCAACTCCCCAGTGGGCAGAATCCCCACCTTAATTCCGAGGTCCCGTGCGCGCGGCCGCGGGCTTTGTGCGGCGAGCAGGCCCGCGAACGCCATCGTCATCACTAGAGCCCCGAACGGTCGCATGCGTCCGCCCAGTATACTGTGGAGCCCTTTTCCAGCCACCCCGCGACGGTCTACGAAAATTTTCGTTGACATCTACGAGTGATTTCGTATTATGGAGTTGTGACGAGCGAGAATTCCATCCCCGACAGCCCGCGCGGCCCCCGGCCCACCGAAGCGGAACTCGGGATTCTGGCCGTTCTCTGGCAGCGCGGTCCCTGCACCGTGCGCGAAGTGCACGCCGCGCTCGACAACGATACCGGCTATACCACCGTCCTTAAGATTATGCAGATCATGGCGGAGAAGGGCTTGGTCGAGCGCGACGAACAGCAACGCGCTCACGTCTACCGCGCCCGGTTGGCACAGGAGCAGACACAGCGTCAGCTCACCGCCGACTTGGTGCGGCGTGCCTTCGGTGGCTCGGCCGCGCGCATGATGCTGCACCTGCTCGAGAGTGCCGATGCCTCGGCCGCCGAGTTGGCCGAACTCCGCCGCTGGCTGGATGAGCAGGAAGGGAGGCCGCGGTGAACACGCTTTGGACATCCTGGCAACCCGACGTTGCCGCCGCGCTGCTGCACATGATCTGGCAAGGTGCGGGAGCGGCGGTGGTGCTGGTACTGGCGCACCGGCTGCTCCCGCAGCGGGCCGCCCGCGCCCGTTACGCCGCCGCCTGCGCCGCGCTGTTTGCCCTGCCGGTAATTTTTGCCGGAACTGTGCTGGCCTCCCACTTTTGGGGTGCGGGTCTGGGCGCATGGGTGGAGAGCCAAATCGTGGTGCTGCCGCGGTACATGCCCTGGATCGTCGGAGGCTGGGTGCTCGGCATGGTGGTCATGCTGGCGCACTCGGCCGGGGGATGGCTCCTGCTGCGCCGGGCGCGCCGTAGCGCGGTTCGCGCCGTGCCGGAAGAGTGGCGCCGGCGGCTCGCCGATTTGTGCCTGCGCCTGGGAGTGGGCGGCTCTCCTGAGATTGGGCTTTCTCCCGCGGTGGACACTCCCTGCGTTTTGGGCTGGCGCCGTCCGGTGATCTTGATGCCGTTGAGCACCCTGACCGGCTTTCCGGTGGGACAACTGGAAGCCCTGCTGGCGCATGAGCTCGCCCACATCCGCCGTCACGATTACGTGGTCAACCTGCTGCAACGCGGCGTCGAGATATTGTTCTTCTATCATCCCGCGATCTGGTGGATTTCTCGTCAGGTCTCCGAAGAACGCGAGCACTGCTGCGACGATATCGCTGTTACCGCCTGTGGCGACCGGCTGGGCTATGCCCGCACCTTGCTGCACGTGGCCGAGTGCGGCGGCACCGCCGGCGCGGAACTGGCCTGCGCCGCCGCCGGGGGTTCGCTGCCGCGGCGCGTGCGCCGCATCGTGAGCGGTGAATTGCCGCGCCGCCGCCGTGGCGGCGTGCTGGCGGCGTTCGCGATGTTGGGTCTGGGGCTGTGGCTGGTGGTTCCGTCGCAGGCGCCGACCGTCGGGCGGCGTCCGGCGGCGATCCACACCGAGCTCGCCGATTTTCGTCTTCCCCCGCCCGCGCGGCTGCGCGTTGCGCCGCCTGCGCCCCGGCCACGCCCGGCCGCGCGGGTCCATCACAAAATTGCCCCGGTCATGACGGCGGCCGCCGCGCCCGCGGAAACCGCACCGCCGGCTCCGCCGCGGCGGCAAGCCGCGCTGGTCGCCTGGACGCTGCCCGGCTTCGAGGCATGCGCGCCGCAAACCGTTCTCGCGCCGGAAATAATGCCCTCGGGAGCCGTGGTGCTCTCGCTGCGAACCGAAGTTCGGTGCGTCCCAGCCTCGCCGCGGATTCAGGTCTGGCTGTTGACGACAACGTGATGTCCCCGGGCTGACGAGTCCGGATTCTTTCAACTTAATCAAGGACGGAGTCTACATATGAACGCATATACCCGAAGTGTGTCTGCTCGCATCCCTGGGCGCGTGGCCTTTTACGCCATCGGAATCGCCGCGCTCGCCACCACCATGGTCTTCGCCACCGGCCTGGCCCATCTCCCCGGCCACGACGCGGCCAGCCCGCTCGTGACCACCATGGCGCCCGTGCCCGATAGCTCGATCGCGCCGCTGCTCGCTCTGGACCGCGCCACCGAGGCGGTGGCCGCCCAAGTCACGCCCACCGTGGTCTACATCAGCGTCTCCGGGCGCACCAAACCCGACATCGCACAACCGCAACCGGACGAGCAGGACATTCCCGCTCCCTTCCGCCAGTTCTTCCAGTTCCAGCGCCCGCAGCCGCAGGATTTTCGGGCGCTCGGTACCGGCGTGATTGTCTCGCCGGACGGGTACATCGTCACCAACAACCATGTGGTCAAAGACGCCAACCACGTCTCCGTCACCCTCAACGACAAGCGCGAGTTTGACGCCAAGGTGGTCGGCACCGACGCGGCCACCGATCTCGCGGTGGTCAAGATCAACGCCACCGGCCTCACCAGCGCCGCCTGGGGAGACTCCAGCCAGCTTCGCCCTGGGGAATCCGTGCTCGCCATCGGCGATCCCATGGACGTGGGCATCTCCGTCACCCGCGGCATCGTCAGCGCTCTGGATCGCTCGCGTCTGGGGGACGGTCCCAATTCCCGCGGTTCCTTCATCCAAACCGACGCGCCCATCAACCACGGCAACTCCGGCGGACCGCTGGTCAACGCGCGTGGCCAGGTGGTGGGCATCAATACCGAGATACTGTCCCAGTCCGGCGCCTCCGACGGCATCGGCTTCGCCATTCCCAGCAACCTGGTCAAGCCCGTCGCCGAATCGCTGATCAAGAACGGCAAGGTGGTTCGAGGCTACTTGGGTATTGACGTGACCGACGTGACCCCGCGCATCGCCGACTCGCTCAACGAGTCCGGTACCCAGGGCGCGCTGGTGGATCAGGTGGTGGCCGGCAGCCCCGCGGCCGCGGCGGGCGTGAAGCCCTATGACGTGGTGACCGGGTTGAACGGCAATACAATCTCCACGGGCACCGACCTCCAGACCTTGGCCGGCGCGGTGGCGCCGGGTTCCAAGGTGAATCTCGCCATCATGCGCGACGGCAAGCCGATGCAGCTCACGCTTACCGCCGGCGACTACGCCAACGCCGGCAACGACAGCGCCGAGCCCGCGTCGTCATCCTCCAGCGCGTCGGCCGGCCCCAAGTTGGGGGTAAACGTGCAAGCGCTGACCCCGGACGTGCGCAACCAGCTCCAGTTGCCAGACAGCGTCAACGGCGTGGTGGTGGCCTCGGTAACCCCCGGCGGCCCCGCCATGCTGGCCGGCATCGCCAACGGCGATGTCATTGAGCAGATCAACCGGCACGCGGTAACCTCGCCCGAGGGCCTGCGGCGGCAACTCAGCCAGGCGCCGGCAGGGAAAGATGTATTGCTCCTGGTCCACAAGGCCAACGGCGACTTCATCCTCCCCGTACACCCGGAGCAGTAAGCCGGGAGCACGGCGTAACAACGGGACGGCCGATGTGGAAGCATCGGCCGTCCCCGTTGTTTAGCGCTGGCCGCCGAAGCGTGTTTCGTCCGCCGCGCGCTGCTCCTTGGCCGCGGCCATGGCCTTGACCAGCGCCGGCGGCAGCGTCGCGTTCAGCGCCGGGCGGCCCGGCTGGTTCGCCAGTTGCCAGCCCACCGCGTAGACGGTGCGCGCCACCTTCTCCATCTTCGGGTAGTCGATTTTCTGCGGCTCGTCCCCGGGGCGGTGATAATCCACGTGCACGCCGTCGAAAAAGAAAAGGATCGGAATGCCCTGGTTGGCATAGTTGACGTGGTCGGAGCGGTAGAAGATCTGCTCGGGGTCGTCGGTGCGGTCGTAGTAATGGTTCAGCCGTAGTTTGTAGTAGCCCTGGTTCACCGTGTCGAGCGTGTGTTCCAGGTCGGAGCTCGAAACCTCCGGACCGATGATATAGATCTCGTTGGCGGCGGTGAGCCGCACATCGGCCGGCTCGGTGTCGCCCGCGGGCTTGCTGCGCCCGATCATGTCCATGTTTAAGTCGGTCACCACCTGATCCAGCGGAATGGTGGGGAAGCGCGTGAAGTACAACGAGCCCCACAGCCCCTTTTCCTCGCCGGCGTGCCAGATGAACGCCACCGAGCGCTTGGGCCGCGGCCCGGTGGCAAACGCCTTGGCCAGGCTCAGCAATCCCGTCGAGCCGGAGCCGTCGTCGTCGGCGCCGTTGTTGATGAAGTCTCCCTTACGCTGGGCGCTAATCCCGATGTGATCCAGGTGCGCGCTGATCACCAGGTACTGGTTCTTGAGCACCGGGTCGCTGCCCGGCAGGATGCCCACCACGTCCTCGGTGCGCGCCCGCCGCGCGCGTACGTCCACCTCGAACCGCAACCGGGCCCCGGCGTCGTTTTTGGCTGCCGTGAGCGCCTGCCACAGTTTGTCCTTGGCGGTCAGGCTCGGGATCGCCGCCTTGGCCGGAGGCTCGAATCGCACCACCTGCATGGCCGGCACATTGGGCGGCGGATCGGGATAGGGGTTGCCGGTCACGGCCGCAGCCGCGGCCGCCGGCGCTTGGAAGGCGCGGAACAAATCCGGCAGGTTGCCGTGGATCACCGCCAACGCGCCGTGCTGCGCGCCATAGTCCTCCGGGGTCAGGAAGTCGCTGCCGGCGGCGCCCAGGGGATTGGTGGGCCGCGCCGCCGCCGGGTTGCCGCTCTGCGCCGCCTGGTAGTACGACAACAGCTCCTTGTCGTACCGGAGCAATTCAGCGGGAACGCCGTCCGCCACCAGGATCTTGCCTTTCACGTCCAGGCCGGCGTAGGGATTCACGTGCTGCAGGTTCTGGACGTAACCCGGGCCGACAAATAGAAGCTCGCCCTCGCCCTTGCCCGCGGTCGCCGTCGCGGTGAAATCGGTCTCCCCGCTAAACCTCTGCGCGCCCAGGGTGATGCTCGAACCCGCGGTGTTGACCTCACGGTTCTCCAGGTCGAAGTGGTAAAGAAACGCGCCCAGTGGTCCCAGCTTGGCCTCGCGCGCCTTGGGCGGGTCGCCGCCGCCCTCCAGCCCCCACTGCGCCAGGTTGCTGGCGATGAACAGTGCCGCGGTGTCGAAGCCGCGCGAGGGCGTGTTCCGGCCCTCCATCACGTCGGAGGAGAGGAAATACAAAATATCTTGCAGGTAGGCCGCGGTGATGGCCGATGCGTTGGGCGGACCCGCGGGCAACTTGGAATCGTCGCGCGGCGCCGCCGCCACCAGACACGACAGGAGCCCCACCACCAGCAGTCCAGCCAGGTACTTGCGCATGCGCTCCAGCGTAGCGCAAAAACTACGCCCCGGGGAGGGACCCCCCCCGGGGCGAGCACAAGCCGAAGGCGCCCGGAAACGCCGGGCGCGTGGCCTTCCGCGCTGCGGCCCGCGCCCATAAAATGACCGGTGATAGGTCTAGAACGGCTCGCCCGGCAGCGGGGGCAGCACCGGGGTCAATTGTCCCCAGCCCGCCGCCTTGGCCGCCGCCATGTCGCGGACGAGAAGCGGCGGCAGCGTGGCGTTGAGCTTCGGCGTCTTGCCTTCCGGCTCGTTGCCGATCACCCATGCGGTCGCGGCCGCGGTCTTGGCCACCTGCTGGATCATCTGGAAATCAATCTTGTCCGGGCTATCCGTCGGACGGTGATAATCCACGTGCAGGCCGTCGCTGAAGAACGCGATCGGTATCCCCATCTTGGCGAAGTTGTAATGATCGCTGCGGTAGAAGATGCGCTGCCCGGTCGCCTTGTTCGGTCCCAGATTGTCATGCGTGGCGTCGGGCGCGGTCACGTCGTAAAAGTGGTCCAGCTTCAGTTTTTGGAAGTTGTTGTTGACCGACTCCAGCGTGGCCTCGAGGTCGTTGCTGCTGATGTTCGGGCCCACCACCAGCACCCCTCCCGGGTCCACCAGGTAATGGCTGGGATCGGGATCCACCGAATCGGCCCGCTTGTCGCGCCCGATCATGTCCATGTTGAGGTCCACCACCACCTTCGACAGATCAATGGGCGGGAACTCGTTGAAGTACTGCGAACCCCAGAGACCCTTCTCCTCGCCGGCATTCCACAGGAAGATGATGGTCCGCTTCGGGCGCATGCCCTTGGCCGCGCCCTCGGCGAAGGCGTGGGCGATGCCCAGCAGACCGGTCGAGCCCGAACCGTCGTCGTCGGCGCCGTTGTTGATGTTGTCGCACTTGGCCGGCGCGGTCATGGGGAAGCCGTCCCCGGTGCTGTCCGCGGCGGAGAGCTCCGGATCCGGAATGCAGCCCGCCGGCGTCGCCGCCAGCCCAATGTGATCGAGGTGGGCGCTCATGATGACGTACTCGTTCTTGAGCACCGGGTCGCTGCCCTCGAGCTCGCCGATCACGTTCTCGCCGTGGTTGTGCGCGGTGTTGACCGCCACCGTGGCCGAGATCGTCTTTTCCGGGCTGAAGGCAAAACTACCCAGCGGCTTGTTGGCGCCGGCGCCGTCAAATACCTGCGCCGCGCTCAACCGCTCCCCCTGGAACAAGGCATTGACCGTGTCCAAGCCGGCAACGATCTCCGGCACGCTCGGGTCCTGCCCCGGCAGGAACTTGGTTACGGAATAGTTGGGTCCATTGGCGCCAAAGCGCAGCGCGCCCGCGTCCGGCGCCGCCATGGCGGTCAGTTGTTGGAAGCTGGGGATGGTAATCACCGCCAGGGCGCCATTCTTGCTGGCGTACTGTACCGGCGTCAGGTCATTCGGCCCCATCGGGTTGGCCGGGGGCGTTCCCGCCGCGCCGCCGCGGCGCCCGCGCGCCGCCGCCATCGCTTCCTGGTAGGACGCGAGCGCCGGCGGGACACCCGCCACCACCACCACCTTGCCGCGCACATCCAGGCCCTGGTAGGGGTTGTCGGAACCGATCACATAGCCATTGCCCGCGAACACCAGGTTGGCGTTCGCAATATCCGCGCCCTGGAGCGGGGGCGCGTTGCGCCCGGCGGGCACGTTGACCATCCAGTCATGGCCGTAGCGCAGCATGTGCGGCCCCGGCGTCAACTGCGCGGCGCCCCGCCCAAACCCGCCGCCCCGGCCGCCCCGCCCGGCGCGGGCCTCGGGAATCGTGACCGTCAGCTTCATCCCACCGGGATTGGGCTGCGTGGTCACCAGGTCAATCGGCATGAAATAAGGCTGCAGCGGACCGTTGGTTCCCGTGGTGCTGCCGCCCGGCTTCAGTCCCCACTCATTCAGGTGGCTGGCCACATAGAGTGCCGCAATGTCGTAACCGCGCGAGGGCAGGTTGCGTCCCTGCAGCTGATCGGAGGCCAGGAAGTAGTCGTAATCCTTGAGTTCCTCCTGGGTGATGGCATCGGCGTTGCCAAAGTCATTGGCTTTGGCCTTGTGGCTCTTCTGAGCCTTGGGCGCCGGCGGCTTGACCGCGGCGACGGTAAATACCATGCCGGCCAGCACTACCGGCGTGGCAAGCAAGACGGGTAGACGGCGCATAAAACTCCTCGAATGGGGGTTGTGGATAAGCCGGGCGCGCCGCGCAACCGCGCTGGGGC
Organism: Terriglobales bacterium; assembly: GCA_035573035.1. Taxonomy (GTDB): domain Bacteria; phylum Acidobacteriota; class Terriglobia; order Terriglobales; family SCQP01; genus SCQP01. Next base: position 13,263 of record DATNAC010000183.1, read on the forward strand.
CCGTGCCCATCATTTGGCGGACGGAAAGCAAGGCCACCATGGTACCCCAAATTGCATCTCC
>DATNAC010000184.1:0-3323 GCA_035573035.1 Terriglobales bacterium
AATAGAAGTGGTCTCATAATTGGTGCCAAACTCTACGCGAATGGATCGTGTGCGGCTTTTTCCCCAGAAAAAGCCGCATCCAGCTCGCCCCAGGCGGCCTGCTGCGGCATGATGAGATCACTTCTAGGAGGTTTCCATGGCAATCACAGCGCGCGGCCTCTGGACTTTGCTGCATGGCATGGGCTTCGGGGCCTTGTTTCTGTTGGCCTGCTCCGGCGCGCTGGTGGAACTGGGGCGCGGCGGCAAGGGTGACTCCCGCTTCCTGCGCCACTATCTCGGCGCCATGGCCCTGCTGGCCTGGGCGGCGGTGCTGAGCGGCGCCTACCTGATCTATCCCTGGTACCGTGCCGTCCCGCCGGCCGGCGCGGCGCTCGCCGGCTTCCCGCAGCGCCTGCTGCAATCCAACCCGGCCACCGCCGGCTGGCATGCGTACGGCATGGAGTGGAAGGAGCACGTGGCCTGGTTCGCTCCCATCGCGGTCACCATGGCCTGGAGCGTCGTCGCCGCTTATGGGGGCGCGCTGGCGCGCCTGAAGACGCTGCGCCGCGCTGTCCTGGGCTTCGTGGCCGCAGCCATGGTAGCCGCCGCGCTCGCCGGCTTTTTCGGCGCGATGCTGAACAAGAATGCGCCCGTGATGGGCGGGCCCACCCTCCATCTCGCCGAGGGAAGGTAGCTATGGACGAGTCCCCCTCTATCGCCGCTTCGCCGCGCAATGGCGCCGGGGCCGCCGCCCTGCTGGCTGCCGGCTGGGCCGCCGCCGCGCTCGCCGTGCTCGCCATCCTGGCCGACCGCATTCCAACGCTGGGCCGCTGGATGACCTTTTACCGCCCGACCGGGCCGTTATCCGGCGTCACAACCTCGGCCATCGTCCTCTGGCTCGCCGCCTGGATGCTGCTCCACCGGCGCTGGCGCCGGCGCGACGTCGCGCTCGGGCGGATCGTGCTGTTCGCCTTCGCCCTCCTGGTCGTCGGCTTGCTGTTGACCTTCCCGCCGCTCGCCGACGTTTTCTAGAGGATCGGCGCTGTCAGGCAATCCCGCCTCTGATCAAATTGGCGTGCCGCCATTCGCGGGGGTCGCGCCGTTTGCACTGTGGGCAAAGTCGGCGCCAAGGGCCGCGAACCGAAGCGCCGGGCGCGTGGCCTTCCGCGCTGGAGTCCGCGCCCATCAAAAGTCCGACCCGCGCCAGTCATTGCTATCATGAGGGGCTATGAAGAAGATCCGGCCCGCATGGTTGTTGCCGCTCCTGGCGCTCCTGCCCGTCTCGCTCCTCGCCCAGACGCGCATCGAGGTCACCTACCCAGCCTCGAAGTCCACCACCGCGCTCAACGGCCGCGTCTTCTTCTATGTCGCCAAGGCCATGCCGGCCGCCGCCGCCCGTCCCGGCCGCGCCGGCCGCGGTCGCCCCAGCGAGCCCCGCTTCGAGATCGGCGACCAGGTCGGCTCCCAACAGTTCTTCGGCGTCGACGTCACCAACTGGAAGTCGGGCGCGCCCGCCGTGTTGGATGCCTCGGTCTACGGCTACCCGCTTACCAGCCTGCGCGATCTCCCCGCCGGCGACTACACCGTCCAGGCCCTCTTCAACCGCTATACCACCTTCCATCGCGCCGACGGCCACACCCTCCTGCTCCCCCAGGACGAGGGCGAAGGCCAGCACATGGAATCCAAGCCCGGCAACTTCTATAGCGTCCCCCAGGCGGTGCACTTCGACCCCCGCCGCCCCGGCACCCTGCGCATCTCTCTCACCGAGACCATTCCGCCCATCGCGCCCCCGCCCGATACCGACTGGATTAAGCACATCAAGATCCAGAGCCAGCTCCTCACCAAGTTCTGGGGCCAGCCCATGTACCTCTACGCCACCGTGGTTCTGCCCGAGGGTTTCACCACCCACCCCGACGCGCATTATCCGGTCATGGTCGAGCAGAACCACTTCAACCCCGATCTCGCGCGCGCCTTCCGCCGCATCCAGGCGGACTGGACCTCGGGCAAGCTCCCCAAGTTCCTCTGGGTGGATATCAACCACGCCAACCCCTACTACGACGACAGCTACGCCGTGAACTCCGCCAACCTCGGCCCCTACGGCGACGCCATCACCCAGGAGCTCATCCCCGCCGTGGAGAAACAGTTCCGCGGCATCGGCCAAGGCTGGGCCCGCGTGGATTACGGCTGCTCGACCGGCGGCTGGGAAGCCCTCGCCGACCAGATCTTCTACCCCGACTACTTCAACGGCGCCTGGGGATCGTCGCCCGACCCCGTCGACTTCCACGCCCACCAGATCGTGGACATCTATGACGACGCCAACGCCTACTGGCTCGAGGGTCCCTGGTCCAACGTGCCCCGACCCGACCAGCGCCGCCCCGACGGCTCCGTGGTCCAGACCATGGACCGCGCCAACCACCGCGAGCTCGTGCTCGGCACCCATGGCCGCAGCGCCGATCAGTGGGACATCTGGCAGGCCGTCTTCGGTCCTGTCGGCCCCGACGGCTACCCCGCCAACATCTGGGATCCCATGACCGGCGCCATCGACCACCAGGTCGCCCGCTACTGGCACGATCACTTCGACCTCGACGCCTGGCTCGACTCCCACTGGTCCACCCTCGCGCCCAAGCTCGACGGCAAGCTCCACATCCACGTCGGCGACATGGACTCCTACTACCTCGACAACGCCGTCTACATGATGCAGGCCACCATCGAGAAGCACACCGACCCCAAAATCACCGCCGACTTCGACTTCGGCCGCAAGCAGCCCCACTGCTACGACGGCACCTACGGCAAGATGTCGGAAGAGCAGCTCTACATGCCCCAAATGCTCGACCGCATCCTCAAAACCGCCCCCGCCGGCGCCGACCTGAGCTGGAACTACCAAGAGTAGCCATTCCGTCGCCAAGTCGTCACAAAGAGATCACACGCCCCCGGCCCCAGCTCCGCATCGGATTATAGGAGCCCCCAGGGGCGGTCGTGGCTGTCTTGACAACCTGAACCGGAATCGACGGCCTTGCCGGTCAGCCCCCCGGCGCCGCGTCTCTCCCTGGACGCGGCCCGGGCGGCCGCTGATGTTGTGCCGCCTTCCCATCACGGAGGGATATAAAAAAGGCCAACGCCTGTCCCACCCCTCTTCCAGCGTTTTCAAACACTTAACTCAAAAAACGGAACAGTTTCGCCATCGCCGCGGCCTCGAAACCGGCAAGCTTGGCCGCCGCGCTTGCGCTGGTGTAGTGCGTCACAAATGGCAGGCATTATGCCAATGCCCCGTATGCGACTTTTCCCCAAGAAAAGTCGCACGCTTTCGCCCGAAATGAAACGTCATTTTGTGTGACGCACTACAC
>DATNAC010000185.1:0-10049 GCA_035573035.1 Terriglobales bacterium
TCAACAACTGAAACCGACTGTGAAAATCGCAACCGACTACAATAGCCATCTCGGCCTCCTTTGTTCCGAGTACTGCGAAGTTTGGTCAAAACCAGCGTACCCGCTCCACGGAGGCCGGGGTTATCCCATCACGCCAATCAAATGATCAGGGAAAGGACTCGAAAGGAGTGCGATGAAGCTCTTCAAAACCCGCGATGACACCATGCTGTATTACAAGGACTGGGGCACCGGCCCGGCCATCGTCCTCTCCCACGGTTGGCCGCTTGACGCCGACGCCTGGGACCCCCAAATGCTCTTCCTGGCGCAGCGCGGCTTCCGCGTCATCGCGCACGACCGCCGCGGCCACGGCCGCTCCAGCCAGCCCTGGGGCGGCCACACCATGGATCAGTACGCCGACGACCTGGCCGAGCTGCTGCACCACCTCGAGGTCAAGGACGCGATTCTGGTCGGCCACTCCACCGGCGGCGGCGAGGTGGTGCGCTATCTCGCGCGCCACGGCGAGAAGCGCGTGGCGGGATTGGTGCTGATTTCCGCCGTGCCGCCGCGGCTGCTCAAGACCGAAAAGAATCCCGGCGGTATCCCACTATCGGCCTTCGACCAGATTCGGGATGCGGTGATTAAAGATCGCCCGCAGTTCCTCTCGGACTTCTCGCTCATGTTCTACGGCTACAACCGCCCCGGCGCCAAGGCCTCCGAAGGCGTGCGCCGAGCCTTTTGGTTGCAGGGCATGTTGGCCTCCGTCAACGGTTTCTACGACTGCATCCGGGCGTTCTCGGAGACCGACCAGACCGAGGACCTCAGGAAGATTGAGGTCCCCACGCTGGTCATCCAGGGCGACGACGACCAGGTCGTGCCCATCGATATCTCGGGCCGTCTGAGCGTCAAGCTGGTGAAGAACGGAACCCTCAAGGTCTTCCCCGGCGCGCCCCACGGCCTCTGCACCACCCACGCCGATGCCATCAACCAGGAACTGATCGGCTTCGTGCAGCAGAAGCGCAAAGCCGCCTGAAGGCAGCGCGCCCGCAAGGCGAGATACAAGCGCGCGTCGAATGGCGGCAGCTCGCAGATGCCCTGAGCGGAGCGGGCATCCCCTGCCGGCAATCGAAGCCCGGCCTCCGAGCGACCAACGGGAGCGACCCAGGCAAAAAGTGGCCGTGCCACTTGCTGTCGCTCCGTGGCCGGCGTACTATGGCCTGGATGTCGCCGAGCGGGAGGGTCCCGCCGCGCTCGGTCGCATAAAAGAAGGTGGCGCCATGCAACGCGAAATGGCATTTCGCGGGCTCTCAGGAACGCTGGGCGCGTGGCCTGCCGCGCTGGGGCCAATCAATGATCGTCCCGGGGGAACCATCCATAGGTGGGCTATAGATAGAGGTCTTACCCGGCGTATACTCGGGATCAGGAGAGCGGGAGGACGGCGAAGGTTGGCCGGCGGAGCGCGGGTCGCGCTGGCCGCGGTATTCTGTCCGCTCCTGACCGTGAAGCCGAGGTGCGCTGTATACGCGTGCGTGGCTTCACAATGCTCGCGAAGTGACAGGAGGAGCGATGGCTTCAAGCGAAACCGTACCGAATCCAAACAAGGCGCTCTGGGAAAAGGGAGACTTTACCCAAATCGCCGCTTTCGTGCGCCGCTCCGGCGAGGACCTGGTGAACTCGCTGGGCGTGACGCCTGCGATGCGCGCACTGGACCTGGGCTGCGGCGACGGCACCACCGCGCTGCCGCTGGCGCGCACCGGTGCCGAGGTGGTGGGCATCGATATTTCCCGCCACATGGTGGCGGCGGGCAACCGCCGCGCCCAGGCGGAGGGATTGACGCGCCTAACCTTTTGCGAGGGCGACGCATGCAACCTGGTGGGCGTTGCCGACCGCTCGTTCGATCTGGTGGTGTCCATCTTCGGCGCGATGTTTGGTCCTCGTCCCTTTGACGTGGCCAAGGAAATGGTGCGGGTTACCAAGCCCGGCGGCCGTGTGGTGATGGGCAACTGGATACCCAAGGACCCGACGTTTGTTTCGGAGATGCTGCGCATCAGCTCCGCCTTCACGCCGCCGCCGCCGGAAGGCTTCATCAGCCCGATGACCTGGGGCGTCGAGAGCCACGTCCGCGAACGCTTTGGCGCGGCCGGCATTCCCGCCGACCGGGTGACGATGACTCCCGACACGTTCTGGCTCCTCTCCTCGGACGCCAGCCCGGAACGTTTCATCGAGCTGTTCCGGGACTACTACGGGCCCGCCATGAACGCCTACGATGCCGCCCGCAAAAACGGCCGCGAAGACGAACTCCACCGCCAACTGGTGGAATTGGCGAACAGCAAGAACGAGAGCGCGCAGGGAACGCGGATTCCGGCCACATTCCTGCGAGTGACGGTAGCGGTCTAAGCCGGCGAACATATTCCGAAGACGTCCAGAGGTACCGGGCGCGTCGCACCCGCCAATCGGGAACATCTCTCCCGCCGCGAGCGGGAGATCATGAATGCCATCTTCGCACTGGGCAACCGGGCATCGGCCGAGGCCATCCGAGGCCGCCTTTCGCGGCCGCCGGGCGATTCCGCGGTGCGGGTCATGTCGGTGTGGTGCTCGACCGCCGTCAGCGGCGTGGACGCGTGGCTGGCCGGGCGGTGATGCTGGCCTGCGTCACGACCGTGTCGCTGGTCCTGGCGCTCTCGCCGCTAAGGATGGTTGCCAGTGCCCAAACTGCGGCCGCGGAGGGTGGGCGGCAAGCGAACCCCGACTTTGACGCCGTGGTGGTGCGGGAGTGGAAATCGGGGCAGAGGCCGAAACGCTACTTCTCCGACGCCCGCAGACAAGACCCAGGGCGAGTGCTGGCGCAGTACTCCGCATTATCGGCGCTGGTGCGCTATGCGTTTGACCTGCACGCCTCGGATCCGATCGAGAACCTGCCAAACTGGGCCGGGCCGCCAGGTGCGGACTTCGGCCCTGGGGTGGTTATTGAGTCCCGCGTAATATAGTGTCGTTCGGGCTGCGGATTTTGTCAGGCCCGGCTTGGGGCCGGGCCTGATATATGCTCGCCACGGGTGACGCAATAATACGCGGGACTCAATAAGTACTTCGTGGACGCGCGCCTGCCGGAGTCAGCTACCGATGAGCAGGCCCGGCTGATGATGCAGACTCTTTTGCGCGAGCGCTTCCACCTCACTTGGCACCGGACGAGTAAACCCACAAAAGTGCTGGAGATGGTTGTCGCTCCTGGTGGTCTCAAACTAAAGCCTCCGGACCCAGCCAAGGATCCCAAGCCGCCGGGCGGCGTCCTCAGTTGTCCGGACGATGTTAATGGCTGCGCTTTTGTGTTTCCCCACGCCACCACGATGGCGGATTTCGCCGGATCGCTCTCCAGGAGGATCTTCGGACGCCCGGTCGTGGACAAGACCGGCCTCACCGGCACGTTTTTCGTGCCACTGTTGGTGTTCATTATGCCGGGGAGCACCAGCCAGTCGGTGCCGAGCGCGCCCACCGAGCTGCGCGACGTGACGGGGTTGGCGCTCCGTCCCGCCACCGACGATATGAAGGTGTTGGTCATCGACCACGTGGAAAAGGCGCAGAGCGATGGCGACGCCTCGCCGAGCGGCCTATGAAGGGAGTGGGCCTCCGGCAGACGTATTCACTTGCCCACCAGCCGGAAACCTGCGCGCTCGAAATCCGAGTCGAGCGCGAACGCCTCATCGATTCCAAGGCGCCGCATCAACGCAAACGACACCGCGTCCACTTAGCTCAGCCGCCTCGTTCGATGCTCAAGGAGCAAGTCCAGGCCGGCTTCGTGCAACGCTTCATCCACCCAGAGACATTAATGGAGTTTCGCGCGCCTGCAGGTTTTCGAATGACGCTGCTGCCCTTTGATGACTTCTGTCCTGGGGCTGCGAGAGCGCCAGCAGAGCCGACGTGTCCACGAGGACCGGGCACGTGCATGGTCCGCGCTTGCTCCCGGAGAGCTCGCGCCTGCCGCTCCGTAATTTGGATCTGCGTTCGTACCATGCCTTTAGTGTAATCACACCATGCTGTCACATCAAATTTCGCGCCCCCCAGGGGTTTTGGTGTGAGACTCTGGAAGGCATGACCGCCGACCAGCTTTCGCAGATCAACTGCGCCGCTCTGCGCGCGGCGCGGGAACGGCTCGTCCCTTACATCCACCGCACCCCGCTGGTGTCGAGCGCCACGCTGGGCCGGCTGCTTGGCGTCGAAGTCTACCTGAAGCTGGAGATGTTCCAGAAGACGGGCTCGTTCAAAGTCCGCGGCGCCTTCAACAAGATGCTCACGCTCCCCGCGGGCAGCCGGGTGGTCGCGGTCAGCGGTGGCAACCACGGCCAGGCGGTGGCCTACGTCGGCGGCGTGCTCGGCATGCCGGCGCGCGTGATCATGCCCCAAGCCACGCCCGCCAACTACGTCGCCGCCACCCGCGGCTACGGCGGCGAGGTGGTGCTGGCCGAGACCATTGACGCCGCCTTCGCGGCGGCGCAAAGCGCGGTGGACGAAGGTTGGACGCTGGTGCATCCCTTCGATGACGGCGACGTGATCGCGGGGCAGGGAACCGTGGGTCTCGAGATTCTGGAAGACCTGCCCGGTGCCACCGATGTGATCGTCAGCGTGGGTGGCGGCGGCCTCGCCACCGGCGTGGCGGTCGCGGTGAAGGAACAGAACCCGAAGGCCCGGATGTGGGGAGTCGAAACCGAGGGCGCCAACTGCATGTCCCTGGCGCTGGCGGCCGGCAAACCGGTCAAGCTTCCGGCCATGACCTCGATCGCGCGCACGCTGGGCGCCCCCGCCGCTTCGGAGCTGACCCTGGCCGCGGCGCAGCGCTACTTCGAGAAGATCGAGGTGGTCAGCGACGCCGACACGGTGCGCGCCCTGTACTGGCTGCTCGAGCGCACCAAACTCCTCACCGAGCCCGCCGCCGCCTGCACCCTGGCCGCGGCCGAGCGGCTAAAGAGCCGCTTCACTCCGAACGGTAAGCTCGTTCTGGTCCTCTGCGGCGGCAACTTGGCGGTCGAGGACCTCTGCGCCTACCGCACCCTCGCCGCCGGCGCTTGATGGACGGGCGAAGACCGGCGGTGGGAACTGCTGGTCACGGACGAGCAACGGTGCCACTCTCGGTGTTGGGTGGTAGTTACTGTCCGTCGCATCCCAGCGCGAGCGCAGCCCCGGCATGGGGCTCTCGGGTCCCCATGCCGGTGCGAGCATAAGCCGAAGGCGCCCGGAAGCGCCGGGCGCGTGGCCTTCCGCGCTGGGGCCCATCCTCGTGTAGAGCGGCGCAGATTTCGTTCATGCGTGTTTCGCTCAGATGGGTGAGGCGCGCTCCCAAGTGCTCCCGAGCGACGGTCGCGGCATTGTGCAGATTCACCGCGCAGGGCGCCTTCATTCCGTCGGTCTCGTTCAAGCACACTTCCGAGGCCACGCCACGAATCGTCAAGGTAATGGGTGCGACCGTCACCGGGGTAAGCCGGCTCAGGGCGCTGTCGCGTGTTAGCACCACCACCGGCCGGGTCTTGTCAGGGCTGGCGAAGCGATAGAGGCGGACATCGCCGCGCGCTATGTCCCGGCTCATTTCGCCGGCCACACGTTGGCGGATTCCCAAAGCGCACCGTCGGCGGCATTCATAGTGCCGGTCTGGTTGAGGGAGTTGTCAGGCCCGGCTTGGTGCCGGGCCTGATATTGACCAGCTGCGGGTGACGCAATAATACGCGAGACTCAATAAAGTCGGCGCGAAGAGCCGCGAACCGGGCCCCCACCGCGTTCTGCGCGGTGGGGTGGTCGTAATTCCGCCGGGGCGAAACTCACGGTGCGGGTTTTCGCGCCCCTGGCAAGCAATGCAGGCGCGGCCCCCGCGAGCGCAGCACCGGCTCCGGGGTTTCCATGCCAATGCGGAGCAGAAGCGCCGAAGGCGCTCAGGAATGCCGGGTGCGTGGCCTACCGCGCTGGGGCCCGCCCATCAAAAGCCGTTCTAACCGCGGTCTTAACATGGTAGCGTCGAGGTAGCTACCGTTAAGCATGCACGCGGTCGGGATCAAGGTCCTGAAAAATCGGCTCAGTGAGTACGTTCGTCTGGCCGCCTCCGGCGAGACGGTGCTTGTGCTGGACCGCGAGAAGGTGGTGGCCGAACTGGTTCCCCCAGGGAGCGGGCGCTCCCTCCCGGCGCCCGATGCTTTTCTGGCCGAAGCAGCCAGTAGAGGTCTGGTTCGGCTGCCGATGCTACGCGAATCGGGGCCCCCGCCACGCCTAGGGAGTATGCCGCTGGAGTCGCTCCTGGCCGACCTGGCGGATAGCCGGCAGGATCGTGATCTACCTTGATTCGTCGGTATTGTTAGCTGGTTTTCTGGCGGAAAACCGGCGGCCTCCGGCGGCGCTATGGAACCGCGAAGAGACGCTGGCGAGCAGCCGGCTTGCCGAGTACGAAGTCTGGAACCGGCTTCACGCCTATGGGCTTGGCGCCAAAAGCGCGGAGGTGGTTCCCCGAACCTTCGCACGTCTGCTAGTGATCGAGACGTCGCGCGAAGTCCTGGCCCGCGCGCTCGATCCGCTGCCGGGAGGCGTCAGAACCCTGGATGGTTTGCATCTGGCGACTCTCGACTTTCTTCGGTCCGGCGGCCATCCCGTGCAGCTGGCCAGCTACGACCGGCGCATGCGCGCCGCCGCTCAGGCCATGGGCGTACCGATTTATGAACTCGAGTAGGGAACCCCCGCGTTTTCTACCGCAGCAGTTGCTGCGCGCCCTTCATGGCGTAGTCCAGCACCTGGCTGGGGAAGATGCCCAGCCAGAAGGTCACGCCCAGGCAGCTCGCCACCGCCAGCCAGAGCGGGGCGGTGAAGTTGGCGCAGGCGATCGGCTGGCCTTCGCGCGGCCGCATGTACAGGTACACGATCACGCGCAGGTAATAGAACGCCGCCAGCGCGCTGTTCAACAGCGCCACGATGGTCAGTCCGACCAGGTGGGCGTTGAGCGCCGCCTGGAACACGAACAGCTTGCCGAAGAAGCCCCCGGTCATGGGCACGCCGATTAGCGAGAACAGGAAAATCGACAGACAGAAGCCCATCCACGGGAAGCGGAAGCCCAGCCCGGCGTAATCCTTGAGCTCGACGTAGGTCTCCTCGCGGTGCGCGAAGTGGCTGATGATGGCGAAGGCGCCGATGTTCATGGCCACGTACGCGGCCAGGTAGAACAGCACCGCCGAGGCGCCGTCCCGCCCCAACGCGGCGAAGGCCACCAGCACGTAGCCGGCCTGCGCGATCGAGGAGTAGGCCAGCATGCGCTTCAGGTTCTTTTGGTACAGCGCACCCAGGTTGCCGATGCACATCGACAGCAGCGCCGCCGTCCACACCACCCAGAACCATGCCGCCGCGTTGCCGCCGAGCGCGACATAGAAGATGCGCAGCGCCACCGCGAAGGCGGCGGCCTTGGGCCCGGCCGACATGAAGCCGGTCACCAGCGCCGGGGCGCCCTCGTACACGTCCGGCGTCCACATCTGGAAGGGCGCGGCCGAGATCTTGAAGCCCAGGCCGATGAAGATCAGCCCGGCGGCGGCCAGCACCAGCGCCCCATGGTTGATCCCGTCGGGCGAGATGTGCAGCCCCTGGGCGGCCATCGTATAGAGGTTGGTGGTGCCGCTCGCGCCGTACAACAGCGCGATGCCGTACAAGAAGAACGCGGTGGCGAACGAGCCCAGCAGGAAGTACTTGAGCGACGCTTCGGTCGAGTGGGCGTCGTGCCGGCGGTAGCCGCACAGCACGTAGGTGGCGATCGAGCTGATCTCCAGCCCGATGAAGATCATGATCAGCTCCACCGAGCCCACCATGAAGCCCATGCCCACCGTGGCGAACAGCAGCAGCGCGTAGAACTCGCCCCGCTCCAGCCCCTGCTGCGGCAGGTAGTCCATCCCCACCAGGATCACCACCGCGGTGGCGGCGATCAGGATGACGTGCAGGAACACGGTGAAAGCGTCCACCCGGAACATGCCGCTGAAAGCGTCGCCGGGATGCGCGGCCTGCACCGTGATGGCGGCCAGCGCCGCCAGGCAGCCGATCAGGGCGATCCAGCCGCTAACCCGGGCGCGGCGGTCGCCGCGGGCCGGGCCCTCGATCAGCATGATCACCAGCGCGAAGACGGTGAGGATGATCTCCGGCAGAATGCGCAGGTAAAACTCGGTGGGGACGAAGTTCATTGGGTGCCTCCCGCGCCGGGCGTCTGGGGAGTGGTGTGGAGCGGCGGCCGCAGCGCCGCGGCGGCCGTGCCGGCAGGCTGGAACACCGCCACGTTCGCGGCGGTCGTGGCCGCGGTCTTGTTCAGGAAGTACGGCGAGGCCAAGCCCATGAACAATGCCAGGATGCCGATGCAGCTCAGCACGAAGATCTCGCGCTTGTCCAAATCCTTGAGCACCTTGTTCTTGGCGTTGGCCAGCTCGCCCCAGATGGTGTTGCGCGTCCAGTGCAGCAGGTAGAGCGCGCCCCAGATGACGCCGCTGGCGGCGATGATGGCGTAGACGTGGGCGTGGGCCACTGCCGAGGTGAACGTGCCCACCATGATCAGGAACTCGCCCACGAACCCGTTGAGCAGCGGCAGGCCCACCGACGACATCACGATCAGCACGAAAAAGGCCGCGTAGATCGGCATCACCGTGGCGAGGCCGCCGTACTCGCTGAGCTCGAAGGTGTGGCGGCGCTCATAGAGCATGCCCACCAGAATAAACAGGCCGCCGGTGGAGACGCCGTGGTTCAGCATCTGGTAGACCGCGCCCTGGGTGCCGATCTGGGTGAAGGTGAACACCGCCACGATGATGAAGCCCATGTGGCTGACCGAGCTGTAGGCCACCAGCTTCTTCATGTTGGGCTGGACGAACGCCACCAGCGCGCCGTAGACGATGCCAATCAGTCCGAGCACCACGATCACCGGGGCGCAGCGCTGCGCCGCGTGGGGAAAGAGCCCCAGGTTGAAGCGCAGCATCCCATAGGGCCCCATCTTCAGCAGCACCCCGGCCAGCAGCACCGAGCCGGCGGTGGGCGCCTCGACGTGGGCGTCGGGCAGCCATGTGTGGAACGGGAACAGCGGAACCTTGATCGCAAAGGCGATGAAGAAGCCTAGGAACAGCCACAGCTCAGTGGTCGGGCTCAGGCCGAAGGCGCCCGCCGCCAGGCCGGACTTGATCACGGTGAAGTCGAAGGTGCCGGTCAGGTTATACAGCCACAGGATACAGCCCAGCATCAGCACCGAACCCGCCATGGTGTACAGGAAGAACTTGACCGCCGCGTACAGCCGGCGCTCGTGCCCCCAGATGCCGATCAGGAAGGCCATCGGCACCAGCGTGACTTCCCAAAACGTGTAGAACAGGAACAGGTCCAGGCTGAAGAACACCCCCAGCATCCCGGTTTCCAGCAAAAGCAGCAGGATGAAGAAGGCCTTGACGTTCTTCTGCACCGACTTCCACGAGATCAGCACCCCGATCACCGACAGGAAGGTGGTCAGCACCGCCAGCCACAGGCTCAGGCCGTCGGCGCCGAACAGGTACTCGATATGGAACGCCGGGATCCAGGCATGGCGCTGGAGGAACTGGAAGCCTCCCTGCGCGCTATCGAAGTGGAAGGGCAGATGCAGCGAGACCAGGAAGGTGGCGGCGGTAAACACCAAAGCCACTTTCCGGACCGCAGCGTCGCCGCGTACCAACAGCAGGGCGACGATGCCGATCAACGGCAGGAAGGCCGTCCAGCTCAGGATGGTATGGTTCAAAAAGTCCATGCGGTAGCCCTATTGCAGGAGCGGGCGCCCCCCGAAGTACATGTACAGCAGCACGGCGGCGGCGCCGAGCACGATCCAGCTGGCGTAGCTGCGGATCTGGCCCGAGGCTTGCCGGCGCAGGCCGTTGCCCGCTCCGCTCGCGCCCGAGGCCACCCCGTTCACCGCCGCGTCAATCACGTGCACATCCACCCCGCGCCACAGCACCACGCGCGAGAAGGCGGCCAGGGGACGGGTGATGACGGCGCCGTAGAGCTCGTCCACCCAGTACTTGTTGAAGATGAGGTTGTACAGGCCGCGCAGGCTCGAGGCCAGGCGCTCG
>DATNAC010000186.1:0-4556 GCA_035573035.1 Terriglobales bacterium
CCACATTGCGTTGGTGGGCTTGCCGAACGCGGCTGATTTCGTCCGCCGGTTTTCGGCCTACGTGGACGAATTGCTGCCATTCCCGGGGCTGACCGCATTTCCCGAACAAACCTCCCGCGAGACGGAGCTGCCGGCGTTCTATGGCGCGGTACGCAAGCGGCGCTTCGATCTGGCGCTGCAGTTGCACGGGAGCGGCGCGCAGTCGAATGGCGTGGTCCGGCAGTTCGGTGCCCGGCTCGAGGCGGGTTTCGTACCCGACCCCGGTCAGGGGGTGCCGGGCTGGCATATGGAGTGGCCGACCGACCTGCCCGAGCCGCTTCGTTATCTTGCGCTCCTGCGGCATCTCGGGCTGCCGGCGGAGAACGCGGCGCTGGAATTGCCGCTGTTCCCCGGCGAGGACCTGGCCGCCCGGGCGCTGCTGGATACAGAGGGATTGAATCCTGACCGGACGGTGCTCGTGCACCCCGGCGCGCGCTTGCCGTCCCGCCGCTGGCCGGCGGACCGCTTTGCCAGCGTGATCAGCGCGCTTGCAAAGGAGGGGTGGGAGGTGGGACTCACGGGGGCCGCCGACGAGTTCGGCATTGTGGACGATGTCCTGCATCAATGCTCGGTGCCGGCGGCGAATCTGTGCGGCAGCACCACACTCGGCGAACTGGCGGCCCTGCTGACACGGGTGCGCTTGCTGATCTCCAACGATACCGGGGTCTCCCACGTCGCCGCGGCGCGCGGCGCCTGCAGCCTGATCGTCGCATGCGGCAGCGACACGCGGCGCTGGGCGCCTCTGGACAGGCGCCGCCATCACGTTTTGTCGGTGGATCTGCCGTGCCGTCCCTGCATGCATCGGCGGTGTCCCATCGGTCATCCCTGTGCGCTTGGCGTCACCGTCGAGCAGGTGCTCGCGCATGCCCGGCGGGCGCTTCAGACGTCGGAGTCACCCCCGTTGCGGGCGGGATCGGGCGGTGAATATGTGAGACCGGCATCGTCGGCGTCGACGCTCTTGTCGGGTTCCACGTCCTGGGGATCCGCGTCGGGTGCCAGATAGGGGGGCTCTGCAGCCGGCCGGGCGCCCGTCCCTGCGGCGTCGCTTTCCAAGTCGCGCTCCTGGGGAGGCCGTTCGCTGGCGGTATCCGAGCTGTCGCTGGGACCAAAGCGGTCTTCTGGTTGTTCGGTGGCGCGGGCGGGTGGGGTGGTTGGATGGCGTTTCATGGCCAGCTCCTCATCGAGTGAACCCGCTGGCGGGGAGGGGGGTACCGACGGGTGCCGCTGGAGCGGCAAGTGGCGTGCCTGAAGACTCTGCAGCGGCACGCGGCTTGCTCTGCAAGGATCAACCAATAGAGTCCAGCAGGATAGAACGATGCGGCCCGAAAGCAGCGAGGGGACGGTGCCCGCGGCATCCGGAGGCATTCTGGTGCTGTCCCCCCATTTTGATGATGCGGTGCTGGGATGCGGCGCCTTTCTGGCGGGGAGGCCCGGCAGTATCGTGCTGACCGTTTGCGCTGGCGTGCCTCCTGGAGATGCTCCCGTTACGGATTGGGACCGGCGGTGCGGCTTCCATGGTGCGCGCGAGGCCATGCTCGCGCGCCGGGAAGAGAACCAGTATGCGCTGCAGAAGCTTCGCGCGATCGGGCTGGAGTTCGACATGCTCGACGGCCAGTACGGCGGCCAGTGCACCGGGCTGGCGGCGCGCATCGTGCAAGAGCTTTTGCGCCTGCGGCCCTGCATGGTGCTGCTGCCCATCGGATTGTTCCACGAGGACCACATTCGGGTGAGCAATGCGGCGCTGCGCGCGAGGCGCTGGGTCACCAAGAGCCGCATTTCCTGGATCGCCTACGAAGATGCGCTGTACAGGCGCTACGCGGGGCTCATGCAGCAGCGGCTCGCTGCGTTGCGCGCCCGCGGGATTCAGGCCACTCCGTGGCTCACGGTTCCCGCCGATCTGCCGGTCAAGCGGCGGGCGGTGGCGGCCTATGCGAGCCAGCTCGAGCCCCTGGGGCTGACGCCGGGGCGCGGTGACGACGCGCTCCCGGAGCATTACTGGAAGTTGGGTGACGAACAGGTGGACTATGGACAATCGACTGCAATCCCACCGTGTGAGCGTGGTGGTGCTGACCCACAATCGCCGTGAAGAGGTGATCCGGGCACTGAACTGGGCGCGGCGTTCGGCGCCCGAGTCTCCGCTGATCGTTGTGGACAATGCCAGCACGGACGACACGGTCAGCCAGATCCGGAAGCACTTTCCCGACGTCCACCTTGTCAGCTCGGCCACCAACCTGGGCGCTGCCGGCCGGAATCTGGGCGTCGAAATCGCCGATACCGACTACGTGGCGTTCTGTGATGACGACGTAGGGTGGATGCCCCAGGCCCTGGCAAGGGCTTGCGAAATCCTGGATCGCCATCTGGATGTGGCCGTGCTGAGCGCGGCGATTGTGGTGGGAGCGGAGGGCAGTCCGGATCCCGCCTGTGAACCCATGGCGCGCAGTCCCCTGCCCGGGGAGCCGGACATTGGTCCGGCGCTGGTCGGCTTCATGGCCGGTGCGTGCGTGATGCGGGTCTCGGCCTTCCGTCAGGTGGGGGGATACTGGCCCGGTCTGTTCCTGGGGGGCGAGGAGTTGCTCCTGGCTCTGGATCTGATGGAGAAGGGATGGCGCATCCTGTACGCGCCTCAGATCATGGCTCGACACTGGCCGTCTCTCAATCGGGACGCGGCGGCCCGGCGGCGGCTGCTCGCGCGCAACGCGCTGCTGATCGCATGGATGCGGCTGCCCTGGAGGCCTGCCGTCAGCGAGATGTGGCGCACGCTGCGTCAGTTGCCGGACTGGCACGTGCGCCTGGATGCCTTGATGGAAGCCGCACACCATGCCCATATCAGCGGCGCCAGGCACCGCCCCGTGAGCGAGCGGACCTGCAGCCTGCTGGCCCGTGTGCGGGGCGCCGAAGCGCCGCCTCGCCGCCAGCATGCCCTGCATTAGTGGAGCGTGAGTGCGGCGCATTCATCCGGGCCATCGGCTCAGGAACGCCAGGAAGCGGCGTTCCGCCGCATCGAGCCCGCGTGGCGTCCGTGGCGCCGGCCCTACCTTGTCAAGACGACCGCTGGAATGCGCCTCCAGGATGGCGGGGTGGACGTAGCACTGCCGGCACACGGCGACGGTATTGCCCAGGCGTCCCGCCACCGCCTTGAGCGCTGCTTTCTCCTGCTTCGGCGGAGGGGGCGACTCCTTTTTCGCCGGGGCGTGTCGCAGGCATTCGAACGCCATCACCGAGCCGCCCCAGGTGCGGAAATCCTTGGCCGTGAAGTCCTGGCCCCCGATGGCCTGCAGGTAGGTATTGACGTCGGTCGAGCTTATGCCGTGTTTTCGGCCTTCCGGGTCGCGATATTTGAACAGCCGTTGGCCGGGGATCTCGAGACAATGACGCAGCAGCGTGGCCAGCCGTCTGTCATGCAAGGAGACATCGTGCTGGACGCCGCTCTTGCCGCGAAACTGAAAGCGGATCCGCGTGCCCGCCACGCGGGTGTGTTTTTTTTCGAGGGTAGTCAGACCGTAACTGCGGTTCATCCGCGCATATTGCGTACTGCCGACGCGGATCAGCGTGTGGTCCAGCAGCATGACCACCAGTGCCAATATGCGCGCCTTGGGCACGCCCGCCAGCCGGAGGTCCCGAAGCACGTGGCGGCGGATGCGCGGCAGCGCCGCACCGAATTCCGCGAGTTGGCCGAATTTGTGGGCGTCCTGCTGCGCGATCCACTCGTCATGGTAGCGGTACTGCTTGCGGCCGCGGGCATCGCGCCCGGTCGCTTGCAGGTGACCGTTGGCGCGCGCGCAGATCCAGACATCCTCGTAGGCGGGCGGTATCGCCAGCATGCGGATGCGCGCGAGTACCGCCGGGTGGCGGATCGACCGCCCTCGGCGGTCCAGATATCGGAAGCCGCCTTCCCCGTCCGCTTCGCGGCGGTATCCAGGCTCGGAGTCGTCGGTGTAGGCAAGCGGCATGTGGAGTCGGCCGCCTCAGTCGGCCGATGCGCAAACGGCCACCGGCCAATGGCGAAACACGTCGCTCAATGGCAGGGCGCCGTCCGGAGCGGCCCGCAGTTCCCGCCGCGCCAGTCTGTCCACCCATCGGTTGGAGCAGCCGTCGGGCCGCATGATGGCGGTATCGCCCCAATAGTCGCGTGCCGTGGGCCGCTGGTCCCGCGCGTAGCCGGCGAGCGGCAATGCGCACAGGCGCGGCACGGCCACGAGAACCCGCTGGGCGCCGTCGCCCCTCAGGTACGCCAGCACGCGCGACGCATGCAGACCGCGGACGCGCAGCGGCGTATAGCCTGACTCGAAAGCCTGCGGGATGTCGGCACGCAACCGCAGGCAGGTCTGGATCAGGTGCAGTTTGACGCGGCCGTTCCGCCATTGAGAGGCCGCCGGCTCCAGCGGCTCGGGAGTCGCCAGCAATGCCTGGAGCGCCTGCCAGTCCACGGGGCGGCGGTTGTCCGGATCCACGAGGCTCTGGTCCCAGGCCTGGGCGCCCTGGTAGAGGTCGGGCACGCCGGGCGAGGTCAGCTTCAG
>DATNAC010000187.1:0-7392 GCA_035573035.1 Terriglobales bacterium
GTTGCACGTGGTGCGCCAACGCGGACTGAATCCGGGGGCGCACGAGACGGCCCTGCGCCAGGCGACGCAGGGGATGCGCGCCCTGCTCCCGGAATCGGTGAGTGACTGGTGCACGCCCCATCTGCGTGTGGGCTTTGGCGACCGGGCGCACGAGATTCTGCGCGTGGCGCGCGAAGTGCGGCCCGATTTACTGGTAATTGGAGCCCGTCCCGGTCTGCGGGCGAGCAGCCACCTGCCCTGGACCACGGTGGCGGAGATCCTGGCCGGGGCGCCATGTCCGGTGCTGGCGGTGCGGGCGCACTACGCCTGAGGCACGGGAAGTGAGCCAGGAGATCGCGCATGCCCCTTGACCGTGGCGCGCCCGCGGGCGCGCCGTCCCCCGCATCGCCCGACGCGCCGGGCGCTGGCGATGGTTTGAGCCCGGCAGAGGCGGCGGCGCGGCTACAACGCGACGGTCCCAACCAGATTCCCGAACTGCCGCCCACGCCGCTGTGGCGGCAATTCGGCCGGCAATTGGTTCACTTCTTCGCCGGCATGTTGTGGGTGGCGGCCATCCTGGCGGCGGCGGGGGGTATGCCGGTCCTGGCGCTGGCCATCGTCGGCGTCATCGTGTTCAACGCCCTGTTTTCGTTTGGCCAAGAGTACCGGGCGGAGCGCGCCACCGCCCGTTTGCGCCAACTGGTGCCGCGCTGGACGCTGGTGGTGCGCGGCGGCCGGCTGCAGGAAGTGGAGGCCGCGGAACTGGTGAGGGGGGACCGGGTGCAGCTCCGCCCGGGCGACCGGGTGGCCGCCGATCTGCGTCTGGTCGAGGTGCGTGGTTTGGCTCTGGATCAGTCGCTACTGACCGGCGAAAGCTTGCCGGTGGAAGTGGCGCTGGGGGCGACGGCGTTCGCCGGGACGTTTGCGGTGCGGGGCGAGGCGGCGGGGGATGTCGTCGCCACCGGACAACATACCCGTCTGGCGGCGATTGCCCGGCTGACCCGACGCACGGCGCGGCCGCCGACGCCGTTGGCGCTGGAACTCGACCGGGTGGTGCGCGTCATCGCGCTCGCCGCGTTGGGCGTGGGCGGCGCCTTCTTAGTCGCCAGCGTGGGGCTCGGACTCCCGCTCCAGGCGGGATTTTTGTTCGCGATTGGGGTTACGGTGGCGCTGGTGCCGGAGGGGTTGCTGCCGGAGGTGACGCTGGCGCTGGCCTTGGGCGCCGAACACATGGCCCGGCGCCAGGCATTGGTGCGGCGACTGGAGTCGGTGGAGACGCTCGGTTCGACGACGTTCATCTGCACCGACAAGACCGGAACCCTGACCTGCAACGAAGCCAACGTGGTGGAGGCGTGGACGCCGAGTGGAAGCGCGCGGCGCGGCGAAGCCAATTGGACGAACCAGGAGCTGCCCGTAACCACGCTGCGCGGGCTGGCCGAGGGTCTGCGCCGCTGCGGGCGCGTGGTGGAGCGGCGGGAGTGCGCGGCGCCGGGCGACCCCATCGAGATGGCGCTGGAGGGGTTCGCGCAGGAGCTGCTCGGAGCGGGCGCGCCGCCGCTGCCGCCGGAGACGCAACGCACCCCGTTTGATCCGCAACGGCGCTTGATGTCGGTGGCGAGCGGGGGCTGGCTGTGGGTAAAGGGCGCACCGGAGGCGGTGGCGGCGCGGGCGCGCGGCGCCGGCGGGATGTTGCCGGCCGCCGAGCGGATGGGCGCGCGGGGATTGCGGGTGGTGGCCTTGGCGCGCCGGCGACTCGAACCGCCGGACCTCGCGAGCGAGGCCCCCGCTCCCGAGTGCGACCTGGAGGTGGTCGGGATGTTTGGACTCGAGGACCGGCCCCGGCCGGAGGCGGCCGCAGCCATTGCGGCTTGCCGCCGCGCCGGCATTCGCCTGGCCATGGTCACCGGCGATCACCCCGTGACGGCGCGGGCGATTGCCCGCGAGGTGGGCTTGCTCGGGAGCGAGGAACGGGTGCTTACCGCGGCCGAGCTGCCGGCGGACGAGGCCGAGCTGGGGGCGGCGATCGACCACGACGGGATCGTGTTGAGCCGGGTGACGCCGGAGGACAAGCTGCGCATCGCCCGGGCGCTGCGCCACCGTGGCCATGTGGTGGCGATGACCGGCGATGGCGCCAACGACGCCCCCGCCCTGCGCGAAGCCGCGATTGGGATCGCCATGGGGCGCACAGGCACGGACGTGGCCCGCGAGGCGGCGGATTTGGTGCTGCTGGACGACAACTTCGCAACCATCGTAGCCGCCGTGGCGCAAGGGCGGGCGACGTTCAGCAACATTCGGCGCTTCCTGACCTACGCGCTGATCGTCAACGTGGCAGAGCTGGCGCCGTTCCTGTTCTGGGCGCTCAGCCGGGGGCGGATTCCGCTGGCGCTGGGCGTGCTCCAGATCCTGGCGGTGGACCTGGGCACCGGCATTCTGCCGGCCTTGGCGCTGGGGGCCGAGCCGCAGCGCGGCAACGAACTCGACTATCCGCCCGGCCGGCGCCATCTGATCGACCGCGGCATTGTGGTGCGCGCGTTCGGGGTGCTGGGGCCGGTGGAGGCGCTGATGGAGATGCTGGCCTTCGCCGCCGGCGTGTGGGCCGCCGGCGGGCTGGCGGCGGCGACGGCCTCGGGCGAAATGCGGGCGGCATCGGGAGCCGCGTTTCTGGCGGTGATTACCGGGCAGCTCGGCAGCGCCATCGCCTGCCGCAGCTCGCGCACGCCGCCATGGCGCCTGGTGGCGACGCTGGGGCGCAATCCCCTTCTGTTGGGCGCCATGGGAGTGGAGTTGTTGACGGGCATCGGCCTACTGACGGTTCCAGTACTGGCGGGGGTGCTGGGACAGAGGTTTCCTTACGGCGCGGGTCTGGGGGTGGGGCTGAGCGCGGTGGCGGTGATGCTGGCCGCCGATGCCGCATACAAGCGGGGCCGGATTAGGCAACCGCGCGGATGACGTTCAGCGGGATGGAGGGAGCCTGCCCGGAGACGGATGCAGAAATCTACGCTTTCGTCCGCGTCTTGGGGGCATCCAAAGTCGATGTATGACCTCGCCGCTGGTCACGCCGCGCTTCCCCATTCGCAATATCGTCGTGCCTACGGATTTCTCCACGGCTTCGGAGGCGGTGCTGCATGTCGCCGCGGCCTGGGCGGCGGAACGGCGGGCCACGCTGCACATCGTGCACTTTATTCCCGCGCTGGATTACGTGCTGGCGATTGAGGATTACGCCGCCACCCTGGAGGCGCTCACCCAAGTGGGGCGCGAGGGCCTGGCGCGCATCGCCACGGATCCGGCGCTGCAGGGGGTTCCGCACCGCACCTACCTGGAGCAGATGGAAGTGGCGGACGGGCTCAACGCGCTGGTCGCCTCCCAACATGGGGATTTGATCATGGTCGCCAGCGCGGGCAAGCACGGCGTGGAGAAAGTGCTGCTGGGCTCGTGCGCCGAGAAGATCTTCCGCACGGCGGACTGCCCGGTGTTGCTGTTCGGACCGCGGATGCGCAGGCCGCCCGCGCCGGGGCCGCTGCGTAACCTGGTATTGGCCGTGGATTTCGGCCCGGCCACGGAGGCGGCGCTGGCGGTGGCATTGGGCTTGGCGCGGGATGCGCAGGCGCAACTCCACTTGCTGCACGTGCAGGCGCCCGGCCTGCACACGGCGCAGACGCCCTCGCCCGGATCGGAGTGGATGGCGGCGCGTCTGCGAGCGCTGGTGCCGGCCGGGGAGACGGGGTGGGAGCCTACGGTGCGAGTCCAGCACGGGACGGCGGCGGAGGTGATCGCGGCGGTAGCGCGGGAGTTGGCGGCCGACTTGGTGGTGCTGGGGGTGCGGCGGCCGCCGCGGGTGGCGCTGTACACCGGCTGGGCCACCGCCTACCAGGTACTGGGCACCGCGCCCTGCCCGGTGCTGACGGTGCGCGAAGGGCGGCCGCGGCCCGATCCGCCCGCCGCCTAGGAGAGACACCCAAGGGACTCCTTCTGGCGCTCGTGTATACTGTCTGTCCGCTCACTATATCTCTTCGTGATCTACTGATGCTTCGTTCATTATGATCACATGATGATCTTGTACATCTCGCTGCGGTTTTTGCTTGACTGGGTTCCAACCCCTCGCGGAACATGGATGTGTCGGGGAGGGGACTCCGGTCCCGCCCCGATTTTGTTTGTGTGTGGTTCGGTTGTTCCAATTCAAGGGGAGGAATCCGCATTGCTATTCCGCTTCAGTCGTACGTGTGTGGCTAGTTTCGCCCTCGCGATCAGCGCGATGGCCGGAACCGCCCTGCTGGCGCCGGGCACGGCAGTCGCCCAAGCGTCCACCGCAGGCACGGTAACCGGCCAAGTCACTGACGCGCAAGGCGCCGCCATCGTGGGCGCCGTCGTGATTTTGACCAACAACGCAACCAACGGCGCGCAGGCCACGCAGGCCAACAGCGCCGGCCGGTATGTTTTCTCCAACGTGCAACCGGGCACGTATACCCTCGATGTCAAAAAGGATGGCTTCAAGGAAGCTGTCCTGAAGGATCAGGCCGTGGATGTGGGCAAGCAGCTGACGCTGAACGTGCCCATGCAGGTCGGCACCACCACCCAGACGGTGGAGGTGACGGCGACCGGGGCCGAGCTCCAGACCATGAACTCGATGGTGGGCGCCAACATCAGCGGCGACGCCATCATTAAGCTGCCCAACCTGGGGCGCGACGCCAACTCGCTGACCATGCTGCAGCCCAACACCGCCCCCAACGGCGGCATCGCGGGCGCCGACCTGGACCAGAACAGCTACAGCCTGGACGGCGGCTCCAACAGCGACGACATGGACGGCTCGCACTCGAGCTACACACCCTCCAGCGGCAACATCGGCAGCGGCACCGGCGGCAACCCGTCGGGCGTCATTCCCACTCCGGCGGACTCGATCGAGCAGTTCTCCGTGGGCGTCAACAACCAGACCGCCGACGTGAACGGCGCGGCCGGCTCCTCGGTTTCGATGGTCACCCGCCGCGGTACCGACCAGATCCACGGCTCGGCGTATGAGTACTATCTGGGTTCGTACCTGGGAGCCAATAGCTGGAGCAACAACCGCGCCAACCTGCCCAAAGCCAAGAGCCACCAGAACCGCTTTGGAGCCTCGCTCGGTGGCCAGATTCTGCCCAATTTTCTGGGCGGCAAAACGTATCTATTCGGCAACTTCGAGGCCCGGCGCTATCCGCTGAGCCAGAGCTTGACCAAGAGCGTTCCCAGCGATCTGATGCGCGCCGGCATCATTCAAGTTCCCGGCACCTCGGGCGAGTTGGCCTACAACCTCAACCCCGCCACCACCACGGTAGACGGCACCGCCTATCAGCCGGCGGTGTGCAACGGCTACGCCGTGAGCGCGACCCATCCGGCCGGCACCGGCGCGTGTGACCCGCGCGGCATCGGCTTGAACCCGGTGGTCAACGCGCTGTGGAGCAACTCCATGCCCGCGGCCAACAACTTTACCGCAGGCGATCAGTTCAACACGCTGGGCTACACCAACAACGTGTCCACGCCGATCAAGTCGAACTTTTTCGTGTTCCGGGTGGATCACGACTTCGGCGCCAAGAATCACTTCACCGCCAGCTACCACTTCTACAGCTACAACCCGGTAACGACTGGTCAGGTCGATATCGGCGGCGGACTGGCCGGCGACACCAAGGGCCAGGATGTAGCTACCACCGTGCATCCGGAACTGCCCTCGATGTGGACGGCGCAGTTGACCAGCAGCCTGACGCCGAATCTCACCAATGCCTTCCATTACAGCTACCTGCGCAACTTCTGGCAGTGGGCTGGCACCAACGTCTCGCCGCAGACCATCCCGGGTTTTTCGGGCTTGGGCGGAGCGCTGGAAATCGGCAATGGCACAGCGAGCAATTCGACTTCGGAGAGCTCCAGTGCCTTGATCCCTTACAACGTGAACGTGCAGAGCGTGCGCACGCGCGTATGGGACGGTATTGGCAACACCTTCAGCGACGACCTGACGCTGCTGCACGGCAACCATATCTTTCAGTTCGGCGGCAAGTACACCAATCAGTGGGACTACCACGAACGCAACGACAACGGCGGCGGCATCCTCAACGCCAACGTCTACCAAATTGGTCCCGGCGGCGGCGTGGCGAACTCGTTCCTGCCGACCAACCTGCCCTCCAAGCAAGCTGCCGCCTACCAGGACCTCTATAACGAGGTGCTCGGCATTGTGTCGCAGCCGCAAACGCTGTACACCCGCAGCGGTCCGCAATTGAATCTGGATCCGCTTGGAACGCCGATGTTCGACGAGAGCACGATCCCGCTCTACAACGTCTACTTCACCGACTCCTGGCACATCAAGCCCAACCTGACGATGACCTTTGGCACCGGCTACACGGTGGAAATGCCGCCGCACGAGGCCCAAGGCAAGCAGGTCGAGCTGGTGGACCAAGCCGGCAATCTGGTGGATGCGGCCGACTACCTGGCCACCACGCAGAAGTTCGCCGAGGGCGGCCAGGTCTATAACCCGACGCTAGGGTTCGCCACCGTCGCCAACGTCGGCAGCGGTCTGAAGTACCCCTATCACCCGTTCTACGGCGGGCTGAGCCCGCGCGTATCCTTGGCCTGGAATCCGACCTTCAACGGCGGCATGCTGGAGAGCCTGTTTGGCCACAACAGCACGGTCGTCCGCGGCGGCTGGGCCCGCATTTACGGCCGCCTGAACGGCGTGGACCTGGTCCTGGTTCCGCTGCTCGGGACCGGTCTGGGCCAACCGGTGACTTGTATCGGCGCCAGCATGAGCGGCACCTGCAACGGCACCGGCGGCGTGGATCCGACCGACGCCTTCCGCATTGGAACCGACGGTTTGGTCGCCCCCTTGGGGACTGCGCCTTCGGCCACCCTGCCCCAGCCCTTCTACCCCGGCATCCAAGGTCCGGCGGCGGGCGCGGGCGAGGTGCTCGATCCCAACTTCAAGCCGAACCGTTCCGACGAGTTCGACCTGACCATCCAGCGCCAGATCAACCAAAACTTCTCCACCGAAGTGGGCTACACCGGCCGTATTCTGCGCAACGAATACCAGGCCATTAACCTCGACGCGGTGCCGTACATGACGGTCGCGGGCGGACAGCAGTTCCAGCAAGCCTTCGCCAACATGTACCAGGAGATCGCCAACGGCAGCCCCATCACGGCGCAGTCGTTCTTCGAGACCGCCCTCGGCGGTCCGAAATCCACTTACTGCTCCGGGTTTTCGAGCTGCACCGCCGCGGTCGCCAGCAACGAAATCGCGAAGAAAAACATCAACACCACGACTGGCAACAATGTCTACAACCTGTGGTCCGACCTGGGCTCCAGCTCATCCTGGACGCTCGGCCGGACGCTGCTCAGTTCCGCGCTCCCGGGTCAACCCGGCGGCGGATCGGGCCAGATGCAGGGGATCTTCGACAACCT
>DATNAC010000188.1:0-6413 GCA_035573035.1 Terriglobales bacterium
CGCGCACCGGCTGTCGACGGTGCGCAACGCCGACCGCATCCTGGTGCTCGAGCAGGGCCGCATCGTCGAGAGCGGCTCGCACGAGCAACTGCACGCCGCCGGCGGAGTCTACCGGCGGCTGTACGACCTCCAGTTCGCCGACCTCGACGCCGCCGAACTGGCCGCGCCGAGCGCGCTCGATCCCGCCTGAAACCCCCGGTATGGCGCGACCCCGATTCGACCGCCCCAGCTGTTACCTGAACCGCGAAGCCAGTTGGCTGGCCTTCAACCGGCGCGTGCTGCAGGAAGCCCAGGACCGGCGCAACCCGCTGCTGGAGCGGGTAAAATTCCTGGCCATCACCGCCAGCAACCTGGACGAGTTTTTCGAAGTCCGGTTGGCCGACCTGCTGCAACAAGTGCGGGACGGCGAGGGCGAACCCGGCCCGGACGGCCTTTCGCCCACGCAGGTGCGCGACCGTCTCATACCCGCGCTGCACCGCTTCGTGGAGCTGCAGTACCAGTGCTGGAACCGGCAACTGCGGCCGCAATTGGCGCGCCAACAGGTGCGCACCCTGGCGCTGGCGGAGCTGAGCGAGAGCCGGCGGCGCTACGTGGCCGAGCTTTGCGCGCGCGAGGTGGATCCGCTGCTGACGCCGATCACGGTGGATCCGGCCCACCCATTCCCCCGCGTCCTCAACAAGGCCATGTGCCTGGCCTTCCTGCTGCAGCGCCGCGGCGCGCGCCAGCGCAGCCTGGGGGTGGTGACGGTGCCGCGGGCGCTGCCGCGCATCATCCGGCTGCCCGGCGCCGAGGACGAGTACGTCTACCTGGCGCATATCGTGGCCGCCCACGCCGACGCCATGTACCGGGGCTACCGCATCGAGGCCGCCGCCGCCTTCCGGCTGAGCCGCAACAGCAACCTGTATTTGCACGAGGAGGAATCGCACAGCCTGTTGGAAGCGGTGCGGCTGGAAGTGCACAACCGGCGCGAGGGGGTGGCGGTGCGGCTGGAGATCGAGGCCGGCGCCCATGCGCAGATCGTCGAGCGGCTGCGCACCAATTTTCATCTCGATCCCTGGCAGATTTTCTCCGTTCCGGGCCCGGTGAACCTGCCGCGCCTGATCGCGATCTACGACCACACCCGGAGGCCGGATCTCAAGTTCCCGGTCTACACCGCGCCGCTGACCCAGCCCGCGGCTCCCGTCGAGGTCTTTAACCGGCTGCGGCAGCGCGACCGGCTCTTCCACCACCCCTACGATTCCTACAATGAAATCGTGCAGTTCCTGGAGGCCGCCGCCGCCGACCCCCAGGTGCTCTCGATCAAGCAGACGCTGTACCGCACCACCGAAGACTCGCCCATCGTGCATGCGCTCATCTCCGCCGCCGCCACCAAGGAGGTGGCGGTGGTGGTGGAGCTTAAGGCGCGGTTCGACGAGGCCCGCAACATCGCCTGGGCGCGGCACCTGGAGGATGCCGGGGTGCAGGTGTTCTACGGCGCGGTGGGGCGCAAGACCCACTGCAAAATGGCGCTGGTGGTACGCCAGGACGAGGACGGCGTGCTGCGCCGCTACCTGCATTTGGGCACCGGCAACTACAACCACCGCACCGCGCGGCTGTACACCGACTTCAGCCTGATGACGGTGCGGCCCGAAATCACCGCGGCGGCGCACTCCGTGTTCGGCTACCTTACCGCCGGCTCCGAGCCCACCGGACATGCGCCGCTGCTGGTGGCGCCGCTCGACCTGGCGGCGCGCTTTACCGCCTTGATCGCGCGCGAGACCGAGCACGCCCGGCGCGGACGGGCCGCCCGGCTGATCGTGAAGGTGAACGGCCTGCTCGATCCGCACCTGATCCAGGCGCTGTACGCCGCCAGCGCCGCCGGCGTCGAGATTGACCTGCTGGTGCGGGGGATGTGCGCGCTGCGGCCGGGATACCGGGATGTCAGCCGCAACATCCGGGTGCGCAGCCTGGTGGGCCGCTTTTTGGAGCACAGCCGCATTTTCTACTTCCTCAACGGCGGGGCGGAGGAGGTCTATCTGGGCAGCGCCGACTGGATGCCGCGCAACCTCTACGAGCGGGTGGAGGTGGTGTATCCGGTGCTCGACGCGGAGCTGCGCCGGCGGCTGCGGCATGAAATTCTGGCCGCCTACCTGGCCGACACCGCCCAGACGCGCTGGCTTTCGCCCAGCGGGGCGTACCGGCGCAGCTCGCGGCGCGGCTTCAGCGCCCAGGAGTTTTTCATGGCCCGCAGCCAGGGCCGCGCTACGCTGGAAGATATACCCGCGCCCCAGGTGCATCCATGACCATCTACTTTTTACGCCACGCCAGCGCCGGGGAAAAGAAGAAGGACCCCACCAAGGACGCCCATCGTGCCCTCGACCGTGACGGTATCGAGCAGGCGGTGCGCATGGGGCGCGTGCTGGCGGCGCTGGAGTCGCATCTCGACGCGATCTTCGCCAGCCCGCTCAAGCGGGCGGTGCAGACCGCGGCCGCGGTGGCCAACGAGATGGGCTTTGAGGGCAAGATCCAGAGCGAGCCGGCGCTCGCGCCCGACGCCACCTACGCGGCTTTTCAGCAGATGCTGGCCAAGCACTCCGGCCACGACAGCATTCTGGTGGTGGGGCACAACCCCAACCTGAGCCAGTTTCTGGGGCGGATGCTGGGCACCGCGAGCCACCCAGTGCGGGTGGAGCTGCGCAAGGGAGGGATGGCCAAGCTGGTCACCGGCCGCCCCGGCGCGGCGCTGCACTGGCTGCTCACGCCCAAGGCGGTCAACGTCAAGCGGTCATGAACCCCAAGCCGCCGCTTGACGGAAATGGCGATGCGATCCATTCTTAGCCAAGCTGATATCTACGGCGGCTACCGGAGGTGTCATGAGGCTGAAGAAAACCGCTCGACTTGTTTTGGCGCCCCTTTTGTATCTCACGCTGCTGGCGGGCCAGACGCCGGCGGCGCCCGCACCCGGCGGGCCGACCTTCGACGTCGTCTCGATCAAAATCAATAACTCCGGGGACAACGGCGGGGCTTGGGGCTCGCGCTGCGAGAGCGGGCGCTGGAGCGGACGCAACATCCCGGTTTCCGCTATCATCGTCACCGCGTTTGGGCTGATGCAGGCGCAGGTGGCCGGTATTCCCGACTGGGACCGGCGTCCGCTGCACCAGTTCGATATCACCGCGACATGCCCCGCGGACGCCGTCGCAACACAGATTCGTCCGATGTTGCAGGCGATGCTGGCGAACCGGTTCCATTTCGCGGGCCATTGGGAGACACGCGACCTTGCCGTCCGGACGCTGGAGGTGGCGAAGACGGGGGTGCATCTGCAACCGCCCAGCGGCGCCTGTGTGGCGGCCGCCCCGGAAGCGCCCATGCCCCAAGGCGAGCATCTGTGCGGGCGGTTCTACGCCACGCGGACCCCGCTGCCCGGGCCCAGAGTGGACGGCGAGCCGATTACGATCCGCTACCAGGCATGGTCGGCCAGCACCGCGGATTTCATTGCGTATTTCGGACGAATGGGGCGCATCGGTCAGCCGCCCATGGTGGATGAGACGGGACTCACGGGGAAGTACGATTTCGACTTCGCCTACGAGGTCATCTGGAACGCGAAAGATGATGCGGGGCACCCGATTGACCAGTCCTACAAATTCGACCAGGGGCTGGAAAAGAGGGTTGGGTTGATTTATAACGAAACCAAGCTCAAGAAGAAGCCGATGCCGTTTCTGGTGATTGACCACATCGAGATGCCGACGCCGAACTAATCAGTCGGCGCGGGCGCGCCGGTCGAGGTCGCGGGCGAAGAGGGCGCGGAAGCGGGGGCGCTCTTTCTCCAGGGCCCAAAGTTCGAGCTCGCCGGCTACGGTCAAGCGGACGGCGGTGGTCCCCACCAGGAGGCGCGGAGTGGGGCTGGACGCGACTTTTCAGCAAATGCTGGCCAAGTACCCCATCGCCGCGCTGCACTGGCTGACTGACGCCCAAGGCGGTCTCGGTGAGAAAATAGGAGCGGGTTCAGAACCGCGAAAAAGGTCTCACTTTCTTCAGCTAACCCCCTTTGTTTGCCGCGCCGACCGCGGCACAGTCCGCCGGGGTGGCTTCCGTATTCTTCCATCGCCGGCGTTGTCCGTGGGATCTGGCCAGCATTGTACGGGAACGGAGGGCATTGCCGATGACGGCAGAAGGAACATCACGCGGACGGGGCCATCATCCATCCAGGTCTTGGAGGGTTCCCTACGCTTAACAGTTGAAGGCGAGGCGCGCAGTGTTCCGTCAAATAGTGTCGTGACCCTGGGGCATCGGTCAAGCACGAGGTCGAAGCCCTTGCTCCTTCGATGGCTCGATAGGGCGGCTCGATGGGCGAGACCGGGCTGATGGCGGCTTTGAGTTGTGCCGCTGGGGGACGGCGCCGCCGAACCTCGAAAAAAGTCGCACTCTCTCGTGCTGACCCCTGTGTTTGGCGCGCCGACCGTGGAACCGGCGGTATAGTTTGACGCGGCTGGTTGCGGCCCGTTTTGCGACCAGCGTTGCCCGGGATGTGCACGGCAAGGGCGGCCGCGAGGGGCGGCGCACCGCCCCTCGCCGGTTGATCCAGTTGTCAAGACTGCTGACCGCAGCCCCGCTGAGGGGCCTACAGGATACGATGCGTTCCTGGAGCGGATAGCCCGTGACGATTGTGTCCCGTTCTTGTTACAAAACGCCACGCGCGCTGCACCGCCGTGAGCACTCGCATCTCGGGGGTAACATTGGGAGCATTTTAATCCTGGCGACGGTATTCTCTGCCGCCGCATGGATGCCCTGCCTGTACGGGGACAAGCCCCGAGCGGGGTTGCCGCCCACGGGACGGCGGCGCGCGCCGGGCCGCATGGAATCGAGACCGGCGCCCTCACTCACGGTGGCGGCCTGGGGCGAGGGCCACTGAAGATCGCGATCCAGCCTGGTCCGGCGATCTTGCACCGCGTCCGCACCGCGACCGTCAATGGCGAGAGTGCGAATGCGCCGCCGCCGCTCGGTCCGCGGCTGGGCCAGGCGCGGCCGGCTCTCGGCTTCTATAATTAGACTTGTCCGATCATCGCTATTTTTCTTGACATGATTACTTGCGGTCGGTAACCCTTGTCCTAGACTGACCTGGCTGGAAGTTGGCCGGTGGCGGCCCTATGAGTCACGAACATCATTACGCTGACATATGTGCGACCGTCAGGAGGCGGGACGAGACCCCGGACTGGCCGCCCTGTCAGGGAAGTCGCGCTCAGGTTGCTGGCGGCGGGCGTACCGTTGGGAACGCCCGCCTGGGCCGCAAGCCGCGCCGGGCAAGCACCAGAATTCCCGCGCCCTCCTCGAGGCCGGCGGGGTGGCGCTGGGCGGAGGATAGGCTCCGCGAGGCGCACACGTCGATCTCCGCGGCGGGGAGAGGGGATGAGTGGAGTCGCTTTACCTCTTCGTGACTGGGCTCCGGGGCCGTATTCAGTTGACACGCTCAGGTACCTTGTGACGTTTTCTCTTTCGGAGTTGGTAGCCATGCGAACCAGGATGGGTCGAATACCGGTATCGCTGCTGTCCGCTTTGTTCTTACTTGGTCTCCCGGCGCTGGGGCCGGCGCAGGCGACCGCTGGATCGGTCACGCTGACCGGCCGGGTGTTGGGCCGCGTTATGGGGCGAGCGCCCGGGCTCGCCCCACCGGCAGGAACCTACCAGGAGATCGCATTCTTCCGCATGCGGGGCGGCGGCATCGCCGTGCTCATCCACCGGTTTCAGAGCGCCTCCGACCGGCTGCCGCGCAAGTTTTGGAATCCGCATCCGGTCCGGTCGATTGCCGGGACGCCGGCGGCGACCTGCGCCGCGCACCTGCGGGTTCTGGTCTACAGGCAGTTCACCGGGCGCGATGGCACCGGCCTTACGAAACCCGCCGTCGCGCTGATGCCCGGCGTCTCGATGGCGACGATCTTGCCTCATCTCGCCGATGCGCCGACCTGCTATGTAATCAGCGGAGGTTCCCAATGAGGAGACGAATTTCGATTCTGGCGGCTCTTCTCATTGCCTTCGCCTGGGTCACGGTGGCGAGGGCGCAAACCGCTGACTACTACGGGCCGCAAGCTATCGATTCCACCAATCGGGTGGGGTCGTGGCTGAGCCCGGCGCAGCACGGCCTGTCCTATTCTCACGATCTGGCCACCGGCCGGATCAGCCTGCGGCTGGCGCCCTGGGGGGTAATCAAGTCGGCCCGCGGGCCGGCTATCGCTTGGGCACTGGAATATTCCTACGGCTTGGAACTTGATCAGGAGGTCGTCAACAACCAGCAAGAATACGCCTGGTATCCCTCCGGTCCGATGCAGGGAGGCAGTCTCGGTGGCTCCGACCTTACCGATGCTGGTTGGACCGAGACCACGCCGGCGGTGCGATTCTCCAGCGGCGACTATGAGAACGACCAACTGCAGGAGTATTGCGCT
>DATNAC010000189.1:0-8784 GCA_035573035.1 Terriglobales bacterium
ACGAGCGAAAGCTGTTCTTCGGATCGTGCTTCGCCAGCACCTTCGTGATCGCCGCGGTCAAGGTCGTCTTGCCGTGGTCAATGTGCCCGATCGTGCCCACGTTGACGTGCGGTTTCGAACGATCAAATTTTTCTTTCGCCACGCTGTCTCTCCTCTAACCTCTAACCCTTGCCCGACTGCCTGGAGCGGGAGACGGGATTCGAACCCGCGACGTTCAGCTTGGAAGGCTGACACTCTACCACTGAGTTACTCCCGCATTGATCTATCGCGGGGCCCGGCTGCGCTTCGCTCCGCCTCCCGCTCTCTGCTCGGGCTGCGCCTGGGCCCTTCGCCCCGGCTCCGCCCTCGCACCGCTCTCCAACCAACCCTCCCAAACCTGGAGCCGATGACCAGGATTGAACTGGTGACCTCGTCCTTACCAAGGACGCGCTCTACCAACTGAGCTACATCGGCCCAACCTGCAATTACGGACCGTGGTCCGTATCCGCCGGCCGTCCCCAAGGCGGTTCCTCACGCTCGGGACGCCGCGGCTGCCACAGCGTACGGGCGGCAAACATGCAGATCACCGCCACCGTCGCCAGCCGGATTCGCCAATCGGTTAGGGTGGCCAGGCTGGCCGCCAGCAACACCCCGTACAACACCGCCGCCAAGATCAGGCGTCTCATCACAAGCTCTCCACCGCGAGCCACTGCAACTCTGGTGGACAGGGGAGGATTCGAACCTCCGTAGCCCCAAGGGGCGACAGATTTACAGTCTGTTGGTATTAACCGCTCACCCACCTGTCCGCAAAACCCCTTTGACGCCGACGGCGGGCTTCGAAGCTGGAGCTGGCGGAGGGAATTGAACCCCCGACCGGCTGATTACAAATCAGCTGCTCTACCAACTGAGCTACGCCAGCCGACAACAACCCCGCGCCAGGAAGCCATACCGCTCCCGGCCCGGGTGCCGTATTCCGGTGACAAAGATTTAATTGTATAGAAAACTCAGGCCAACTTGCAACCCAAACCCGAAAACCGCCTACTGCCACCCCGCTCGCCGCTTCCCACGGCTGGAGTTTAGTATACCGTAAAGAGCGGCGGCTCGGGCAGGCCCGGCGCGCCTCTCGCCAATGGCCCCCACGAAAAATGACGAGCGCGACATGCGTAGCCGCCGCTACCTCGGGCCGCTGGCGGTCGCGGTGGTTGCGCTGGCTGCCGGGATTGGACTATGGCGGTGGCAGGCTCCCCGGCCGGTCCGGATGCTGCCACCCGGTGACACCATCGTCTATCTGGATCTGTCGCCGCTACGCGCCTCCGGAGCCCTCTTGAACTGGACGAATGCGCTCGGGACAGCGGCGCGATCCCCCAACTATGCCGCCTTTGTCCACGACTCAAGGTTCGACTATGAGCGCGATCTGGACGCGGTCGCGCTCTCGCTCGAGGGAGACCCCGAGCACCCGGACGACGCAACCTGTATCCTGACCGGACGCTTCACCCCGGCCTTGAGCACCTACCTGGCCGCCCACGCCCAACAACGCGTGCCACTAGACGGCACCACCACCTACCGGTATCCCGGATGGTCCCGTCCCGATCGGCCCATTACGGTGGCGGAATTGGACTCGCGTCACCTGCTGGTGACCAATGCGCCCGATCCAGGGCGTGCGCTGGCGGCGGCTCAGAAGTGGTGGCCTCGCAGCCCCTCGGGATGGCCACACCCGCTGTGGGGAGGCTCACCGGTCGGGGTTGTTACCCTCAATTCCCTCACCTTGGCGGCGCGACGCCACCTCGACGGTTCCCAGCTCCCCTGGCGCGGGTCACGCTCCATTCAGGCCGCCTTGCGACCCGACCACGGCGGCTTGACGCTGCAGGGCAGTTTGCAGGCGCTGAGCCAGGCTGACGCCGCCGATGCATTCGCTTGGGCGCAACAGCAACTCGCCGCGCTCCGCACCATCCCGGCGATGCAACCGCTGCTCGAGTCGGTGACGGTCGCACGCGCTGGCGACCGCGTGAACTTTCAACTGTGGCTGGATCCGGAGCTGCTGCTTACGGGTGCAGGTAACGGTAAGGGTTGACCGGGGCGCGGTTGATGCGCACCTCGTAATGCAGATGGGGACCGGTGGTGCGGCCGGATTCGCCGACGTAGCCCAGAACCTCATCCCGATCCAGATGCTGGCCGACGGTGACCGCCATGCCGGAGAGATGGGCATAGAGAGTGCGGATGCCGTGGCCGTGATCCACGATCACGGTTCTCCCGTAGCCGTTCTCCACCCCGGCAAAGACGACCACGCCGTCCGCCGCAACATGCACGGGCGTGCCAAATCCCACGGCGATGTCGAGGCCGGAATGAAAAGCGCCCTCACCCATGAACGGATCGATGCGCTCGCCGAAGCTGCTGGTGATCCGGCCGCGCACCGGCCACAAATCGGGTTGCCAGACTCCGGGGCCGAACGGCGTCCACTGCCGCTGCGGGAGCGAGTTCTCCAGAGCGGTGGTTTCGAGGATCTGGAAGTTGTTCAGGGTGCTGGTGTAGAGGGTGTCGGCTTCGGCGCTGGCCAGGCTCTCACCGTCGGCGATGGGGGCGGTGTCGGCCGCGGCGGCGGCGTCGGGGGTGGCATTGCGCAACCGGTCCTTGAAGCTGGAGCTGTGCTTAAAGTTGTAAAGCGCCGTCACCTCGCTCGCCAGCGAGCCCAGGCTGGCCACTTCGGTTTTAAACTGATCGGCGTCCTGGCGCGCGTTGCTCAGCTGCTTGACCAGCAACTCCTGGCGGCTGCGCATCTCGTTGAAGCTCTGGACCTTGGTCAGCATGCGCCCATAGGAGCCGGCCAAACCGAGCAAGGTGCCGGCCCCCACCACGGCGCAGGCGACGAAGAGCACCACCCACTTCACCGGGATCGGCACCCGGCGGAGCTGGCCATCCCAGTCGTGGGTGACCATAAAGATGTAGTAGCGCCGTCTCAATCCAGTGACTCTATCAACTCCCAGGGAGCGGCGTCAATGCTCATGGGCTGCTTTTGAGGCTTTTGGCTTAGTGTCACTAGTGACATTTCCTTAGAGTCGCAGCGGCGAACCCCAAGAATCGGCAAAAAGACAGAGTCTTTCCGCCCCCCGTGTCTGCGGCGGCACTTGCAATCTGTCCCGGCTGTGCTGCAATGGGCGGCATGAAGAACCTCGATCGCCTGCAACCTTGGAGCCTGCTGATCATGCGTATCGCGGCGGGAGCCATTGTCATCGACCACGGCTGGCGCAAACTGCATCAATCCGGCTACGTGCTGTTCCTCGCGTCGCGCCACTGGCCCACCTGGCTCGGCTCGGTCACCGCCGGGTTCGAGATCGTGGTGGGGACGCTGCTGCTGGTGGGCCTGCTCACCCGCTGGGCGGCTCTGGCCACGGCGCTCTATATGGTCGTGGCGGCGCTCGGCGGCCACTTCCCCATTGGCCACGAGATGCAGATTCCGGCGATGCTGTTCGCTTTGAGCCTGGGATTGTTGGCTTTCGGCCCAGGGTTCCTGGCGGCGGAACGGGCGCGGCCCGTCCACGTCCATTAGCCGCCGTCGAGGCGCAGTCCCAAACTCCGGTCCAGGGCGCGCCTCCCGCGCGCGGTAACGGCCAGGGCGCGGCTGTCCAATTCGGCGGCCACCCAGCGCTGCCGCCGCGCCAGATCCAGCCAAGCCGCGCCCAACGCCCCGCCCAGGTGTACGCGGCGCTCGCTCCAATCCAGACAGGCGACCGCAAAGCGGCGGCGCCGCGCGCGCGCTTGGTCCGGGTCCAGCCCCAGGGCGCGGAGCGCCCGATCGCCGGTTGCGGTCACGTTGTACTCCCGCATCCCGTTCTCCACCAGCCAGCCCAGCGCCAATTGACGGTCGAGCAGCGCCACCCCCAAACTGCCGGCAATATGGTCGTAACAGGTGCGCGCCGCGCGGAGCCGTTCCGGGGCCCGGGGCGCAAACCGGGGGCTCCCGCCGCCGGCCAAGGCGCTCAGCGACTCGAGCACCTGCGCCACCCCGGTCCCGGACAGGGTGAAATAGCGGTGCTTTCCCTGGGCCAAACCTTGCACCAAGCCCTCCGCCGCCAGGCGATGCAGGTGCACGCTGGCGGTCGAAGGCCCGATTCCAGCCAGTACCGCCAACTCGGTGGCGGTGCGGGCGCGGCCGTCCAACAGGGTGTAGAGCATGCGGGCACGGGAGGGCTCGCCGATGGCGGCCGCTACCGCCGCGGCGGCGGCATCCGGATGCCGGGCGGAGTCTGCAGGCATCGTTCGATATTAAACGAAGCGTGACGGCGAAACCATCGCTAGCGTGGGAGCATGAGCTCCCGTTCCCGCCACCTCAACCGCCGCGAAGCCATCGGATCGCTGGCCGCCGGCGCCGCGCTGCTGGCGGCGTCCCCGGCCTGGGCCAACGGGCGCCACAAAGAGAACCCTCCCATGCCCCCAATCACCCCACCTTCCATCCTCTGTGTGATCCGTTACCAAATTGACCCCAATCAGCGCGAGGCCTTCCAGACCTACGCCGCCACCTGGGGACGCCTGATTCCACGCTGCGGCGGCTACCTCGTGGGGTACTACCTTCCTTACGAGGGCACCAACGACGTGGCCTGGGGGCTGGTCGCTTTCGACAGCTTGGCCGCCTATGAGCGCTACAAAGCCCGGCTGCGCCAGGACCCCGAGGCACAAGCCAACTTCCGTTTCGCCCAGCTGCACCGCATCATTCTGCGCGAGGAGCGCAATTTCGTGGAGGCGGTGCCGGGCACGCTCAATCAAGCGCCCGCGGTGAACCTGGACTAGTGGAGTGCGTCAGAAATGGCGCGTCATCTCGGGCGGCCTCCAATGCGGCTTTTCTCCAGGAAAAGTCGCTCGGGCCTGCCCGACGTATGCGCCATTTCCCCTGAAGCGCTTGACTAGGCCGCGTTTTACGCGGCCTTCAGCGCCTTGCCGAGCATCCGCAGCGCCTGTTCGACGTGCTTTTGCTCAAGGATGTAAGGCGGCAGCAGCCGGATAGTAGTCTCGTGGGTCACGTTGGCCAGCATCCCCAATTCCACCAGCCGATTGAAGACCGGCGCCGCCGGGCGGTCCAGTTCCATGCCCAGCATCAGTCCCTTGCCCCGCACATCCCTGACGCAGGGGAACTTCTTCGCCAGCTTTTCCAGCCCCTCCTTCAATTCCGCGCCCCGCGCCTCGATGTGGCTGTACATCCCCGGCGCTTCCAGCGTGTCCAGAAAGGTCAGCGCCAGCCGGCACGCCAGCGGACCGCCGCCGAAGGTGGTGCCGTGGCTGCCCGCGGTCAGCGCGGTGGCGGCTTCGCCACGCGCCAGGATCGCTCCCAGCGGATAGCCGCAGGCGATCGGCTTGGCGGTGGTCAGGATGTCGGGCACCACCCCCGACCACTGGTACGCGAAGGCTTTACCGGTCCGGCCCAAACCGCACTGAATCTCGTCGAAGATCAGACTGGCTTGGTGCTGCCGCGCCAGCCGCGCCGCCGCCGCCAGAAAGGCGGGCTTGAGTTCGAAGATGCCGCCCTCGCCCTGCACCGGCTCCAGGATGATGGCGCAGGTCTTCTCCGACACCGCCGCCTCCAGCGCGGCCTCGTCGTTGGCCGGGATGAATCGCACCCCCGGCAGCAGCGGCCCGAACGGCGCCCGGTACTTGGTTTGCCCGGTCACCGAGAGCGCGCCGCAGGTGCGCCCATGGAAGGAGTTCTCCAACGCCACCAGTTCGATCTTGTCCGGCGCGATCTTTTGCGCCACGCTGCGCGCCACCTTGAGCGCGCCCTCCGCCGCCTCCGCCCCGCTCACCGTGAAGAAGGCGCGCTCCATCCCGGCCAGCGCGGTCAGCCGCTGCGCCAGCGGACCCTGGTACTCATTGAAGTAGACGTTGGAGCTGTGGATGATGCGTTTGCTCTGCTCCTTGATCGCCGCCACCACCGCCGCATGGGCATGCCCTAACGCGTTCACCCCGATGCCGGTGATGAAGTCCAAATACTTCTTCCCGTCGCTGGCATATACGTACACGCCCTTGCCGCGTTCCAGCAGCAGCGGCACGCGGGCATAGGTGGGGAACAAGTACTGCGATTCAAGTGACTGAATGGTGGCGAGATCCACGCGGTCCTCCGGACATTCAGAGTAGCAGTTTTATTGGCGCCAGGGCTGGCCTTCGCCGCATGCGCTTCCCGGTCAGTAGCCGCGGTGCTTGTCGACTTGCGGAGACAACGGCTCGCCCGCCAGAAAGCAACGCAGATGGCGCGCGATCAAGTCGGTCTGACGCTGCCATGTGCGCGGCGTGACCGCCGCCACGTGCGGGGTCAGCAGCACGCGCGGATGCCGCCACAGCGGCGAATCCGCCGGCAAGGGCTCTTGCCGCATCACGTCCAGCCCCGCCCCCGCCAACTGCCCGGAGTCGAGCGCCGCCAGCAGCGCGGGTTCGTCCAGGGACGCGCCGCGGCCGACGTTGACCAACCTCGCACCGCGCTTCATGGCCGCGAATTGGCGGAAGCCCATCAGCGCCTCGGTTGCCCCGGTGGCCGGCAGCGCCAGAACCACGTAGTCGGCCTCGCCCAGCCGCGCCTCCAGTTCCGCGGCTTGGGCGCGGCCGATCCCGGCGACCGTCATGCCCAGCGCCT
This sequence comes from Terriglobales bacterium, assembly GCA_035573035.1. Taxonomy (GTDB): domain Bacteria; phylum Acidobacteriota; class Terriglobia; order Terriglobales; family SCQP01; genus SCQP01. The sequence goes on from DATNAC010000189.1 coordinate 6,593, forward strand.
CAAGCAGCGGCGCCAAGGCGCGGCCGATGTGGCCCATGCCGACAATCAGTGCGCGGGCGCCGTGCACCTCGTCCATTTCCGGAATGAGGTCCTGCGGCCGCCAAGCCCCGGCCGCCTGCCAGCGCACCGCCGCCGGAAGGGCCCGCGCCAAGGCCAGCACCAGCGTCAACGCGTGCTGCGCCACCGTGGCCGCGTGTACGCTCGCCCCGTTGGTCACCACGATGTCGCTCGCCACCAACTCCGGGGTAAGCAACTGATTCACCGCGGCCGAGGGACAGTGTATCCAACGCAGCCGCGGCGCCGCCCGCCACAACGCCGGGTTCAGCCGCCATCCCACCGCCGCGTCGGCATCGCGGAAGATCTCCGCATCGGCGACGGCCGGCACGCGATCAATCGCCCCGATATACTCGGCTACTTCGACCGTGGGAAACTCGGACCGCAGCCGCGCTGTGGCGGCTGCGGGCCAGCGCCAGATGCCGGCCCGCGCCGTATTCATCGCGATCACCAATTTCACCCGTGGCATGCCCGATCGTCCGCTTCCAGTGTAGCCGGACGGCGCGGGCGCAAAAAACCCGGCGCCCGCGCGAGCGCGGACGCCGGGCCCCGATCTCCTGCAGGGGTTGCGCGAACTAGACTAGGACTGCGCTTCCCGTTTGCGGCGAAGCGTTAAACCCAGGCCCAAGCTGCCCAAACCCAACAGCGCCAGCAGGCCCAAGGGCGAGGCGGTCTTTGGCATGTTGGGATTGTTGCTGGGATTGGCGTTAGGCGGGTTCTGGCCCGCCGGCGTCGTCGTACCCGTAGCCGGCGCCGCGGGATTGCTCGATGGCGTGGTCTGGTTCGGTTGCGCCTGACCCGGGGTCGTAGTGCTGGGTGGATTGTTCGGGTTGGTGGTGGCTGGCGCCGCGCCCGGATTCATTTGAGCGGGAGCGCCGGGGGTTTGACTCGGAGTGGTGCCGGGCTGCGCCTGGGTTTGCCCCGGTGTTTGTGTCGCCGGTGCCGACCCTGGTGTCTGCGCCAGAGCCATCCCAGCGAAGACCATAACGGCGAGCCCAACGGTACGTAGTGTTTTCATTGATTTTTCCTCCGTGGATTCCAACCCCCTCTGTGTGGAAGCAAGTGGCGCTCGTACCCCTTCGGTGACAGAGGAAAAGTGGGTTATGGGTTGGGATGCACGGCGGCGCGGGAGGGATTGGCGGGGGACCCCGGCGCCACTTACGTGCGACAGCGGAGCAAACACCGGCCCGCCGTGATGGATTTTATTATGGCCGGAACCTTGCCCAGATGCTTTTTCGCTTGCTCGCGGGCAGCGCGGGGGCGTAAGGCAAGGCGCGGTCCTCCAGCATCGCCTGGGGATTGTCGCGGCAGAGCGCGTCGGCAATCTCCGGACCGCCGTGCTCGCGGATCCAAGCATGCGCTTTGCTCATGCGCGGCGGCCGCTGCACCGCCGCGTGCGCGTCGGTGGCGACGACGTGGATACACTCCTGCTCCAGCAGTTCCGCGCTCATCTGCTCCGCGCGCTTGCCAAAACGCCCGGTGAACGACGAGGCCGTCACCTGCGCGAGGCACCCCATGCGCAGGTACTCGCGCAGCGCCTCGGGATGCTGTTGCAGCACCGGGTTGCGCTCCGGGTGCGCCAGAACCGGCGCCAGCCCCAAATCGCGGAACCTTTGGAGCGCATTGCCCATCGCCGTCCGCTCAAAATATTCCGGGAATTCAACCAGCAGGTACCGGCTGCCGTTGAGGCTGTACAAGCGCGGATTCTCGGCCGCCGCCTGCACGTTCTCGTAACTCAAATGCAGCTCGCAGCCGGCGTGTACGCGCAGGCGGCCGTCCAGACGGGAGCGCAGGTCCTCCACCAGACCCGCCACCCGGGCGGGCACATAGCTGAACTGGTAGTTGGCGTGCGGCGTGGCCGCCGCCTCGGTGACTCCGTCCGCGATCAGGGCCTCGGCCAGGGCGAGCGAGTCCTCCATTGTCGAGGGCCCGTCGTCCAAGCCGGGCAGCAGATGCAGGTGCGTGTCAACAAAACTCATCGCGCCCCATGGGCGCGAAGGCGCAGCAACGGCTCGCATGCGGTCGCGAAACGCAGCTTGTAGGGCTGTTCGCCGGTCAGAAAATCGAAAGCCAGGCCTTCGTCCATGGTGCGTTGCAGGACGGCGAACAGCAGCAACACCCCGGGGGAGAGCGGCGCC
>DATNAC010000190.1:0-7171 GCA_035573035.1 Terriglobales bacterium
TTGGCGGGCACGATGGGATCAATGACGTGCTTGCGGATCTTGGCGCGCAGCTCTTCGGTCGAAATGGCATCGCTGTGCTGGCTGGAAATGACCACCGCATCGACATGGACGGGCTTGCCGTTCTCGTAGACCACCGTGACCTGGCTCTTGCCGTCCGGACGGAGAAAATCGAGGCTGCCGTCGCGCCGCACCTTGGAGAGCTGGTTGGTCAGGCGGCGGGCCAGAGCGACCGGCAGCGGCATCTTCTCCGGTGTCTCGTCGCAGGCGTAGCCGAACATCATGCCCTGGTCGCCGGCCCCGTCGCGGTCCACGCCCATGGCGATGTCGCCCGACTGCTGGTGCACGCTGATCAGTACCCCGCAGGTGTCGCAGTCGAAGCCGAAGCGGGCGTCGGTGTAGCCCACCGAGCGCACCGCGTCGCGGGCGATCTGTTGATAGTCGATGTGGGCTTTGGTGGTGATCTCGCCCGCGACCACGATCAGGCCGGTGGTCAGCAGCGATTCGCACGCCACCCGGCTCATCGGGTCCCCGGCCAGGGCGGCATCGAGCACGCCGTCGGAGATCTGATCGGCAATTTTGTCGGGATGACCTTCAGTCACCGACTCGGAGGTAAATAATGTACGGCGTGACAAGTGGCGATAGCCTCGTTTCTTGAAGTACGAACCACAACGAAATCCAAACTTTACTTGCCGGCTACGGCCGGCACGGGGAGCGGCGCCAGAAGCTGTTCCTTGCGGAATACCAGCGTGCCGGCGTCATAGGTCGCGAGCTCGAAGCCGTGCCCGTGGGTGATCGCGTCGGTGGGGCAGGCCTCCACGCAGTAGCCGCAGAAAATGCAGCGGTTGTAGTCAATGTTGTACACCTGGGCATAGCGCTCGCCGGCGCTGATGCGCTGCGTCTGGGTGTTGTCGGCAGCCTCGATGTAGATGCAGTTGGCGGGGCAGGCGGCGGCGCATAGGAAGCAGGCCACGCACTTCTCCAGGCCGTTTTCATCCCTTTGTTGCACGTGGACGCCGCGGAACCGCGCCTCGAACCGCACCGGTTCGTCCGGGTAAAACTCGGTCACCGGGGGGATGAGCATGTTTTTGAAGGTGACACTCAGACCTTGGGCGATGGCGGCCAAGTCTTTCACCGGCTGGAGCAAATCGGGCATGAGGAAAGTATAAAGGGAAAGCGCGTGAGATGGAATGTCGGCCCAGCGCCGCCGGGCGCAAAACGTGGCTGTGCCATCCTTCCGGTAGAATAAGGCGTGCGCTCGGACCTTCGTTCCCCCGATCAACTCCGTCCTCTCCGCTTTCAACTGGACTTTTTGCCCACCGCTGAGGGCTCGGTCCTGATCGAGGTCGGTTCCACCCGCGTCCTCTGTACCGCGACCCTGGAGGACACGGTTCCCTCCTTTCTGCGCGGGCAGGGTCTCGGCTGGGTCACCGCCGAGTACTCCATGCTTCCCCGTGCCACGCTGACCCGCACCCCGCGCGAGGTGAACAAGGGGCGGCAGTCCGGTCGAACCCTCGAAATTCAGCGCCTCATTGGCCGTGCCTTGCGCTCCGTGGTGGATCGGGCGGCACTGGGCGAGCGGACGCTGCTGCTCGACTGCGATGTCCTCCAGGCCGACGGCGGGACCCGCACCGCGTCCATTTGTGGCGCCTTTGTGGCCATGGCGATGGCGCTCCAGCGCCTGGTCGAGTCCAAGACCTTGGCCAAACTGCCGCTGCGCCAATACCTGGCCGCGACCAGCGTCGGCATCGTGGCCGGCGCGCCCGCGCTGGACTTGAACTATGAAGAGGACTCGCGAGCCGAAGTAGACATGAACCTGGTCATGACCGGCGACGGCCGGTACGTCGAGATCCAGGCTACCGCCGAACACGAAGCCTTTAGCGAGGAGCAGTCGCGGGAACTGCTGCGGCTGGGGCGGCTCGGAATCGGCCGCATCATGGCCATGCAGCACGACCTGCTCCACCTCGCGCTGCCGCGCTTCGCGTGACGCTCTATCTCGCCACCGGTAATCCCGGCAAAGTCGCCGATTTTCAGGGCATGGAGCCCGCCCTGCGTCTCGAGATCCTCCCGGGTTTCGCTTCCCTGCCCTCGATTGACGAAACCGGCGATACCTTCGAGGCCAATGCCCGCCTCAAGGCGGAGCACTATAGCCGCTTTACCCCCGACTGGGTTGTCGCCGATGATTCGGGCCTTTCCGTGGACGCGTTGGGCGGCGCGCCCGGCATCTACTCGGCCCGCTTTGCCGGACGCCATGGCGACGACGCCGCCAACAACCGGCTACTGTTGGAGCGGCTGCGGAACGTGCCCGAGGGGCGGCGCGGAGCGGCGTATATCTGCGTCCTGGCCTTGGCCCGCCGCGGAGTGACCCAGGCGGCCTTCGCCGGACGAGTCGAGGGCTCGGTGTTGGAGGCCCCCCGCGGTACCCAAGGCTTTGGTTATGATCCCCTTTTCTTCTGCACCGAGGCTGGCCGCGGCATGGCCGAACTCGATGCGGTGCAAAAGGCGCGCTTCAGCCACCGCGGCCGCGCCGCGCGCGCTCTGCTAGAGTGGATACGATCATGGCCGCACCCCGCAAGTCCCCCGCCGCGCTGAAGGCCGCCGCCAAGGCCAAATCCAAGCCCAAGGCGCATCCTCTTTGCGCCAAGCCGCTCGAACCCGCACGGGTCAAAGGCATCCTCGACGGTCTGGCCAAAGCCTATCCCGACGCCCAGTGCGCGCTGCATCACAAAAACGCCTGGCAGCTTCTGGTCGCGACCATCCTCTCCGCCCAGTGCACCGACGTCCGCGTCAACTTGGTCACGCCCGGTCTGTTTCAGAAGTACCCCAACGCCGCCGCCTTCGCCGCCTTAACCCCCGAGGCCCTGGAGCCCGACATCCGTTCCACCGGCTTCTACCGCAACAAGGCCAAGTCCATCACCGCCGCCGCCAAGCGCGTGGTCGCTGAGTACGGCGGCAAGGTGCCCGATACCATGGAGGCGCTGCTCACCCTCCCCGGCGTCGCCCGCAAGACCGCCAACGTGGTGCTCGGGGTGTGGTTTCACAAAGCCGAGGGCATCGTCGTGGATACCCACGTCCAGCGCATCAGCCAGCGCTTGCAACTGACCTGGAACACCGCCCCCGAAAAGATTGAACAGGATCTGGAGAAGATCCTGCCCCGCGACCAGTGGATCGCCTACTCCCACCGCGTGATCCACCACGGCCGCCAGCTCTGCATCGCCCGCAAGCCCAAGTGCGAGGCCTGCACCCTCGAAAAGCTCTGCTGCTCAGGCGATAAAACCTACTGGTCTTCCTGAATCACCGGCACTGCCTTCGCCCCTGGCCCTTCAACCAACGGCGGCAACTGGTGCGTTCGCCCGTACTCGGCGCTGATCCGGGTAAACCGGTCGGCCTGGTGCTGCCAGTACATGGCCTCGTCGTCGTAGCGCAGCAGGATGTTGCCCAGGAAGTACGGGGTGTTCTCCTCCAGCCATAGCTTCTGGTACTGCGCCCGCAGGCTCGTCGCCCCGTCGCGCATATCCTGCAGCAGTCCGTTGATGGCGTTGACCCGGCCCAGCATCGTATTGACCGCTCCCCGCTGCTCGGAATTCGCCGCGGCGGCACTGTAAATCTGGTTGATATAGGCGGCGTAGATCGCCTTCTCGCCGACGAAATCGAAGCGCCGCGCTGCAAACTCCACCGGGTCGAGCAGCTCCGGGTACCGGCGGGCGTCGGCGCGGTGTTCGGCCATGGAGGCGATCACGTCTTCCGCCAGCAGCCGAACCTGGTGGGCGGAGGGCTCCATGCGCTGGTACAGCGCCATGCCGTCGGCGCTGAACGCCGGGTGCCAGGTCAGCCGGTCCGAACCGTCGGCGTGAATCGCCTGTTCCAGCAACTGATGAATCTTGGTCAGGTTATCGATCTGTTCCGCGAAGGCGTGGCCGTCGGCGCGGTAGAGCGCCCAATCGAACGATTGTTGGAACCGTGTGTCGTCAGGGCTGTCCTCCCACCCCTGGGCGGCGCCATACGCATAGCCGTACCAGGCGTAATCGAACATGCTCTCGCCGTCGTCGTCCCAGTTGGTGTTGATCAACCCGGCCGCGCCCAAGCGGCGGCCGTCCCGGACGAAGTTGCGGATGTTGGGCAGCGCCTCGTTGTAGTCGGGAAAAATCCGGCTCCAGTTGCTCACCCCCGGCGCCACCCACGTGGTCAGCCCCGCGTCGGTGAACGGACGGATCAGCTTGTCGAAGCTGGGGCGCGGGCTGTAATCCCAGGGCACCGCGATCATGTCCTTGGGGAGTTGCCGCAGCAACTCCGGGTGCGCCTGGGCGATGTCGCCCCAGAAGAGGATCTGGCGATGATACGGCTTGAGCCGCTGGTCAATCGCTTTCAGATAATTCAAGTACAGCGGCCCCGGTCCCTCCGCCTGCTGCATGCTCTGCGAGCGCCCGCTGCCCAGTCCGGCCGTTTCGTCCGCCCCGATGTGGAAGAATGGCCCGGGAAACGCCGGCGCCAGCTCCGCGAACATCTTGCCGATGAAGTCCAGCGATTCGGGAACCGCCGGCGAGAGGATGTGTCCGTAGGGCTGCTCCAGCAGGTTCTGGTACTGCTCTTCCTGGAGACCCAAGTGCAAATGTCCGAAGGCCTCCTGCTCGGGGATGACGGTGATATGGTACTTCGCCGCCGTGGCCACGATCCGCGCCGCCTCCGCGGCGTCAATCGCACCCCCCGGGGCGCTGAACGCCGGCAGCGATCGGTATTGGAAGGTGTTCTCGAAATAGAGCACGTAGGCATTGACCTTGAGCTCGGCGAGCAGCGCGAGATCGCGTTGGAACGCGTTCAGCGTGGGAATCGGCCCCCGGCTCATGTCCACCTGCACCGCGCGCCAGCGCAGGGCGGGCCAGTCGGTGATGCGCACCGCGTCCGCGCGCGCGGCGTGCGGCCCGGCGGGGTGGATCCACTGGCGCAGCGTCTGCACGCCGTAGAAAATGCCGGCGGCGCTCGTGGCGACGACCGCCGCCTGCCGCGGCGTGACGATCAGGGCGTAGCCCTCCTCCCGGGCCGCGGCGGGAAGCTGGAGGTCCGCCTGCCGCAGCAGGCTGCGGCCCAGCGCGGTATCGGCCCGCGCCAGCACGATGGTGCCGCCGCTGCCCCGGCCAACCGCGGCATGTACGCCGTCGATCTGCCCCAGATCCGCGGCCAGCAACGACGCCGCAAAGCTGTCGGCAGTATCGTCCGAGGCTACCCGGATCGTTACCGGCCCCGCCCCCAGCGTCAGCACGCCCGGGCCGGGAGCGAGTTGTCGGGGATACGGAAGCAGCGGAGACGCGGCCGCGAGCCCCACGGGCAGCGCAAGAATCAGAGCGAGCCACCCGGCCAGCCTTGTCTTCCGCATCAGTTCCCCCTGCGCAGGAAGGCCGGGATGTCGAGATCGTTGGGATCGTGCATCGGGGCGGCCGGCTCCGCCGGTGCCGGTGCCGGTGCCGCCACCGCTTCCGGTGGGGGCGCCGAAGCCGCGGCGGCCATCGCCTGGGCCGAGGTATTGCGCTGCTGGATATACTCGGCGCGGAAGCCGGTGGCGATGACCGTGATCTTGATGTGGTCGCCCATGGCCTCGTTCAACACCGCGCCGAAAATGATGTTCGCGTCTTCGTGGGCCGCGGCCTGAATCACGCTGGAGGCCTCGTTCACCTCGGTCAGCATCAGGTTGCTGCTGCCGCTGATGTTGATCAGGATGCCGCGCGCGCCTTCGATCGAGGTATTCTCCAGCAGCGGACTCGAGATCGCCGCCCGCGCCGCCTCCACCGCGCGATGGGGCCCGCTGCCGACCGCCGTGCCCATGATGGCGTAGCCCATGCCCTGCATGATGGTGCGGATGTCGGCGAAGTCGCGGTTGATGATGCCGGGGATGGTGATGATGTCGCTGATGCCCTGCACCGCCTGGCGCAGGATGTCGTCGGCGATGCGGAACGACTCCATGAACGGCGCGTTCTGCGCCACCAGCAGCAGCCGGTCGTTGGGGATGGTGATCACCGTGTCCACCGCCTCGGCCAGCTCGCGCAGCCCCTGCTCCGCCTGCGCCATGCGGCGCTTGCCCTCGAACAGGAACGGCTTGGTCACCACCGCCACCGTGAGCGCCCCGATCTCGTTGGCCAGCGAGGCGATTACCGGCGCCGCGCCAGTGCCGGTGCCGCCGCCCAGGCCCGAGGTTACGAACACCATATCGGCGCCGTCGAGTACCTCGAGAATCTTGTCCGTGTCCTCCAGCGCCGCGCGCCGGCCGATCTGGGGATCGGCGCCCGCGCCCCGTCCCTGCGTCAGCTTCGCGCCCAACTGGATCTTCACCGGCGCCTGCGACAGCTTGAGCGCCTGGCAGTCGGTGTTGGCCACGATGAAGTCCACGCCGTCGAGCTTGGCGTCGATCATGCGGTTGACGGCGTTGCCGCCGCCGCCGCCCACGCCGATCACCTTGATGCGCGCGGCGGGCAGTTCGTCTTCTTCAATGGACAAGCGGATCGGGGCGAGGCGGAGGGGAGTGTCGGAGCTCACGATAGTCACGATAGTATACTGACCGCATGGGCGTGCAAAAGAGCGAAATGATCTGGCACAACGGCAAAATGGTGGCCTGGGACGCCGCCACCATCCACGTGTTGTCACACGTGGTCAGTTACGGCTCGGCGCTGTTCGAGGGAGTGCGCTGCTACGCCACCCCCGCCGGTCCGGCCATCTTCCGCCTGGGCGACCATATGCGGCGCCTGCTCAACTCCTGCAAGATCTACCGCATTGACGCCGGCTACACCCGCGACGCGCTGGAGGCCGCCTGCCTGCGGGTCATCCGCGACAACCGCCTGCCCCAAGCCTACATCCGCCCCATCGTGCTGCGCGGCTACGGCGCCATGGGCGTGGGCACCCGCCCCGGCGACTGCCCCATCGAGGTCTTCATCGCCGCTTGGGACTGGGGCAAATACCTGGGGCAGGATGCCCACACCGCCGGCGTGGACGTCTGCGTCTCCTCCTGGCGCCGCATCGCCCCCGACACCCTGCCCGCCATGGCCAAGGCGGCGGCCAACTACATGAACTCGCAGCTGATCAAGATGGAGGCCTTCGCCGACAACTACGCCGAGGGCATCGCGCTCGACTATCAGGGCCAGGTCAGCGAGGGCAGCGGCGAGAACCTGTTTTTGGTGAACGGTCAGAC
>DATNAC010000191.1:0-11454 GCA_035573035.1 Terriglobales bacterium
AGGGCGGTCTTCAGCATCAGCCGCAGTTCGTGTTTGTCTTCGACAAGAAGGATCGTGTCCATGGTGGGCATGGCGATGGGCATTAGCGGCCGGGCCCCGAGGGTTTACCGGCGGGCAGGAGAACGGTGAACACGGTATGGCCGGGTGCGGCATCGGTGAGCAGCACGCTGCCCTGGTGGGCGGTGATGATTTTGTGCACCATGGAGAGCCCCAGCCCGGTGCCGCTGGCCTTGGTCGTAAAAAACGGAATGAAGATTTTCTCGACCACGCCGGCGGGAACGCCCGGACCATCGTCCGTAAAAAGCAGTTGCACGTTCTGTCCTTGATACCCGCCAAAGTGGACCGAAATGCGCCGCCCCTGGCCGCTGAGCAGAATGGCTTCGCAGGCGTTGCGCAGCAGGTTCATGAAGGCGGCGGTGAGCAGTACCGGGTCGCCCGCCACCACCGGGAAGAAAAAATCCAGAACCACCTGGATGCGGGCGGGATCGGCTTGCGAGGCGGCATAATCCTGCACCCGCAGCGCATCGGCGCACTGGCGCAGGAGTATCCCGAGATCCACTTTCTCCGGCTGCACCGCCAGCGGCCGCGCAAAGGTGAGGAATTCGGTGGCGATGTTGTTCAGCATCGTCGCCTGTTCCATGATTTTTTCCACGTGAGCGCGCGGGGCGCCGCCCAGCTGCGCTTGCAGCATCTGCCCGTAGCCGGAGATGGTGGCCAAGGCGTTTTTGAACTCGTGGGCGATCCCCGCCGCCATCTCGCCCAGCGCGGCGAGGTTGCGGCGGCGTTGCAACTCCTCCTCCAGGGCGTGGATGGCGGTCAGGTCGGTGAGCAGGCAGATCAGCCCGGTGGTGGTTTCCCGCTCGCGCAAGGGAAACAGCGTCACGCCCAGCCGCCGCCCCTGGCCGTCCGGGGTGGTATAGCGGATGGTCTTGCGCTGCAGGATGCGGTTGGTGCGGTATGTGTCTGCCAGTAACTCGGCGGCGGCGCCCAGGCAGGAACCGTCGGAATCGAACAGCTCCGCATCCCGCAACAGGGTCGCCAGCGTCATCCCCTGGGGATGGGTGTAGCCCAACGCGGCCCGGGCCGAGGGGTTGGCCTCCTCCACTTTGCCCTTGCCGTCGAAGAAAACAATACCGCTCGGCAAGTGCCGCAACACTTCCTGAGACAGCCGCAGCGCGTCTTTACTTAAAGGTGCGGTTGAAGAATTGGCGGCGCGCCCCTTCTTGCGCGCGGGCGTCCTGGCCTTGGCTCCGGCGTTGCCGTTCGGGGCGATGCGCTGCCCTGTCCGGCGCGCGCGTTTGGCTTTCACTTCGGCCATAGGGCTAAGATTCTAGCACTCCAGTCACTCACATCCCCAGCCACGCCCGCCACAATTGCGGCGTCCACGCCCATGCAATCACCGCGCCGGCCGCCAAGAACACCCCAAACGGCAGCGCCGCCCGGCCCATGAACAGCGCCGTCGCCCGCCGTGCCTGCGTCCAGCTCCGTCCCCGCCGGCGGCGCCCCAGGAACACCGCGGCCGACTGGACTATCCCCGCCAACGCCGCGCTGACCGAACCCACAAACACCGCCACGATCGTGCCGCGCGCTCCCAGGAAGGCCCCCAGCAGCCCCACCATCTTGATGTCGCCCCAGCCCATGCCTTCACGCCCGCGCACCCGCAGGAAGACCAGCGCCACCAAGGCCAATCCGCCGCTCGCGATGCCGCTGGTCAGCAGCGCCGGGCCCGGCCCGGGCGATAGCCTGGCGGCAAAGATCAATCCCACCAGCCAGCCCGCCAGCGTCACCTCGTCGGGCAATTGCCGCGATTCCAGGTCGGTGGCGGCCAGCAGCAGCAGGCAGGCCAAAAAGAACGCCCCCTGCACGAACCCCCATCCCGGTCCCCGCCGCTCCCAACTCCAGAGGAAAGCCAAGCCCGTTCCCAGCTCGAGCAGCAGGTACCGGGGCGCTATCGAGCGGCGGCAATAGCGGCACCGCCCCCGCAGCAGAAGATAGCCGGCCACGGGCAGGTTGTCGCCCGCACCCAGCGGATGCTGGCATTGCGGGCAGCGCGAGCCCGGACGCACCACCGACATGCCGCGCGGTAGCCGGTAGGCGCACAGCGTCAAGAAGCTTCCGGTGACCAGGCCGAACGCCACCACCACGCATTGGACGCCAAAGTTCAAGGATGGGAGGAAGGGGCTGCGGGCAGCAGCGTGGCCGCGTAGATCACATCCAGCCCGGGGAAATTGTGGGTGAGGTAGGCGGCGCCGTGCGCCAGGATTTGCTTCTGATCCGGCCGCTCGCCGTACTCGCTGTCTACGTGCGCGACCACGTTCAATCCCGAGGTCACCCGCCCGAACGGCGCAAACCCCAGCCGGTCCAGGCGCGCGTTCTGCCCCAGGTTGACGAAAATCTGGGCGGTGCGCGAATGCGGGCCGGAAGCCGCGAAGCTCACCATTCCCGGCGAATTGCTCTGCAGCACCGGATCATCCGGGAGAGGCGCATGCTCCCATACCGCGCTCTGTTTCGGGTCGGGGTTCAATCCCCACTGCACCACGAATCCGGGTACGACCCGGAAGAAAGCGTCCCCAGTGAAGTAACCCGACTGGACCAGCGCGTAAAACCGGTCGGCGCCCCGCGGCGCCCAGTCGCGGTGGACCTCGATGGTGAATGACCCACTGGTGGTGCGGAACGCCACCGCATACACCGCCGGCGCGTGCGGGGTGGCGGGTGCGGCCTGCGCGCGCGGGTGGGCGGCGGGCGCGGTCAGCGCGGCAAGGAGTACGGGCATCAGCAGCGATTTCATGCGCTTCGGCTCCTGTGGCGATGATAGGCGTCCAGGGTGCGCTCCGCCAAATGGCGGATGTCGTGCCGTTCGCGCACCTGGCGCCGGGCCGCCGCGGTCACCTGTGCCGCGAGCGCCGGCGCCCCAAGCAACCGGGCGCACGCCGCCGCCAATTCCTCCGGCCGCGCTGGCGCTACCAGCAGTCCGGTCTGTTCGTGGGCGATCATCTCGGGGATGCCACCCGCGGCGGTGGCGACCACCGGTCGGTCCAGCGCCATCGCCAGCAGCGCCGCCGACCCCAGCCCCTCCTGGCGTGACGGCATGACCAGGATGTCCGCTGCCGCCGCCCACTCCGCCGCCGAGGCGGGCGGCGCAATTTCCGCCACGAAGTGTACCCGCTCCGCATGACCCAGCCGCCGCGCCAGGCGACGCAAGTCCCCTTCCATCCGTCCGGCGCCCGCCAACGCCAGATGGACCTCCCGCGGCATCGCCCCCAGGGCCGTGACCAGGTCCGGCACGCCCTTTTCCGGCGTGAACGCGCTCAAACATACCAACAGCGGCGCCCCGGCCGGAAGCGCCAGTTGCCGGCGCAGCCGTTCCCGCGCCGGCCCGGGCTCGGGCAGGGTAGCGAAGTCGAGCGCGTCGCTGACCACCTCCACCCGGGCCGGCTCCAGTCCGGTGGCGATCACCTGCTGGCGCACCGCCTCCGACACCGCCAGCACCAACCCGAGCCGGCGGTACTTCCATCCCGACGCCGCTCCCCGGATGGCGTAGGCCACCCGCCGGCTCAACACCCGCAGCGGCTCGCGCCCCAGGGTCGCGCGCAACATATAGGTATGGGCGTGGCCGTCGTGGGCGTGCGCCACATCCGCCCGCGCCAGCGCCCGCCGCCCTGCCCGCCCCGGCGCCAGCGTCGCGATCCCGGCCGCGGCAAACCGCTCCGCCACCGGACCCGAGGCGATCACCACCTGTTCGCACCCCATGCCTCGCAGCGCCCCCGCGAGCAGCAACAACTGCTGCTGGCCGCCGCGCCAGTCGCGGCTCGTATCCATGTGGGCGATGCGGAGGGGGTTTGCCATTATGCTGGTGAGGTGAAGATCAGCGCCCGGATCAACACGTTCAACGAGGAGGATAACATCGCCGCCGCGCTCGAATCGGTGCGTTGGGCGGACGAGATCCTGGTCGTCGATTCGTTCTCATCCGACCGCACTGTGGAGATCGCCCGGCGCTATACCGATCGCGTCATCCAGCACCCCTTTGCCAGCCATGGCGCCCAGCACAACTACGCCGACAGCCTTTGTGCCCACGACTGGATTCTGGTCCTCGACGCCGACGAGCGCCTCACCCCCGAATTGGTGGAGGCCATCCAGCGCGTGCGCCGCGACGGCCCCGCCGCCGATGGCTACCGCATGGCCCGCCGCGCCTGGTACCTGGGCCGCTGGATCCGCCACTCCGGCTGGTATCCCGATTGGCAAACCCGTCTTTATCGCAAGGCGGTGACCCGTTGGGACGGCGAGCCGCCCCACGAAGAGCCCAAGGTCGGCGGCGCAGTGGCCTATCTCGCCGGCGACATGGTGCACTACACCCGGCGCAGCTTGCACGAGCACGTCGAGGTCATGAACCGCTACACCGACCTGGCCTCCGCCGCCCGCCTGCGCCAGGGCCTCTCGGTCAGCAATTTCCAACTCGCCTTTACCCCCCCGTTTGTGTTTTTCCGCAGCTACATCCTGAAGCAGGGCTTCCGCGACGGCTGGCCCGGCTTGGTGATCGCCTACCTGGCCGCCGCCTACGTCCACCTCAAGCAAGCCAAGCTGCTGGAGAAGCAGCGGGTGACGGGAACGGCACTGGCGGGAACTTTCCCTAGCCAAGCGGCGTCTACAGAGGGAGAGGCGAACCCTCGGGGAGATCCCGCTATCCACCACAAAACGTAGTAAATTGATGCTGAGGCCATGAGTACCCAGGACACAGCGGTTGGGTTTACGGCGGTTGCGAGCGATGCTCGCTGGGGCGAGCAGCAACTGGTGGCGGAACTTCGGGCCGGTTCGGTCGAAGCGTTCAACTACCTGATTGCCGTCTATCACCAGCCCCTCTACCGCTTTGTGGCCCGCATTGTGACCGACGCGGAGGATGGCGCCGACATTCTGCAGGATATTTTCCTCAAGGTGTTCCGTTCCGCCGCGAACTTCGAAGGCAAGAGCAGTCTGAAGACTTGGCTGTACCAGATCGCGTTGCACGAGGCCAGCAATCACCGGCGCTGGTGGCGGCGTCACAAGCGCCAAGAGACCTCGATGGATGAGGAGGACGAGCACGGCCTGAGTTGGGCCAGCCGCTTGCCCGATGGCAAGGAGTCGCCGCTGGGCCAGGCCATGCGCAGGGAGACCCAACTGCGGTTGCGGCGGGCCATGGCCGCGGTGCCGGAACCCTTTCACGCGGTGCTGCTGTTGCGCGAGATCGAGGGGTTCAGTTACGACGAGATTGCGGAAGTGACGCAGGTCAAAGTAGGGACGGTGAAGTCCCGGCTGCTGCGGGGACGCGAGATGCTGCGGCAGGCGCTGCTGCGGGATCGCGCGGCGGCGGAAAACGCTGGCGCCCGAAGCCAGCTTGCATGGAATGCAGGGAGTGTGTCCGATGTCTAGTCTGGGAGTCGAGTGGAACGGCCGAACCGGCGAGGCCCCCGCCGAGTGCGAAGCTCTCCAGCCCGCGCTGTCGGCCTACATGGACGGGGAGTTGGATTCCAGTACCGGAGCGCTGGTGGTGCGGCACCTGGAAAGGTGCGCCCGCTGCGCCGCCACGCTGCAGAGCTACCGCGAGATGGGGCAATGGTTGCGCCAGGAGCCCGCGCCCGCGGTACCCGCCGATCTCGCCCTGCGTTTGCGCGTCAAGGCCTCGCACTACTCGGTGCGCGGCCAGCGGTGGCAGTACTGGAAAATGCGCTGGACCGCCGCCCTGCAGGCCCTGGCGGTGCCCACCGCCGTGGGCACCGCCGCGGCTCTGGTGCTGTTTTCCGCCCTGGCCGGCGGCGTACACGGCAGCCGCGTGGGCAATCCCGCCGTTCCCGACGTACAGATCGGTGACGCCACCCCGCCCCGGCTGGCGCGCGTGCCCGACTACGACCTCGGCGCCGCGGTGCTGATCAAGGCCGAAATTGACGCCACCGGCCACGTCTACGGCTATAGCGTGCTGTCGGGCCCCACCGATGCGCAGCTCATTAGCCGCCTTAACAACCAATTGCTGCTGAGCGTCTTCGAGCCCGCCACCACGTTCTTCGGCCAACCCACCACCGGCAGCCTGCTGGTCTCGTTCGGGACGGTAAGCGTCCGGGGTTAGCGCGCCATCACCGCATGAGTCCCATCTTTCCCCGCATGGCGCGCGTTTCCTGGCTGGTGTGCCTTGCCGCCGGGCTGGTTGGGGCGCAGACCACCGGCCAGACCCGGCCCGCGGGCGGGAACCCGGTGCACACCGCCGTCGTGGTGGACTCCAACCCCGCCGTCTTCGCCGCCATGGCGGGCCTGACCGCCGCCGGCTACGGCTCCGCGCCCACCCCCGCCGAAGCCGCCACCCCAGCGGGCAAGCTGCGCGCCCAACTGCGCGCCGAACTCACCGCACAGACCGTGCCCGCCGCGCAGGAACTCAAGAACTTCTTCCAGACCCATCATCGCGGCAACGCCAATCAGGACGTGGCCCAGTACATCACCCTGGCCCTCTTTCTGGGCAACCCTCCCGGTCTGACCCTCACCGTTCCCGAGGCCGGCCTGCCCCCCGAGGCCGTCGCCGTGGACGATGTGCTGCCCATCCTGCAGCGTTTCTACACCCAGGCCAAGGTGGATGCCCTCTGGCAGCAAGCCGAGCCCAATTACGACCTGGTCATGAGCGGCGACGTGGCGCTGGCGCGCAAGAGCCTGACCGCGGTGGACGCCTTCTTCCGCATCCCCGCCTCCTACTCGCCGCGTCAATTTTTCATCTTTCCCGACCCGCTGCTCATGCCCGGCCAGTCCGATGCGCTCAACTACGAGGACAACTACTACATCGTGGTCAACCTCGACGCCGCCCAGGCCATGGCGCAGATCCGCCACACCTATCTGCACTTCCTGCTGGACCCCATCATCGCGCAGTACCCGGCGGCGATCACCCCCATGGAACAACAGATCATGCCGCTGGTGGCCAAGGCCGCCGGTCTGGACGTCCAGTTCCGGCGCGACGCCCAGTTGTTGTTTACCGAGTGCCTGGTACGGGCGGTGGAAATACAGCTCGACCCGGGCACCGACCTGCAAAAGCAGGCGGCGGTTCAGGCCGCCATGAAGCAGGGCCTGGTCCTCACCCCGTACTGGTTCGACCAGCTCGCCAGCTTCCGCCTGGACCCCGCCGGCTTCGCCGAGTTCTATCCGGTGGCGGCGTTCGCCGCGCGCTGGGACGAGATCTCCGCCGCCGTCAAACACACCGCCTTCTCGCCCGCCCCGCCGACGGAGGCTCCGGCGCCGCTGGAGGCCCGCCCCGCCCCCGGACTCCTCGATCTGGGCCAGGCCCGGCTCGATGCCCACGATTTGCCCGCGGCCACCGCGCTCGCCCAGGCCGCCTTGCAGCAGCCGCGCGGCGATCACGCCACCGCCTACTACCTGCTCGGCAAGATCGCGATCGAGCAAAGCCAGGTGCAGGGCGCCCTCGACGACTTCCAGAATGCGCTGCGGCAGACCGGCGCCAGCGCACACATCAAAACCTGGTCCAATATATATTTGGCGCGGCTGTCCGACGCCGAGAACCTGCGTTCTACGGCCGTGAACTACTACAAGGCGGCGCTGCTGACCGCCGATACGCCGCTCTCCAAGTCGGTCGCGGAGGCGGGCCTCAAGGCGCCATTTCAGCCCAAGCCCGCGAAAGCTCACTAGAAGTCTGGATTTTCGGCCCGAAAAACGGCATAATGCCGCAAGTTCTTCTTTCCTTCCATGACTAAACTTCGCGTTGTCTGCTCGTTGGGGTTGATGCTGCTCGCCGCACCGGCCCTGTTTGCCCAAAAAGCGCCGGCGCCGTCCACCACCATGCCCAAGGGCGCCCATCCCAAGAGCAAGGAAGAGAAAGACGCGCTCAACGCGCTGACCGCCTTGTACAAGAATCCGGCCACCACCGGCGACCAGCTCGACGCCGCGCTCAACGATTTCGTCACCAAGTTCCCCACCAGCGACTACCTCGCCACGGTGGCGACCTGGGGTTTGCAGTTCTACCAGACCCCGCCCCATGCCGACTACGCCAAGAGCCTGGTCTACGGTGAGCAGGCGATCAAGGCCGACCCCAAGAGCCTCTATGCGCTCGCCACCCTCGGCGACATCATCCCCACCCAGGTCAAGGACACCGACCTGGATGCGGATCAGCGCCTCAAGGAAGCCACCGACGATGACAACGCCGCCATCCAGATCGCCCAGACCGGCGGCAGCACCATCAATGGCCAGCCCTTCACCGACGCGCAGAAGCAGAAACTCCAGGCCATCGCCTATACCTCGCTGGCGCGCATTGCCAACATCCACAAGGACTATCCCAATGTGGTGGCCAACTACCAGAAGGCTCTGCCCTTCGATGACGCGGGCCACCAGGCGGTGGACGATTTCTACATGGCTCGGGCCTATATCACGATGAAGAAATGGACGGAAGCCAATGCCGCGCTCGATGCTGCCTTGAAGTTGGCGCCTACCGACCCCAACGTGCAGGCGGCGGTGGCCTCGAACAAGAAGTTCATTGCCGCCCAGCAGGCCGCGGGCGGGGGCGGCGGGATCTAGGCACCGTTTCCGCCGGCGGGCAGCAGTGCGGGGAGTGAAGGCCGGCGGCGCCCGTGATTCGGGCGCCGCCGCCGTTTTGGGGCATACCGGTGAACGCCGACCTCGAAGAGCGACTGGGGCATCGTTTCGCGCAGCCTGAGCTGCTGGTGCAGGCGCTCACCCACCGCTCCTGGCCCCGTGCCCAGGGCGGCTCCGCCGGCGCCGCGCCCGATAACGAGCGTTTCGAGTTTCTCGGCGATGCGGTGCTCGGGCTGCGCGTTAGCGAGCGCCTGTTGGAGTCGTTTCCCGCCTCCAACGAAGGCCAGCTCAGCCGGTTGCGCGGCTGGATGGTCAGCGCCCGTCACCTCGCCAGCATCGCCGAGCGGCTCGATCTGGGGCGCCACCTGCGCCTCAGCCGCGCCGAGGAGGCCATCGGCGGACGTCACAAGCAGCGCCTCCTGGCCAACGGGTTGGAGGCGGTCATCGCCGCCATCCACCTCGACGCCGGCTACGCCGCCGCCGCCGCTTTCGTGGACCGCCACATCGTTGGCGCCAGCCTCGAGCCCATCGCCATCGAGCGCCTGCATGAGTTCGCCTATAAATCGGCGCTGCAGGAGTGGAGCCACGCCGCCGGCCGCCCGCTGCCGCGCTACCGCGTGGTGACCGCCACCGGCCCCGAACACGACAAGCTCTTTACCGTCGAAGTGTCACTCGACGATATATACACCGGCACCGCCGAAGGGCTGAGCAAGAAGGACGCCGAGCAGCGCGCAGCCGCCGCCGCGCTGCAGTACCTGGGCTTGCTCTGATGCGGCGAGGGCGCGGCGTGGGGCGATGGGGCCCCCACGCCGCGCTCCCGAGGCGGGCGAGCCGGGCGGCGAAGCCGGGAGCCCGGCGCACGCAGGAACGCCGCCGAGCAGCGCGCAGCCGCCGCCGCGTTGCAGTACCTGGGCTTGCTCTGAGGTTTTCGCGGGTTCACAACAAGCCACCGTGGCGGCAGCTCGAAGATGCCCTAAGGAGGGAGCAACCCAACAGCGAGGTGGCCGTGGCACTTCTCCGCTAAACTAAAGAGCGATGGCTTCGGACAAGTCCAAGGCGCCCCCACCGCTCCAGGAAAGCTTTCTGCGGGTCTGGATACCCACCCTGGTGGCGGCCCTCTTCATCATCACCTTCGTGGTGCAGCCGTTCGATATCCCTTCGGCCTCGATGGAGAACACGCTGCTGATCGGCGACCATCTCTTCGCCGACCGCGTCCGGCTCTCGCCGCCGCCGAAATGGGCGCCCGGGCTGTTGCCCTATCACGGCTTGCAGCACGGCGACATCGTGGTTTTCATGTCCACGCCCGCCGACTCCACCGAGCCTCCCGGCACCCATATCGTCAAGCGTTTGGTCGGTCTTCCCGGCGATCACATCAAGCTGGTGCACGGCATTGTCTACCGCAATGGCCAGGCGCTGGTGGAGCCCTATGTGGTTCGCTCCGGCACCTACGATCCCGCGCGCGACGACTGGCCGAACGGCGGTCCGCTGGGCGATACTTCCCCCGAGTGGCAGCAGGCGATGCCGCGGTATCTCCACGATGGCGAGCTGGTCGTGCCTCCCGGACAGTACTTCTGCATGGGCGATAACCGCGACGACTCCGCCGACTCGCGCTACTGGGGCTTTGTACCCCTGGATAACGTCATCGGCCGCCCGAGTATCGTCTACTGGTCCTATCGCAGCGATGAGAGCGACTACGAGGCTCAGGGAATTGGCAGTCGCCTGGGCGGACTGCTCTCTGTCCTGATCCACGCTCCCACCCGCACCCGCTGGTCGCGCACGCTCCACCTGCCGCGATGAAGCTGCGCCCGCGCCATATCTGGATCGGGATCGCGGTCCTGGTGTTGGTGCCGATTTTGGTACCGCTCATTACCCTCGGCGGCGCCAAGGCAAGAATTTTGCAAGCTCTACAAGCGGGCTTGGGCCGCCGCATCGAGGCCGGCGAGATCCACTTGGTGGCCTTTCCGCTCCCGGGGGTCGAGTTGGATCAGGTGCGCCTGGGCGAGGACCCCCGCTTCGGCGCCGAGGACATGGTGGTGGCCGACTCGGCGACCGCCGCCGTGCGCTTCAGCTCGCTCTTCTCCGGGCGGCTCGCCTTCGCCCGCATCCAGCTCGAACGCCCCAGCATCAATTTGGTCCGGAACGCCGCGGGCCAGTGGAACATCACCGCCTTGCTGGACCGCACCAGTCAGGGCCGCCCCGTCCGCGGCGGCGCCCGCCTGCGCGCCGCGGCGCAGTTTCCCTACCTGGTATGGAGCGACGCCCGCATCAACTTTAAATTGGACCAAACCAAGACCCGGTTCTATTTGGATCAGGTCCAGGGCTCGCTCGTTCACGACAGCGGCGGCTGGCGCCTCCAGGCGCGCTTTCAACCCGCGCGCACCGACCTCAACCTCTCCGACACCGGCGAGGTCACGGTGGATGGCCGCTGGCCCGGCGCGCCAACCGGCGCCGGTT
Organism: Terriglobales bacterium; assembly: GCA_035573035.1. Taxonomy (GTDB): domain Bacteria; phylum Acidobacteriota; class Terriglobia; order Terriglobales; family SCQP01; genus SCQP01. The sequence goes on from DATNAC010000191.1 coordinate 11,005, forward strand.
TTCCGCAGCAGCCCTTCGACCTTGCCCTGCGCATCCAAAACTCGTTTCTCGCCGGCTCCTCGGCGCTGATTGTGGGCCACGACGCCGGCGTGCACGGCATCCTTTCGGCCGAGATCCATGTCCACGGCAGCGGCCATGACTTCCTCCTTGGCGGCACGCTGCAAGCCCAGGCGGTGCGGCGTTGGGATCTGCTGCCGCCGCCGGCCACGGTGCGCGCCAGCTTCAACGGCACCTACTACCCGACGGAGGAGCGCTTCCATCTCGACGGCCTGGGCGACCCCGGCTTCCAGCACCTGCGCCTCGCCGGCGATGTGCGCAACCTCTTCACGCGTCCGGATGCGGCGCTCACCCTGCAACTGCGCCAATTCGCCGCCGGCAACCTGATCGCGGTGGTGCGCGCCGTCAAGGCCAACCTGCCCGCCGACCTCGCCCTGGGATGGGCTTTACAGG
>DATNAC010000192.1:0-8785 GCA_035573035.1 Terriglobales bacterium
TCGCACCAGAGGGGCCGAGCGCGTAATCGGGAGGCCGGACCATGCGGGAGCGAAGCGGGGCGCCGGGGCCCCCGCGCAGCGCGCTGAAGGGATGCGAGCCGGGCGGCGAAGCCGGGCGCCCGGCGCATAAATTAAGAAGCGCCCTCATCGCGCCAGAGGGGCCGAGCGCGTAATCGGGAGGCCGGACCATGCGGGAGCGAAGCGGGGCGCCGGGGCCCCCGCGCAGCGCGCTGAAGGGATGCGAGCCGGGCGGCGAAGCCGGGCGCCCGGCGCATAAATAAGAAGCGCCCTCATCGCACCAGAGGGGCCGAGCGCGTAATCAGATAGACGCCGAACACCACCGCGGTCGCGCCCATCCAGCGCGTCAACGAAATGTGCTCGTGCAGGAAGGCGCGCGAGGCCACCAGCAACAGCACGTAGCTCATGCTGGTCAGCGGGAAAGCGTAGCTCAGGTCGGCGCGCGAGAGCACCCCCCACCACACCGCGGCTTGGGCGCAGTAGACCCCGATACCCAACAGCACGCGCCAGTTGCGCAGCGCGTCCAGCGCGAAGCGCGCCAGCGGCAGGATCTCGAAGGGCGAGCCCTGGAAGCCGTGCATGCGGTTGATGCCCGATTTATAGAGAAGCTGGCCCACCACCTCCATCGCCACGGCTACCAGGATCATGAGAAAGACGGTCACGGTGGGGCCTTTGTGCTGAACCGGAGTTGGGGACGGCTCCATGGAGTCTACCCTTGCCATTGAAACACATCCGGCTGCGGAAGCCCCAGATGTTCCAGCAGCCGGGCGGCGAACTGCGCGGTCATGGCCTCGGCGGTGAGCGCCCGGTCGTAAAAGGCGGGCATCACCGGAAAAATGGTCGCCCCGGCCTCGTCCGCCGCCAGCAGGTTGCGCAGGTGGACGCGGTTGAGCGGCGACTCGCGGACCGCCAGCAGCAGCCGCCGCCGCTCCTTGAGGCAGACGTCGGCGGCGCGCTCGATCAGACTGTCGGCCATGCCATGGGCGATCCCGGCCAGGGTGCCCATGCTGCACGGCACCACCAGCATGCCCGCGCTGGGGTAAGAGCCGCTCGCGATATTGGCCCCGATATTCCGGTCGTCGTGCATTTGCACTTTGGGTGCCGGGCGGCCCAGCAGCCGCGCCGGGAATTCGTCGAGCTTGCCCTCCGGCAGGTGCAACTCCTCGCGGGTGACCCGCAGTCCGTGCGGCGAGGCCACCAGATCCACATGGCCGACGCGCTCGTCCCGCTCCAGCCGCTCGAGCACCGCCCGCGCCAGGGCCGCGCCGCTGGCGCCGGTGATGGCCAAAGTAAGTTTCAACGCGCCCCCGCGCACCGAAAATCCATGAGGCTCATGGTAGCGCACTCGAAGCGCGGGGGTCGCGCCGTTTGCACTGCGGGCAAAGCCGGCGCGAAGGGCCGCGAAATTCCGCAGGGCGGCCCGCCCCCGGCAAGCAATGCAGGCGCGGTTCCCGCGAGCGCAGCACCGGCTTGGGGCTCCGGGGTCCCCATGCCGGTGCGAGCACAAGCGGGGCGCGCGGCGCAGCCGCGCTGGGGCCCGCGCCCATCAACGTGGTCTCATAATTGGTGCCAAACTTTACGCGAATGGATCGTGTGCGGCTTTTTCCCCAGAAACAGCCGCATCCAGCTCGCCCCAGGCGGCCTGCTGCGGCATGATGAGACCACTTCTAGAGTGCGTATCTTGATCTGTCTACCGCGCGCCGGCCCAGTCGAGGGGGCACCCCGGGCACCGATTACAATGCCAAAGTGAACGAAACGCTGTTGCGCGAGCTGATCGCCGAAGTTGCCGCCGGGACGCTCCGCCCCGAGGCGGCCCTGGCCGAGTTGCAGGCCCGGATGCGGCGCCAGCCCTTCGAGGACCTGGGTTTCGCCCGGGTGGATCATCACCGCGCCCTGCGCCAGGGCGCCGCCGAGGTCATCCTGGGACGCGGCAAAACCCCCGCGCAAGTCGGCGCCATCGCCGCGAGCATCGCCCAAGGCTCGGGCAATGTCCTCATCACCCGCGCCACCCGCGAAATGCATGCCGCCGTGACGGCGGTACTCCCCGAAGCCGAGTTCCACCCCATCCCGCAAGCCATCACGGTGCGGCGCGAGCCACCCACGCGCGGCCGCGGCACCATCCTGGTGATCTCGGCCGGGACCAGCGACCTGCCGGTGGCGGAGGAGGCTGCGTTGACCGCCGACTTGCTGGGGGGACCGGTCGAGACCCTCTACGACTGTGGGGTCAGCGGACTGCATCGCCTGCTGGGCGAACTCGACCGCATCCAGCGTGCGCGCATCGTGATCGTGGTCGCGGGCATGGAAGGGGCGCTGCCCAGCGTCGTCGGCGGCTTGGTCGCCGCCCCGGTCATCGCGGTCCCCACCAGCGTAGGCTATGGCGCCAGCTTCGGCGGCGTGGCGGCGCTTCTCGGGATGCTGAACTCCTGCGCGTCCAACGTCACCGTCGTCAACATCGACAACGGCTTCGGCGCGGGTTTCACCGCCGCTGCGATCAACCGCGGTTAGATTCCTTCTCCCCCAAAAAAAACGCGCGCGCTGTTGCAGCGCGCGCGCTTGGCAGTTGGAGCCGAGAGCTACTTCTTCGGGGGCGCGATCGCGTCCTTGGCGGCCTTGGCCACGCGGAATTTCACCACGGTCTTGGCCGGAATTTTGATGGCATCGCCGGTCTGCGGGTTGCGGCCCATGCGCGCCTTGCGCTGCTGCTTCACCAGCTTCCCGAGTCCCGGGATGGTGAATTGGCCCGAGCGCTTGGTCTCGCGGATGGCCAGCGCGGCCAGGGTTTCCAGATACTGGGCCGAGGCTTTCTTGTTCAAGCCCGTGGCTTCAGCCAGGTTCGAAACGATCATTGTCTTGGTCAATGCTGCCATGCAACCTCCTCACACGAATCAAGCGAACAGTACGGCAAAACAAGGTGATTGTACACGAGCCGTGCCGCGCAAGACGCATTTTTACAGGAAAATTTTCAGCTGCAGGCCGGCGCGCTTCCGTCCGGGAGCCAGCACCGCGGCTACCGCACTGCCCTGATAGATTCGCTCAAAGCCGGTCTCGGCCTGGGAGACCGAGTAGATCGGATGCACCCACCAGGCGCGCGCGCCGGGCGCTTCCAGGCGGATGCGCACCCGCCGCCATCCGTCCCAAAGCTCCAGCGGCGCCGGCGCCAACTCGCCCGCCCAGTGCAGCGGACGCCGCTTTGCATCCTGCTCCCAGTACCGGTCGGGCGCATCGGGCGCGAGCAGGTTCAGCACCATTTCGATCAGCCCGAGCCCCGGCGCATGATCGAAACCGACTTCGATGCCGAGTTCCGGACCGTCCAGCGTCACCGTCTTGTCGGCGCCCGGGCGCCGCAGACGCACACGCCCCGGCGCCGCCTCGATCACCGTGTAGCTCCCGCCGGCGAGTTCCCGGTCCTCCCCGAGCTGTAGAAGTTGATAATCCTCCCAGCTCTTGCCGGCCTCGCAGGCATAGACGCGCCCGGCAGCGCACGGATAGCGGTCGTACCGCGGCAGCCGGTCCCATTCGAGCGCCGGATCGGCGTGCGTTTCGCCCGGCAAATGCGCCGGATTATGCGCTTCCGGCCGGCGCAAACTCTCATGGTACGGTTCAACCCGCCGCTGGATGGAGTTGATGAGGTTGGCATTGGCCTTGCGCGCGTCTATCTCCTCGAGGCAGCCACCGTCGTGCGGCGCCAGCCAAAGCCGCAGCTCGGCGGAGCGTAACTCGATCAGCGCCCGGCCGTCGGCGTGCAGGTCCACGCTGCGCACCGGGGGCGCCGGTGCGGCCGCCTCCAGCGCGGCGTCGGCCGCGAGCAGATGCGTGTAGGCCAGGTTGCGCAGATGGGGCGAATAGAGCCCGCCAAACCATCCGTGCCAGTACACGTCGTTGCACTCGGCGGCGAGCAGATGGTCCCGCGCCTGGGCACACTCGGGCCGCCCCGGCTGCGCCGCGGCCGCCGCCTCCACCCGCTGGTGCAGGTCCCAGACGGATTTGTGCAGATGGTTGGCCTCGCCGTAGCGTGTGAGAAAGCCGCGCCAGGTGTGGCTGCCCGCCCACTGCATCATCTCCGGGTAGGACGCGCTGGGAATGTAGACCAAGCCGCGCGGCGGGTGCGCGGCGATGTAGTCGCCCAACCGCACCGTGGTGATGGCGTGGGCGCGGGCCTCCAGGCCGTCGAAAAACCGCTCCAGCCAACCCTGCTCGTACACATGGGCGAAGGTGTGGGGCCAGCTGCCGAACTTTTCCAGGTCGTCGCCCATGGTCAACAGCTCCGCTCCCCGGACCTCGGATGCTTCCCGAAGGTAATCGAAGCACTCCTGTTCTGGTTTGAACGGGATGGCTTGGCGCAGGAAAAAGTTGGAGGGAACCACCGCCAGACGCTCCCCTTGGGACTCCGTGATCCAGTAGCCGTGCAGGTCGGCGGCCGGGATTCCGGCCAGCTCGAAGTGGGTGTCGTCCAGGATGGTATAGGCCAAGCCGGCGCCGGCCAGCGCGGCCGGAATTTCCGGCTCCCACACCCGCTCCGCCAGCCAGGCGCCGCGCGGGACGTGCTCGAAGTGGGCCAGCACACGTTCGCCAAGCCGGTCGAGCTGCAGCCGCTGGTGTGTGGGCGGAATCACCGCCAGGATGGGCTCATAGTAGCCCCCGCCCAGGATCTCGACTTGACCGCGGGCCGCCAACTCGCGCACGCGGTCCACATATTCGGGGTGATGCCGGGCCAGCCAATCGAGCAGGTAGCCGGTATAGTGCAGGTTGAGCCGCAGCCAGGGCCGCCGCGCCGCCGCCTCCACCATGGGCCGGTAGGAACGTTGGTAGTTCTCCTCGATCACCGCATCGAAGTTCCCAGCCGGTTGGTGCGCGTGTAGGACCAGGGCGAGCGAGATCGCCATATATAAGCAGAATACGGCACCCCCCCCGATCGTGCCTTATGCTAAGCGTATGGCTGACAATCCCCTCAAGCTCAAGAAAATTCACCACATTGAGATGTGGGTAGGCAACGCCAAACAGGCCGCGTTTTTCTACCGCAAGGCGTTCGGTTTTTCCCAGCTCGCCTACACCGGTCTTGAGACCGGCGAACGCCGCCAATGCGGCTACGTCATGGGGCAGGGAAAGGCCACCTTCCTGCTGACCACGCCGCTCGCGGCCGGCGAAGCCGCCGACCACCTCCACCGCCATGGCGACGGCGTGCGCGACGTGGCCTTCGAGGTGGACGACGCCGACGCCGCCTTTGCCGCCGCGGTCGCCCGCGGCGCCCGGCCCGCGGTCGAGCCCCATGATCTGCGCGACGAGCACGGCGCCGTCCGCCACGCCGCCATCCACACCTACGGCGATACCCTGCACTCGTTTCTCTCCCACAAGGGCTACGCCGGCCCCTTCCTGCCCGGTTTCCGCGAGGCGGTGGCGCACGGCGACGAGACCGGCATCCTGCGCGTGGACCACATCGTCGGCAACGTCGGCCTGGGCGAGATGAACCAGTGGGCGAACTGGTACAGCGACGTGCTCGGCTTCAAACGCTTCCTCAGCTTCGACGACAAGGACATCTCCACCGAGTACAGCGCCCTCATGAGCATCGTGATGGCCGACGACTCGGATTCGATCAAGTTCCCCATCAACGAGCCCGCGCCCGGCCGCAAGAAGAGCCAGATTGACGAATACCTCGACGCGTACGGCGGCCCCGGCGTGCAGCACATCGCGCTGCAGACCCGCGACATCGTCGCCACCGTGAGCGCGCTCCAGCGCAACGGCGTCGAGTTCCTGCGTGTTCCCGACACCTACTACCGACTATTGCCCGACCGGGTCGGCGCCATCGCCGAGTCTCTGGCCGAACTCGAGCGGTTGGGCATTCTGGCCGACCGCGACCAGGAGGGCTACCTCTTGCAGATCTTCTCCAAGCCGGTCGAGGACCGCCCCACGCTGTTTTACGAGATCATCGAGCGCCACGGCAGCCGCGGCTTCGGCAAGGGCAACTTCCGCGCCCTGTTCGAAGCCATCGAGCGCGAGCAGGCGCTCCGGGGGAACCTCTAATGCCGGTGTATCACCGCTTGGGCGAGCTGCCCGCTAAGCGCCACAGCATTTTCCGCAAGTCCGACGGCAGCTTGCACCCGGAGGAGTTGGTGGGCAACCACGGCTTCACCGGTCCGGCCTCGCTGCTCTACCACCTGCATGCCCCGACGCGGGTCCTCGCCATCACCGCGCTCAAGGCGGTCCCGCTGGTCGCCGACCCCGAACCCACCTTCCGCCACCGCCACTTCAAGACCCGCCAGCTCGCCACCGCGGCCAGTGTGACGGTGGACCGCAAGCCGCTGCTTTTTAACCACGACGTCAGCTTGTGGTTTGTCCACGCCATCCGCCCCGACGACTTCTTTTACCGCAACGCTCAGGCCGATGAGCTCTACTACATCAGCGGCGGCGGCGGCACGCTGGAAACGCAGATGGGGACCATCCCGGTGCGGCAAGGCGACTATGTGGTTGTCCCCCGCGGCATCCTCCACCGCTGGCAGTTCGCCGGCGAGCTGCGCTGCCTGGTGATGGAGAGCGCCGGCTACATCCGCACCCCCAAGCGCTACCGCAACGAGTTCGGCCAATTATTGGAAAGCAGCCCTTATTGCGAGCGCGACTTTCGCCCGCCGTCCGAGCTGCCGGTGCACGACGAGAGCGGCGAGTTCCGCATGGTAATCAAGAAAGGCGACCGCCTTCAGGAGAATGTGGTCGACCATCACCCCTTCGATGTGGTCGGTTGGGACGGTTACTACTATCCCTACGCCTTCAACATCGCCGACTTCGAACCCCGCGTGGGCCGCTTCCACCTGCCTCCGCCGGTGCACCAAACCTTCGAGGGCGATGGTTTCGTGGTCTGCTCCTTCTGCCCGCGGCCTTTCGACTTCGACGCCCAAGGCGTGCCCGCCCCCTATAACCACAGCAACGTGATGAGCGACGAGGTGCTCTATTACGCCAACTCCGAGTTCATGAGCCGCAAGGGCATCGAGTACGGCTCGATCACGCTCCACCCCGACGGCATCCCGCACGGCCCCCACCCCGGACGCACCGAGGAGTCGCTGGGCAAGCCCCGCACCAACGAGCTGGCGGTGATGATGGACACCTTCCGGCCGCTCCAGGTGGCCATGCCCGCCCTAGCCATCGAGGACCGTAACTATTACCGCTCCTGGATCGAGGCCGGCGACGGCGGCGCGCACCCGCTCACGGGCGGTCTGTGAACGCTGACGCCCGCGCGCTGCTGACGGGAGCCATCGACTACGCCGGACTGTTTCCCCCGGCGGCGCTCTCGCTGGAGCAGGCCAAGGCGAACTACCGCCGCTATCGCGCATCGCCCGATGCGTGGGCTCTGGGACGATTCGTGGTCCCGGTGGCGCAGCTTCCCGAGCTGCACGAGGAAGTCCGCCGGGAGGGCTGGAAATTGGCGGTGACGCTGCCTGCGGGCTACACCGGCCCGCTTCCGGAGAGCGTGGATGTTGTCGAGATTCCGGCGCGCTCCGAGGATGAAATCCGCACGCTCGCGGCTCGGTTTCGCCCCGCGCTGCTGTACTGCGAGATCGATCCGGCGGCGCACAATTTGGACGAATTGGCCGCCGCGGCCAAATTAGTCGGGGCGCGCGCCAAACTACGCACCGGCGGAATCAGGGCGGAGCAGATCCCCGCCTCCGATCTGGTGCTGCGCTTTCTCGACGCCTGCCGGCGCCATCAGTTGCCCTTCAAGGCCACGGCGGGGCTGCATCACGCCCTCCGCGGACGTTACTCCCTCACCTACGCGCCCGACTCGCCGACCGCCGTCATGCACGGCTATGCCAACCTGGCCGCGGCCGTTGTCGACCCGGCCGAGCTGGCCTGTGAGGATCCCGCCGCGCTCGAGCGCTTGTTGCGCACCGGCGCGGGGGCGCGTAGCCTGTTTGTGAGCTTTGGATCCTGCTCGTTCGAGGAGCCGCTGCAATGCATTACCTGCCGCTGATCTACCGCAGCCCCACGCTGCAAGCCTGCTTCTGGGCCAGCTTCTGGGCGTGGTGCTGCCTCGAATTCTGGGTTTGGATGCGCGAGCGCGGCGGCACCCGCGGCAACAACCGCGACCGCGGCAGCCGCCTCTGGATCGTGCTCTGGGTATGGGCCGGCATCGCCGGCGGCTTCAGCGCCATGTGGAGTGCGCCGGCGGCGGAAATCGGGACGGGAGCGCGGCTCTGGTTTTCGGTGGGAGTTGTCCTGATCTGGCTGGGAATCGGGCTGCGCTGGTGGGCCATTCGCACGTTGGGCCGGTTCTTCCGCACCTCGGTGATTATTCAGGGCGAGCACCGTATGGTGACCAGCGGCCCGTACCGCTGGATCCGCAACCCGTCCTACACCGGCGCCACCCTGACCATGGCCGGCGTCGGCTTGGCCATGCTCAACTGGCTCAGCTTTGCCGCCCTGCTGGCCTCGATCCTGATCGCCTACGCCCGCCGCATCACGGTGGAGCAGCGCGCCCTCGCCGACCATTTCGGCCAGCCCTACCGCGACTACATCGCCCGCACCTGGGCGCTCATCCCCTTCGTTTGGTAGGCAAGCGCGGGAATTATTGGGTCGGGGGAGCGGGGGTCGCGCCGTTTCCACTGTGGGCAAAGTCGGCGCGCAGGGCTATGAAATTCCGATCGCGGGGGTCGCGCCGTTTGCACTGTGGGCAAAGTCGGCGCGAAGGGCCGTGAAATTCCGCAGGGCGGCCCGCCCCCGGCAAGCAATGCAGGCGCGGCCCCCGCGAGCGCAGCACCGGCATGGGGCTCCGGGGTCCCCA